>NZ_CEYXRG010000014.1:0-127017 GCF_982940295.1 Leisingera sp.
TCTGCCCGGCGCCCGGCCCAACGGGAGCGGAGCATTTCGATGCACCGGCGACGGGCGGGAGCCTGCCTGCGCGCGGCAATTTCTGCCGGTCCGGAAATTTTCCGCAGCATTGCGCAAATCCCGTGTTATACACGGAACCAAACCCGTCAGAGGTCCGGAGCCGTAAGAGTTTCACGCATGAGCAGTACAAGCCCTTCAGTCAGCCTGGAAGACCAGCTGCGCGAGGCTATCCTCGCCAAACCCGATGCCGTGCTGGAGGACCAGCACCTGATGAACGCCCTCGTCGCCGCCAATGAGCGCGCCATGGGCTCCAATGTTGTCGACTTGCGCGGCATCGCGATGGAGCGGATGGCGGCCCGGCTTGACCGGCTGGAGGACACTCACCGATCGGTGATTGCCGCGGCCTATGACAATCTGGCCGGCACCAACCTCATTCACCGCGCCGTTCTGCGCCTGCTGGAGCCGCAGGATTTCACCGCCTTCCTCGCCTGCCTGGAACAGGACATGCCGGAAATTCTGCGCGTCGATGCCCTGGCGCTGGTTCTGGAAACCGCCCAGCCCGGCGGCGCCGCGGTGGAGCGCAAGTCCGATGCGCTGAAACTGGCAGGCCCGGGATTCGCCGAAAGCTATGCAGGCCAGCCCGGCAGCCAGCGCACCGTGACCCTGCGCCAGACCCAAAGCGGCAGCCCGAGGGTTTATGGGCTGAAGGCGGAATGGATCCGCTCCGAGGCCTGCCTTATGCTTGATCTTGGTGAGGGCCGCCTGCCAGGGATGCTGGTGATGGGCTCGGAAGATCCGCATCAGTTCTCGCCGATGCAAGGCACCGATCTGCTGGCCTTCTTCGGCGGCGTCTTTGAACGCGCGATGCGCAGCTGGCTGTCATGACGATGATCTCCCCGGCCTGCCGTGATGCGCTGCAGCTTTGGCTGGCGCGTCTGGGCGGGCTGGGGGACGCCTCGGCCCACACGCTGACCGCCTACCGCGGCGATGTTTCGGCATTCCTCGCCTTCATGACCGCACATTCCGGCGGCCCGCAGGGGCTGGGTGCGCTGGCGCGGATCACCACCTCCGACATGCGCGCCTGGATGGCGTCAGAGCGCAACTCCGGAACCGGTGCGCGCTCGCTGGCGCGCAAGCTTTCGGCGGTCAAGAATTTCTACCGCTGGCTGGCGGAACGCGAAGGGTTCGAACCCGCAGCGGTGCTCCTGGCCCGTGCCCCGAAGTTCCAGAAGAAACTGCCGCGCCCGCTGGCGCCGGAAGCCGCCAAGGCGGTGCTGGAGACGGTGGAGCTGCAATCGCAGCAGGATTGGGTGGCGGCCCGGGATGCGGCGGTGGTCACGCTGCTTTACGGCTGCGGCCTGCGGATTTCCGAGGCGCTGGGGCTGAAGGGCTCCGACGCGCCGCTGCCGCCGGTGCTGCGCATCCTTGGCAAGGGCAAAAAGGAGCGGGTGGTGCCGGTGCTGCCCGCCGCCCGCGACGCGGTGAACCGTTACTTGGAGCTGTGCCCGCATCCGCAGGAGGCCGCAGCGCCGCTGTTCCGCGGCGTGCGCGGCGGCGCGCTGAACCCGCGCCAGATCCAAGGCGTAATGGCCCGGACCCGCGCCCAGCTGGGCCTGCCCGCCACCGCGACCCCGCACGCGCTGCGCCACAGCTTCGCCACCCATCTGCTGGAAGCCGGCGGCGATCTGCGCGCCATTCAGGAACTGCTGGGCCATGCGTCGCTGTCGACCACCCAGGCCTATACGGCGGTGGACACCACTCATCTGATGGATGTCTACATGCGCGCCCACCCCAAGGCATGACTTGACGCGGCGCACTATCCGGCCTCTGCTCAAGGCGGGGAGGCCTGCCCATGACTGACAAAATACCTGTTCTGACCAGTGTTCTGACCTGCCCCGCATGCGGGCACGAGGCTGCGCTGGAAATGCCGCAGGATGCCTGCCAATGGTTTCACGAATGCCCGGGCTGCCGTGTCCTATTGCGGCCCAAGCCCGGAGACTGCTGCGTGTTCTGCTCCTACGGCACTGTCCCCTGCCCGCCGGTGCAGATGGGAAGCCGCTGCTGCGGCTGATACCGCCTGCGCGGACCGGGACCGCGGACCCGGTTAGTTAAAATGCGCGCTATTTTTCCGGGCTGTCTCCGCCTCTTGGCAAGCCCGTGTTAAGGCTGCTCCGGCTTGATGGCGGAAACCGATCCAGAAAGGATTCTGCTATGACCATTCCCGGTTCTGCCGCCCTCTATGCTGATGGTGCCCCTGCTGCCCCTGCCCCGCCGCCCGGCGGCCAGCCGTGGGAGCGGATGGGCGATCTGCCGTCCAGGGCGCCGTTCTCCTCCCCCGGCATCACCGACCCCGCTCCCCTGGGCCGCCGCATGGCGCGCATTCAGTTTACTGCGGGCACGGAATTCCGCTCAAAGCTGCATTGAACGCTTGCGGCCTGTGGGCAAAACCGCCATCAGGGACCAATGACACCTCAACTGCGCGCCCTTTCCGTTCACCTGCTCACCGCAACCGGCGCCGTGTTCGCCATGCTGGCGATGCTGGCGGCGGCGGACGGCAAGTGGAGCCTGATGTTCGTCTGGCTGGTGGTGGCTTTTGCCGTGGACGGCATCGACGGCCCGCTGGCCCGTCATTATCACGTCAAGCGCTATTCGCCTGAGTTCGACGGCGTGCTGCTGGACCTGATCATCGACTATCTGACCTATGTGTTCATCCCGGCCTTTGCCCTGTTCCAATCGGGGCTGATGGCCGGCTGGACCGGCTGGTTTGCGATCATCGTGATCACCTTTGGCAGCGCGATGTATTACGCCGACACGCGGATGAAGACCAAGGACAATTCCTTCTCCGGCTATCCCGGCGTGTGGAACATGCCGGTTCTGGTGATCTTTGCGCTGGAGCCCAGCCATTGGACTATTCTTGTGCTGGTGACGCTGTTGTCCATTGCCATGTTCCTGCCGCTGAAATTCATCCATCCGGTGCGCACGGCCCGCTGGCGCAAAGTCTCGCTGCCGGTGGCGCTGGCCTGGACGTTCTTTGCCGGCTGGGCCGCCTGGGTCGATTTCCACCCGGCCAGCTGGGCCCATTGGGGGCTGGTGGTCACCTCGGTCTACCTGCTGTTCGTCGGCATCGCCCAGCAAATCATTCCCGAACGCCGCCGCGCGCCTTCGCACCCCTGAGGCAGCGGCGATCTGCGCGTGCCGCCCCGCTCCGGCCGCGTTTTTTGTATGCCCTGGCAAGCTTTAACAAATGGCCGATAGTTTAAATGGAGTTTGCGTTAGAAAGAAGTCCGGCCACTAAGCCGGATTTAACGGGCCAATGCGGACACTGATGCGGAACTTGCCGTCGCGGCAGCGTCCACAGGAGAACGCCATGCATTCCGTATCCGCCCCCTCCCTCCCGCCTAACGGGCTGAGCCACGCGTTGAACGCAGTGACCGGCAGCAAGCAGCCCGGGCCGCCCGAGCATGCCAAGGCCTGGGGCTGGCGCGCCCAGCAGGCCGAAGCTGCCGAAGCCGCGCAGCCGCCTGCCGGCAGCACTTTGGGCACGGCCGAAACCAGAGGCTTAGAACCGGCGGGCAGCCCGGACACAACCGCAGAAACCGCCGCGGCACCCGCCCAGGAACCACCGTCCGAAGCAGATATGGAATCGGTGATCCTGGCGCTGATCAGCGACTTCTCCGAAACCTCCGGCGCGGATACCGCACCGCTTTATGAGCAGGTGAAGGCCCTGTTTGCCTGATCCCTTCCGGGCCGCCCCGCAGCGCGGCCTGTTACCCGGGGGACGGCGCACCCGCCCCCCCCCGGGGCGCACTCACACTGTGTGCCTTCCGCCAGAAAGAAGCAAATGCGGAAGCTGGCGCCTGCCGGCAGGTTTAGATCAGAAGGCTGGCGGCGCCCTCGTGTTTCAGCAGCGCGACCTTTGTCTCTACCCCGCCCTGGCCGGAAAAGCCCCCCAGACCCGTTGCGCTCAGCACCCGGTGGCAGGGGATGATCACAGGGATCGGGTTGCCGCCGCACGCATTGCCCACCGGCTGGGGCGGGGCGCCAAGGTCCCTGGCAATATCGCCATAGGTGCGCGTCTCGCCAAAAGGGATCGCCAGCATCGCTGCGCAAACCGCTTTCTGAAACTCCGACCCCTCCACCTGCAACGGCAGATCGAATTCCGTCAGCTCACCGGCGAAATACGCGCGCAACTGTTCCAGCGCCCGGTCCAGCAAGGCTGATTGACCTGTAGCCTCTGCAGACCAGGCCAGCCGCACGACAGCACCGTCCCGTTCTGACACGCTGAGCACGCCGACAGGCGTATCAAGGCTGGCTGCAATCATCACGTTTCCCCGGCTGTGCCATTGGCCGCATCATCCTCAGGAAAGGCATGGCTGGCAAGGCGGCCCGCGCCCGGCACCGGCCGTACACTTAACACGCCGTTAACCAGTCCTAAGGATTCCTCACCGGTTTACTTCAAATTATCATAAAGTGAGTTTCAAGAGCGTAGTGAAAGGTATTCAAATGCTGTCTGCAGTTTCCAGCCCCGCCAGCCTGTACAACGGTATGAAGCAGACGCAGGCCGCGTACCGCAAGCAGCCCGCAATCGGAGAAGCAGGCGGCCAGCCGGTGGATGCTCCGCTGATCAACGGCACCAGCCAGGGCATGGCCCGCAGCCTGCAGCGTGAACAGGCGCTGACCGGCGAACGCCCCGACGCTCTGACCCCTCAGTATGTCGGGCCGGCCCGGGCCGCAGCCCGCGCCGAAGCGCTGAACCTGAAGCAGGTGAACGGCGTGGACATGGCCGCATATTATCAGGACCTGATGAACGGCTGCCAGGCAGGCCCCAAACCGGTCAGCGCCCTCCAGGCGGAAGCCAACTATGCCAAGGCCCGGCTCATCACCGGCTGATCGGGCTGATTTCCAGCCCGGTTTTCGCGCGGGCAATCCGCGGCGGCGGCCCGCCAACGGCCAGGAAACATGCATTAACCTGCTGTTAAGCGTCTTATGTTAACCTTCGCTTAAGACCGGTTCAAAGCCACCGCGAAGGACCCGCTCTATGTTTTTGCCAGTTTCAGGAAGTGTCGATCCAGCCAAACCGAACCGCGGCCATCTGACCGCCCGTCCGGTTGTCCGCTCTGATGATCCGGACCGCAGCGAGTCCGCAAATACCAGCCCGCGCGAGCAGGAGCCGGACGGTCATCCGCAAAACCCGTCCGATCCGGATGACCGCCACGGGCAGCCGGCCCGTACGGGCCAGAACGGTGCCGCAGCCGCAACCGGCCTGCTTCCTGAAAACCCAGTGCTGGCAGAGCACCTGCTGCTGCAGCGTGCAGAACATCAGGATCCGGACAGCGAGACGGAATGCGAAGCTGCCTGCCACGGATATGAGGCGGCAAAAACCCTGTCAGCCTGACCCGGCTCCGCCTTACTGCAGCTGCGCCCAGAACAGCTCCAGGTGGCGCGACATGATCTCCTCGAACCGTCCGCTGCCGCGCAGTTTCTGCAGGCCCGCATTGATCCGGTAAAGGTGAGTGGTGCCGCGCCAGTGGCGCTTGGAAATCACCACATGCAGGCCTTCTTCCGACAGCGGCTTCTCCAGCGGCACAACAGTGTCGCGCAGGCCTTCCTTGACGATTGTGCTGGCGCCCAGGAACAGGTTGACCGCCGCCGCATCCACCTTGCCCTCTGCCACCATGCTGAAACAATCGGCAGGCGTCTGCGGCTGCACCAGCGTGATCTTGTCTTCGTCCAGCCAGCGGCGTCCGGCGCGGTTCAGGTCATGGGTGAAATAACCGGCCGGACGGCACAGGGTCTTGCCCTCGGCGTCCGCGTCCTCCCGGAACTCAAAGCCGCTGTCCGCGCGCGCAAACAGCATGATCGGCATGGTCATCACCGGTTCGGAGAAGTGGAAATTGGCGCAGCGCTCGTTGTCCGGCTCAGCTGCGCAGTCGGGCTTGAGCCAGGGAAAGCCCATGTCGAACTCCTTCTTGTCCAGCATCGGGAACAGGTGCTTGGACCAGTCGTCCTCCCAGCTTACCGAATAGCTGACCGGCGCGGGCGCCAGCTCCAGCGCCGCATTGACCAGCTCGGTCACCATCCCCTGCCCCGGCAGGCTGCGGTCGGTGAAGGGCGCATAGCCGCCACCGGTGAGCAGCGTCAGGTCCGCCTCGTGCTGGCGCAACGGCGTGGCATCCGGGGCGGTGGCCTCCTTGATGCAGGGGATGTGCAGCTTGCGCCCCGGAACCACCGAGGAGCCGACCAGCACCTCCTGGTTGCGGTAATAGATCATGGTCCAGCGCTCGCGGTCGCCGTAATGCGTCTCCGCGATCGAAAACAGGTTGTCGCCCGGCTGCGCAACGTAGTCCACATTGCAAATTGCGTGGGCGGCCTGGGGCAGCCCAAGCAGCAAACCCAGGCCCAGCATATGACGGCAGAAGCGGTTCAGCATGCCTTTCCCCCTCAATATCCGGCCCAGACCCTGGCCATGTGGTCTTCGATGATCGTCTGATAGGTTCCGTCCTCACGGATGCCGCGCAGCGCAGAATTGACCATTTCCATCAGCTGGTCCGCCTCCGGGTGGGTCTTGTGCACGATCACGTGCAGCGCCTGGATCGAGATCGGCTCCGGCACCACGTCGAAACGGTTGGACAGGCCCAGCTCCTTGATCTGCGCGCGGCCGGTGAATTCGTTCATCACCACGGCGTCGGCCTTGCCTGCCAGAACCATCTCATAGCATTCGGCGGTGGTCAGCGGCTGCACCACCTTGACCTTGCCATCACGCAGCCAGTGGCGCCCCTGCTGCTCAAAAAGATAGGTCTCATAGCCCTGCGGGCGGCAGAAGGTCTTGCCAAACAGGTCCTCGTCCTTGGTGAACGTCAGCGGCCGCGTCTTATCGGTGAACATCAGAACCAGCACCTCGAACATCGGCTCGGAAAACAGGAAGTTCGCGCAGCGCGGTTCGGCCGGGTTGTTCTCGCAGTCGGGCTTGTACCAAGGGAAGCCCGCATCCAGCAGCGCGTTCGACAGCAGCGGTTCCTCATGCGAGGTCCACAGGTCGACCCAGTGAACGGCATAGCCCTGCGCGGGGCTGGCATGACGCATCGCAGCGTTCAGCACGTCGGTCATCATGCCGCCGTTGTGCAGCTCCTTGCCCGTGAAGGGCGCAAAGTCGTCGGCGGTCAGCAGGTTGATCTTCTTGCGCACAGCGGCATTGCCGGGCGCCACATTGACCGGCACGGCGGCGGCGGGAACGGCGGCAGCGATTTCCTTGCCGCCCGGCAGCCCCAGCGGCAGCCCTTCCAGGCAGGCCAGCGACAGTTTCATGCCGACCCGGATCGCATTCGGCTTGGGGCCGATCTTGTCGATGTTGCGGTTGTGGATGGCGCTCCACTTGCCGGCGTCTTTGTACATCTTGTCGGCTATCACCGACAGGCTGTCGCCGGACTGTACTGTATACACCCCGCCGCAGGTCTCGGCAGCTGCGGAATTGGCAGCAAGGGCAAACAGCCCCATGGCTGCGGCAGCAAAAAACGTCTTCATGGTCCCCCCGGAAGGATAATGCACCGCGGCCCGTTGCAGCCTACGGCGCGTCTTGGTTTTGTTTTTGTTGTGAAATCCCCGGCCCGGCAGCGCAGATAGCTGCGCCTGCTTGCCGAAGGGCAGCTCCGGCGCAGCCGCCGGAGCAAAGATTAATTGCCGACGAACAGCGCCATAAGCGTCGCCGTGTCGACCCGCCCGTCTGCGCCAATCAGACTGGCCGGAACGGTGATCTCCTGGCGCGCATATGCGCCGTTCACCATCTGGTCGATATAGGCCTCTGATTGGCCCTGAGCGGCGGCAGTCATTACCATCTTGAACAAGGCGGTGCCTTCGGCCGGCGCGGCTGCGGCGGCGGCAGGCGCCGTCGTGCCAGACTCAGCCTGCTTGCTGCGCAGCGCCGCCAGCGTGCCTGCGGTGATGCGGGCAACCAGGGCGTCTTCGCCGCTGCCTGCCCCCTCTGCCAGGCCCGCAGCCGAGGCCGCGCCGGCAGGCAGAACGGCCTCCGCTTGCAGGCTGGCCTGCTCTGCGGTTGCAGGCTCAGGCCCGGCGCCGAACTGGAAATAGAGCAGCATGGCGGAAGCCACCGCCAGCCCTGCCGCAGCCAAGCCCAGTTTCGGCAAGGTGCTGCCGGTTTCCGCTGCCGCCAAGGGCTGCTGCGCCGCGAGGGTTTTGAGGGCGGCCGGGGCCGTCTTGATTGCCTTTGCCGCCTTTGCCGCGCTCTTTACAGCGGGTTCGGGCGCCTTTGCCGGTTCCGCAGCACTGCTTGCCTTCTGGCCTGTGCCGCCAGCCACCAGCCCGATTTTCATATTTTTCGGCGCAGACACCCCGTCGATCCGGACTGCCATTCTGCGCGGCTTGCCAAGCTCGTCCGCCGGTTGCGCGTCCGCTTTCAGCTTCAGCATCGAAAACTGCCCCCCTGCCCATGCCATGTTTTGAATATACGGCTGAAATTCTTCATGGAATTAACGAATTCTTAACCAGTTGTGGAAAACCGGTCAACATCTAGCGGAATCCAATTTCCAGGGACACAAGGCAGTACACGCAAAAAGTGCAGGGAGAACCGTGACTGTATCGTAAAAAAGACAACGCCCGGCCATAGGCCGGGCGTTGAACACATCTAATGGGTGAAATTCGGGTTAGCCGAGCGCGCTATCGCAGCGGCCGCAGACGCCCGCATGGCTGTGGTCGCCCACATCCGGCAGGATCTTCCAGCAGCGCTGGCACTTGCCGCCTTCAGCCTTCTCGAACACCACCGAGACACCATCGACTTCCGGCATCCGGAAGGCTTCGGCCGGGGCCGGATCATTGGTCAGCGCGATGTCCGAGGTGATGCAGATATCGGCGAAGTTGACCGACTTCAGCGCCTCCAGCGCCTCCGTGTCGCGCACATGCACCACCGGGGCGGCCTCCAGCGAGGCCCCGATCACCTTGTCGGTGCGCTGCACCTCCAGCGCCGCGGTCACCACCCGGCGGGCCTGGCGGATCTTGGACCATTTGGCGGCCAGATCGGGGTTCAGCCACTCGGCGGGGGTCTCCGGGATGTCCTGCAGATGCACCGAGCTGCCTTCGCCCGGGTATTTCTCCAGCCAGACCTCTTCCATGGTGAACACCAGGATCGGCGCCAGCCAGGTGGTCAGGCGGTGGAACAGGATGTCCAGCACGGTGCGCGCTGCGCGGGCGTTCAGCGTGTCGCCATCGCAATAGAGCGCATCCTTGCGGATGTCGAAGTAGAAGGCCGACAAGTCCACGGTGGCGAAGTTGAACACCGCCGAGAACACGCCCTGGAAGTCGAAGGTCTGGTAGCCGCTGCGCACTTTCTGATCGAGGTCCGCCAGACGGTGCAGCACCCAGCGCTCCAGCTCCGGCATGTCTTCCGGCGCCACCCGCTGCTCTTCTTTGAAGTCACCCAGCGACCCCAGCAGGAAGCGCATGGTGTTGCGCAGGCGGCGGTAGCTGTCGGCGGTGCCCTTCAGGATTTCCGGGCCGATCCGCTGGTCGGCGGTGTAATCGGTCTGGGCCACCCACAGGCGCAGGATGTCGGCGCCGTATTGCTTGACGACCTCCTCCGGCACGATGGTGTTGCCCAGCGACTTGGACATCTTCATGCCCTTCTCGTCCAGAGTGAAGCCGTGGGTCACCACGTTGCGGTAAGGCGCGCGGCCCTTGGTGCCGCAGGCCTGCAGCAGCGAGGAATGGAACCAGCCGCGGTGCTGGTCGGTGCCTTCCATGTAGACGTCGGCGATGCCGTCCTCGGTGCCGTCCTCGCGGTCGCGCAGCACAAAGGCATGGGTCGAGCCGGAGTCGAACCACACGTCCAGAACGTCGAACACCTGGTCGTAGTCGTCCGGGTCCACGCTGTTGCCCAAAACCCGCGCCTTGAATCCGTCCTCGTACCAGACATCGGCGCCGTGCTCCTCAAACTCGGCCACGATGCGCTTGTTCACGTCTTCATTGCGCAGCAGGAAATCCGCGTCGGTCGGCAGCGCGCCCTTCTTGGTGAAGCAGGTGAGCGGAACGCCCCAGGCGCGCTGGCGGCTCAGCACCCAGTCGGGGCGGCTTTCGATCATCGAATGCAGGCGGTTGCGCCCGGTCTGCGGCCACCATTTCACCAGCTCGTCGATCGAGCGCAGCGCGCGTTCGCGGATGCTGTCGCCCATCTCATCCATGCCGTCGTCCAGCTTGCGGTCGACGGAGGCGAACCATTGCGGCGTGTTGCGGTAGATGATCGGCGCCTTGGAGCGCCAGGAATGCGGGTAGCTGTGCTTGATCTTGCCGCGCGCCAGCAGGCCGCCGACTTCCACAAGCTTGTCGATGATTTTTTTGTTGGCATCGCCCTCGCCGCCCTTGCGGTTGAGGATATAGGTGCCGCCGAAGAAGGGCAGATCGGCGCGGAAGCCGCCGTCGTCCATCACGTTGTAAGTGATCATCTGCTCCAGCATGTTCAGATCACGGTAGAGCTCGAACTCCTCCATCCCGTGGCTCGGCGCGCAATGGACAAAGCCGGTGCCTTCGGTGTCGGTCACAAAGGGGGCTGCGCGGAAGTCGCGGATACCGTCCCATTCGCCGTTTGCGCCCTCAGCGCCCGCGAGGGGGTGCTTCAGCGACAGGCTGGACAGTTCCTCGGCGGAGACACCGCGCAAGCGCTTGAACTGATCTTCACCCAGGCGGGCGCGCTTGAACACATCCGCGGCCAGGTTATCGGCCAGCAGGAAACGGTCGCCAACAGCGGCCCAGCATTCCTCGGGCGTGCCGGTCACCTCATAGAGGCCATAGGCAATCTCCGCCCCGTAAACCACTGCCTTGTTCGACGGGATGGTCCAGGGGGTGGTGGTCCAGATCACCACATGGGCGCCTTCCAGATCCTGCGCCACGATCGCCGAGTCAGCGCCTGCGAAATCCGCGTCCTCGCCGTCGGCGGCCACAAAGCCGCCCGCCTCGGCCACCTTGAACTTCACCCAGATGGTGAAGCTTTCCTTGTCGTGGTACTCGACCTCGGCCTCGGCCAGCGCGGTCTTTTCGACCGGCGACCACATCACCGGCTTGGAGCCCTGATAGAGGGTGCCGTTCATCAGGAATTTCATGAACTCATCCGCGATCACCGCCTCGGCGTGATAGTTCATGGTCAGATACGGATCATCCCAGTTGCCGGTGATGCCCAGGCGTTTGAACTCCTCGCGCTGGATATCGACCCAGCTGTCGGCAAAGGCGCGGCATTCCTGGCGGAATTCCACGACCGGCACCGCATCCTTGTTCTTGCCCTTCTTGCGGTACTGCTCCTCGATCTTCCATTCGATCGGCAGTCCGTGGCAGTCCCAGCCCGGCACATAACGCGCGTCAAAGCCCATCATCTGGTGCGAGCGCACGATCATGTCTTTGATGGTCTTGTTCAGCGCGTGGCCGATGTGCAGGTGGCCGTTGGCGTAGGGGGGGCCGTCATGCAGGGTGAAGGGCTTGCGTTCCGCGTCGCCGCCCTTGGCCGCGGCGGCCTTCTCGCGAAGTTTGTCATAGACGCCGATCTGCGCCCAGCGTTCCAGCCAGGCAGGCTCGCGCTTGGGCAGGCCCGCGCGCATCGGAAAACCGGTTTTCGGCAGGTTCAGGGTGTCTTTATAGTCAGGCGTCTGGGGCGTGTCGGCGCACATCGGGGGCGTCCTTTGGATGATCAAGGTCGGAATGTGGGATATTCGGTTCGGCGCGATGGCTCAAGCGCCTTTGCCCGGCGGCTCAATGGTTTCAGAGCGCCGGGGATATAATTCGAATAATGATGGCCGCGAATAGGGACATGAACCGCCTTATAGGCCGGTGCAGCGGAGGCGTAAAGCGGCAGATGCGCCGCATCCTGTTGAGGGCTGCGCCTGCCGGGGGGCAGGCAGGCGCAGCCCGGCAGTGCCGCCGGGCGAAAACTCCGTTTTAGCGTATCAGCCACAGCCCAAGATCAGGCCGCACCAGCATCAGCCAGAGGATCATCAGCACGGCGGCGAAGGCTGGAAGGCCGCAGGCAAACCAGATCGCAAACAGACGGTGATAGCGGTCAGGCAGCGCCTCTCCCGCCTCCACCGCCGCCCGCGCCAGGTCGCGCAGCCGCAGCTGGATCCAGACCACCGGCAGCCAGAAAGCCCCCGTCAGCACGTACAGGGCCAGTGACAGTGCCAGCCACCCCTCGCTCAGCGGCCAGCCCAGCCGCCAGGCCAGCAGCCCGCCGGTGACAGGCTGCACAATCACTGCCGTCGTGGTGAACAGCAGATCTGCCAGCACCACCACGCCCGCGGTATGGGCGATCAGACGGGCGTCGCGCGTGCGGTGCGCCATCAGCATGAAGAAGGCGATGCCTGCCCCGGTGCCCAGCAGAACGCAGGCACCGATCACATGCAGCCAGCGCAAGATCAGGTCGGGGTCCATCTCAGCGCTCCTGCAGCAACTGATGCGTGATCAGCGCCAGCAGCGCGCCCGGCAGAACCTTGACCAGCGGCCCCAGCGGGTCTGCCCACATCTGCGGCGTCACCACCGAGGCTGCCAGCAGATAGATCAGCGACACCGCCGCCATCCCCAGACAGGCCCGCGCCGCCCAGGGCCGCCAAACGACCGCCGCCCCCAGGGCGATATCAACCAGAGACCAGAACACAACGCTGGATTTGGCCAGGACCATGCTCCAGCCTGCATCCAGCAGCACCGTCGCCGCCGCTTCCAGCTGCCACAGGCCGATCAGCCCGGAGGCCAGCCAGAACAGGCTCAGCACCGCAACCGCGGCAGGCATCAGCAGCGCCATCCGGGCATCCAGCCGCTGCGCGCGGCCCGCAGGCAGCGATTGATAGATCGCTTTCAGCGGCGCAATCCCCTGCCCCATCGCCGCGCGGTGCGGTTCCGCATCTCCGCGCACGCCACCGCGGATTTCGGCAATTGCGGTGCTGCGCAAGGGGGAACGCCAGCC
This sequence comes from Leisingera sp., assembly GCF_982940295.1. Classification (NCBI taxonomy): domain Bacteria; kingdom Pseudomonadati; phylum Pseudomonadota; class Alphaproteobacteria; order Rhodobacterales; family Roseobacteraceae; genus Leisingera; species Leisingera sp. The sequence goes on from NZ_CEYXRG010000014.1 coordinate 12,947, forward strand.
AAGGCGGCTCAGCGCGTCTGCGCTGGCCGCGACCGGAGGCAGCAGCCAGTCCGGGAACCGCAGCACCCGCCTCGCAGGTGCGAACCCCAGCCAGGAGCGGGTCTCTGCCAGCACATCCTCCAGCCTGTGCGGATGGTCTTCCACCAGATCATAGGTTCCCTGCGGCAGCTCCCCCCTCAGCGCGGCAACCGCCGCCGCTGACAGATCCGCCATCCCGACGCACTGCACCGGCGCATCTGCCAGTGCCACCGGCTGCACCAGCGGCACCGCTGCCAGCATCCGCAGCAGCCTTGTGCCGCCATAGGCCCCCTGCCCGATCACCAGCCCGGGCCTCAGGATCCAGGCCGCGGCACCGGAGGCGCGCAAAGCGTCATCGCCCCGACCCTTGCTGCGCATGAACTCTGTCCCGGCCTGCGGCCCGGCCCCGGCGGCAGAGACCTGCACCACTTTGATACCGCGCTCCGCACAGGCTGCCGCCAGGGCTGCTATGGCGATGTGATGCACCGCCTCCAGCTCTCCCGGCACCATGTCCTGCAGCACACCCGCACAGTTCACCACCGCATCCACGCCCTGCAGCAGTTGGGCCCAGTCTTCGGGCTGCAATAGCTGGCGCAGATCCCCCTCGGCAAAGGGCACCCCCGGCAGCACCCGCGCCGCCTGCTCAGCGCTGCGGCCGAAGCCGGTCACGGAGTATCCTTCGCCCCGCAGTGCCCGGACAACCTCAGCGCCGATAAACCCGTAAGCGCCCGGAACCAGTATCCGCTTTGTGGTCTCCGCCATAAATCAATACCTTTGACCAATTCCCCGCCCACCATAGCGGCAGGGACGCCGGGCGCCAGTGATGCCGCGCCACCGCGCCGCGGCAGATGCGCCTGCCCCCTTCCGCCGGACCCGCGTTCGCCTTATCTAGCGGTCGAAAGCAGACCGGAGCGTCCGATGAGCGATACAGATACCGCAAACCCGCTGGCGCGGTTCGAAATCACCGCAGAGGAGATTTCCCGCGTGATCTCCGTATTCTATGCCCGCGTGCGCGCGCATGACGTCTTGGGGCCGGTCTTTGCCGCGCATGTCACCGACTGGCCGGAGCATGAAGAGAAGATTGCGGGGTTCTGGCGCAATGCGATCCTGCGGGAGCGCAGCTACAGCGGCAATCCGATGCGGGTGCATGTTTCGCGGCCGGACGTGAAGGCAGAGCATTTCCCGCTGTGGCTCGGCCTGTTTCACGAGGTGCTGCGGGCTGAGCTGCCGGAGCGCACCGCGCTGCAATGGGGCGCGCTGGCCGACCGGATCGGTGAAGGCTTCCGCACCGGCATCGTGGCGATGCGCCAGCCCAAGGACCAGCCGCCGAAACTGTTCTGAAACCCGTCCGCCGGGGGCTCCCGCGCCTGCCGGCGGCCTGTCTGCGCCAGTCCGCCTCAGCAGACTTGGGCCCGGCTCATGCTGCGCATGAGCCTGGGCGCGCGCTTTACTTCTCCTTGGAGAACAGGCCCGTCAGCGCCCGCTGCACCACTTTGCGGGTGCTGGGCCGGTGCCGCGGGGAAAACGGCATCGGGCGGCAGACTTCCATGGCGGCGATACCGACGCGGGCGGACAGCGCGCCGTTGACCAGGCCTTCGCCAAACCGTCGGGAGAGTTTGGAGAGGACCGAGCCGCCCAGCACCGGCTCCAGCAGGTCATCGCCTGCGGCCACCGCGCCGGTGGCGGCGAGATGCGCCAGCACCGCGCGGGTCAGCCGCCAGGAGCTGAAGAAGCCGGGCCGCCCGCCATAGATCCCGGCCACCCGGCGGATCATCCGCAAGGACGAGATCAGCGCTGTCAGAATATCCGCCAGCGCCATCGGCACGATCGCCGTCACAGTGGCCACCTGCCGGGCGGCGGCCTCCACCTCCCGCAGCGCCAGCGCATCAAGCGGCACCAGCAGCTCCTCCTCCGCCAGCAGCAAGAGCGCATCGCCGTCCAGGACCTCCGCCTGGCGCTCCGCCAGCCGGGCCTGGTGCCAGGTGAGATCATCGCGCCCCTTGTAGAAGCCCTCAAGCCGGCTGGTGAAGGCGCGGGCGGCGGCCAAGTCCGCGGCCTCCGCCGCCTGGTGCCGCAGGGTATCGACACGCCGCAGCCGCGACAGCGCTGCCAGCTCGCGTAAGCCCATCGCCAGCGCCAGCAGCAGCAGCAAGGCCAGCCCGGCGCTGACCGCCCAGCCCAGCACCGGCACCCGGGCGATCAGCCCGGTGGCAAAGTCCCAGGCCGCGACCGAGGCCATGGCCCCAACGACCGCGGCCAGCAGCGCCCAGAACCAGCGCGCCAAGCGCGACGGCTTGCGGGCCGCAATTCGGGCCGCCTGCTCCATTACGGAGGGCGGCAAGGCCTCCGGCGCCGCGGGCTCCGGCACCGGCGGCGCCTCCGCAACCGGGGGCGCCCCGGCCTCTTCTTCAAGATCGAAAAGGACTGGCTTCTTGCTCATGCCGCGGCCTCCCGCTTGGCCTGCCATTCATAGGCGATGTCGGGCAGGCCTTCCTCGTTGCCCGAACCATCGCCGCGGCCGGTCTCGGCAAAGCCCTCGCGCAGGTAGAACTTCTGCGCCCGGGTGTTGGCGGCAAAGGTGCGCAAGGTGAGACGCGGTGCGGACGATTTGGCAGCGTCCAGCAGCGCCTTGCCAGCCCCCTGCCCGCAGGCGCCGGGGGCGAGGTAGAGGGAGCAGACCTCCTGGCCGTCCTGAGCCAGGAACCCCGCGACGCGGCCCTCCAGCTCTGCCACGGTGACCCAGCCGCGGTCGATCATCATGCCGCAGAAGGAGATCACCTCCGCCCAAGTGTAGAGCTTGGGCATCCACTCCGTGTCCTGCTGGAAGCGGTAGAGGATATCCCCCACGGCACCGGCATCCAGGGGGGCGGCGGGGCGCAGGGCGAGGGTCACAGGGCATCTCCGATCAGGAATTCGGCGGCGCGGTCGAGGCGGATATGCGGCGGGCCGCTGCCGTGTTTGAGGGTCAGCGGCGCGGGCGCAAAGGCCATCGCCTGATAGTCTCCCTCCAGCCAGCGCTCGGCGCCTTGGCGGGCGGGTGTGAGCAGCTGGGACGGGTCCTCAGGCAGCGCGCCGGGATAGAATGCCGCCTGCTTGCCGGTCTGCAGCAGGGTGCCGCGCACGCAGGGCAGTTCGGCGCCGTTGTGCGGGCGCATCTCCTCGGTTGTGGTGCGCAGGGAGGCCATCGCCAGCGCCGCGGTCTCGGCCCCGGCAAAACGGGCGCGATCCTGCGCCTCGCGGGTCAGCGCCTCGATGATGGCGGTCATCCGGCCGTGCTGGGCGTGGTGCAGATGGTCGGCCTTGGTGGCGGCGAACAGGATCTTCTCCACCCGCTTGCCGCCCAGGAGCCGGGTTAAAAAGCGGTTGCGGCCCGGTTTGAAGGCACCGAGGATATCGGCCATGGCGTGGCGCAGATCCTCCACCGCCTGCGGGCCGGAGTGGATCGCGGACAGCGCATCCACCAGCACGACCTGCCGGTCGATACGGGCGAAGTGATCGCGGAAGAAGGGTTTGACGACCTTGGATTTATAAGCCTCGTAGCGGCGCTCCATCTCGCGCCAGAGGCTGCCGCGGGGCGGGCTGGCCTCCGGCGGCAGCGGTGCAAAGGTCAGCACCGGCGAGCCCTCCAGGTCGCCCGGCAGCAGGAAGCGGCCCGGCGTGCAGTCATAGAAACCGGCGGCGCGGGCGGCCTTGAGGTAGCCTGTGAAGGCGGCGGCGAGCGCCTGCGCCTGCGGCTCGTCATGTGTCCCCGCGGGGACAGCCTTGGATTTCTCTGCCAGGAAGTGTTCCGCCTGCGGGCGAGCGGCGATGCGGGAGAGGACGTCCGAGGACCATTCGGCATAGCTCTTGTCCAGCAGCGCCAGGTCCAGCAGCCATTCGCCCGGGTAGTCGACGATATCGAGATGCAGCGTGCGCAGCCCCTGCAGCCCGGACAGGAGGCCGGCGGGCCGCACCTTCAGGCTGAGGCGCAGCTCTGAGACCGCCCGGGTGCTGTCCGGCCAATGGGGTGACGGCCCGGTCAGGGCTGCAAGGTGGCTCTCATAGTCAAACCGCGGCACGGTGTCGTCGGGCTGGGGCTGCAGGAAGGCGGCCTCGATCCGCCCTTCGCGGGCGGCATTCAGCTGAAGCATCCGGCCCCGGTCCATCAGGTTGGCGACCAGCGAGGTGATGAACACCGTCTTGCCGGAGCGCGCAAGCCCGGTGACGCCCAGCCGCAAGGGCCGGTCGAACAGCGCCGAGGAGAGGCCGCTGGTGACGCTCTCCACCCCGCTCATTACCCCGTCTGCTAGGGACGTTATCACCAAGGCCCTGATCCTGCTCTGTTCTTGCCCGCATCAAGATAGGCAGCCGGCTGGCGGCTTACCAGAGTGCAGACGGGACTTGCCCCGGCCCTGTTGCATTGCTACTTGCCCGCCCATGCCGCGTTTTGCTTTGAAAGTCGAATACCACGGGAAGCCTTTTGCCGGCTGGCAAAGGCAGAAGGAATTGCCGTCCGTTCAGGGGGCGATCGAGGCTGCGCTGGCGAAGCTGGAGCCGGGCGAGCACACCATCGCCGCCGCCGGGCGGACCGACACAGGCGTGCATGCGCTGGGACAAGTGGCGCATTGCGATCTGGCCAAAGAGTGGGACCCGTTCCGTCTGTCGGAGGCGCTGAACTACCACCTGAAACCCGATCCGGTAGCGATTGTCGACTGCGCCCGGGTCGAGGGCGACTGGCACGCGCGGTTCTCAGCCGTGGAGCGGCAGTATCTGTTCCGCATCCTTATCCGCCGCGCGCCGGCCACTCATGACGCAGGCCAGGTCTGGCAGCTGAGCCACGACCTCGACGCGGATGCGATGCAGGAAGCGGCCAGCTATCTGATCGGAAACCACGATTTCACCACCTTCCGCTCCTCGATCTGCCAGGCGCAAAGCCCGGTCAAGACGCTGGATGAGCTGACGGTGGAGCGGGTGCAGGGCTTTTCCGGGCCGGAGATCCACTTTCACGTGCGCGCCCGCAGCTTCTTGCACAACCAGGTCCGCAGCTTTGTCGGCACCCTGGAGCGCGTCGGCGCGGGCGCCTGGGATCCGGCGGATGTGAAGGCCGCGCTGGAGGCCCGCGACCGGGCTGCCTGCGGTCCGGTCTGCCCTGGCCATGGGCTTTATCTGGCGCGGGTGGGTTATCCGGAGGATCCCTTCATCTGAGGCGCTGCCGGGCCGGAAAACCGGCGGCCCCCCTGTACACCCCCTGTGCACCCCCCGTACACCCCCTGTGCACCGCCCGGCGGCCGCTGCCGGGGTCCGGCGTCCCGCCCCTTGCATCCTGGCGGGCGCCCCCCATACTCAGCCCGGACAGTCCGGCAGCAGGCAATGGCAGGCAAGCACGCCGCCGCCCTGCCCCAACAGATTTGCAAAAGGTATAATCCGCAATGGCCGACACCACCAAACCGCCGCTCCTGGCCGTCCTGATCGACGCCGACAACATCTCCGCCAAATTCGCCGAGGCGATGTTCGAGGAGATCGCCTCCTTCGGCGAGGCCAGCATCCGGCGCATCTATGGCGATTTTGCCGGCGGCGGGCCGCAGGGCTGGAACAAGGACAAGCTGGCCTCGCTCGCCATCGTGCCGCACCAGCAGTTTGCCCATACCACCGGCAAGAATGCCTCTGACATCGCGCTGGTGATCGATGCGATGGACATCCTGCACTCGGGCCGGTTTGACGGCTTCGTGCTGATTTCATCGGACAGCGATTTCACCCGGCTGGCCAGCCGCATCCGCGAACAGGGGCTGGACGTCTACGGTATGGGGATGCGCAAGACGCCTGCCGCCTTTGTCAAAGCCTGCAAGCGGTTCATCTATGTCGAGAACCTGCTGGAGGACACGGGCAAGGCCAAGCCCAAACCCAAGAAACCGGAGGAGGACAACGGCAATGCGCCGGCGGAACTCGCGGACCCGACCAAGCTGGTGATCCGGGCGATGGACGCGATCGACCAGGACGACGAGTGGTTCACGCTGGGCCAGATCGGCCAGTACATCACCGCCGCCTCGCCGGATTTCGACACCCGCAGCTATGGCAAGCGCAAGCTGAGCGACCTGATTGCCTCGCTCAAGCTGTTCGAGACCAAGCGCGGCGAGGGCAACCAGATCCTGGTGCGGCGGCTGGACTGACGCGCCAAGCGGTTGCGCCGCCGTATCAAAAAGCGGCTTTCGCTTTGCCCTGAACCGTGGCTTAGTCCGGCATGAGGACACAGGCAGCGGGGAGGAGGAGGAGACCCATGGCAGTGCTGATCAGCATCGGCCACGACGGCTGGTACACCGAGGAACAGCTGGCACAAGAGCTGCGGGCAGCAGCCCCTGGCGCCGATATCCGCCCCATCTCAGCCCCCGGCAATCTGGAGGAGATCACGATGCTGGCGGTCTCGTCGCTGAAGGGCGACCTGCCGGCGCGGCTGCCGAACCTGCAGCTGGTGCAGAAGCTGGGGGCCGGGGTGGATAGCATCGTCGCGCATCCCGGCCTGGCGCCGCATGTGCGGGTCACCCGGCTGAAGCCGCAGGAGCCCGCGCATGAGATTGCCGAATACTGCCTGGCCTATGTTCTGCGCGGCCAGCGCAACATGGCGGCGCATGCGGCCTCGCAATCCCGCAGCGCCTGGGAGCCGCGGGCGCCCGGACGTCCGCAGGACACCACCGTGGGTGTTCTGGGCCTGGGCCATATCGGCGGCATGACGGCACGGCTGATGCGGGACATGCGGTTCCGGGTGCTGGGCTGGAGCCGCTCGCCCAAGGAGATCGAAGGCGTCGGCTGCCGCCACGGCGAAGCCGCGCTGCCGCAGATGCTGGGCGAATGCGATTACGTCTGCGCGATCCTGCCCTCCACCCCCGCCACCCGCGGACTGATGAACGCAGACACACTGGCGGCGATGAAGCCAGGTGCGGTGCTGATCAATGCGGGCCGCGGCGATCTGGTGGATGAGCCCGCACTGCTGGCAGCGCTCGCCAAAGGCACGCCCGGCCACGCGGTGCTGGATGTGGTGAGCCGCGAGCCGCTGCCCGCGGACAGCCCGCTGTGGACGCACCCGCAGGTGACCATCACCCCGCATGTGTCGGGCTGGCATCTGGGTGATGCGCTCAAGGACGTGGTGGAGAATTACCGGCGGCTGGAGGCCGGGGAAGACCTGCTGCACGAGGTGGACCGGCAGCGCGGGTACTGAGCTGGCAACGCCAGTCCACCTCTTACCCCCTGCGGAAGGCTGGCCCCTTGGAGAACAACGGCCTTGCCTAAAGGCCCCGGCGCTTTGAATAGTCCGCCATCAGGGCTTCGAGTTCGGCAGCCGTTTCCGGGAACCGGGCGAAACTATGCGTGGCGGGAACATGCGACCATGAGAGTTTTTCCTCTGTCATCAATTCGACGAAGGGTTCGGACCAGGCCGGGTTATCAAACACGGTTGTGCGCAGGTTCACCCGGCTCTCTGCGCCTTGAATACGTGAAAACAGGAAGTTCAAACACTTGGGGCAGAAGTTGTGCTGCCGGCGCTCAGTCCTCCGCCCGCCTGTCACCAGCTCCCCGGTGACAGAGAAGGCCTCTGCCGGGAACATCGCGGTCAGAGAATAGGCGCTTGCGCAAAGCTTCTGGCAGTCGCGGCAGTGGCACGCGAGCGTCAGAAGCGGCGGGGCCGACACGCGGACTTGCACCTGACCGCACATGCATGAGCCCGCCAGCGGGAGTTGAAGAGTGTCCATCGGCGCCTTCCTGTTGTTTGTGGTTTTTGCGTTTACCAGACGTCCAAGCGCCTGTCTGGGACGGCAGCGCTGCCTGCTTCTTCCGGCTGGGGCTCCGCCCGTTCTGCGCTGAAACCGTCCCCCCGGACGGTTTCCGGGACGCGCATCACTCCCCGCCGGAGGCAACGTCTTGTTTCCGGCAGGGAACAAGACGGTTTCCCGAGCCAGCGCCTGACACACTCCTAGACCTAGGAGCGATAATCCGGGTTTTCATAGTCGAACCGGCAGCCCGCCGACCAGGCGTTGCGGTCGTTGCCCTCGTTCGGGTAGCCGCCCGCATCGCGCAGCATGGCGGCCAGGTGCATCAGGTTCCAGGTCATGATGGTGGTGTTGCGCTGGGTGAACTCGTTTTCGAACCCCGCCGGCTTGCCCTCCACCTCATGGCCATAGGACGGCCCCGGCCCGGCCTCGCCGATCCAGCCGCAGTCGGCCTGCGGCGGGATGGTGAAGCCCAGGTGGCTGAGCGCGTAGCAGATTGTCATCGCGGTGTGTTTGATGCCGTCCTCGTTGCCGGTGATGACGGTGCCGCCGGCCTTGCCGTAAAAGATCGACTGGCCCTTGTCGTTCAGTTCGCCGCTCATGCCATAGAGCCGCTCGATCAGGATGCGGCAGACGGAGCTTTCCTCGCCCAGCCAGAGCGGGGTGCCGATCACCAGGATCTGTGCCGCCTTCACCTTCTCCCAGATCCCGGGCCAGTCGTCGCGCTCCCAGCCCTGTTCGGTCATGTCCGGGTAGACGCCGGGCGGCACCTGGTGGTCGAGCATGTGCAGATGCTCCACCGCGACACCGTTCTTTCCCATGATGGCAGAGGATGCCTCCATCAGCAGGCGGGTGTGGCTTTTGCTGCCGTCCTTTTTCAGCGATGTGTTGATGAAAAGGGCCTTGAGCCCTGAAAATCCGGTCATTGCGCACCTCCTGCTGATCGCGGGTGTTCTGGCGATGACCGGATAGTAGCCCGCAACCGGCGGGTGCATAGGGCGCTGGCGGGATCGTGATCGCCACCGCGCGCAGCCTGCTGCGGGGGCCGCAGCAGGCGGGATTTATCAGGAGATGAAGTCCTTGTAGCCGGCTTCATCCATATAGTCGTCCATCGGCGACAGGTCCGAGGGCTTGATCTTGAAGAACCAGGCGCCGCCTTCCGGGTCCTCGTTCACCTTGCCGGGGTCATCGGCCAGCGCCTCGTTCACCTCGACGATCTCGCCATCGAGCGGGGCGAGAATGTCGGAGGCGGCCTTGACCGATTCAATCACCACGATCTCGTCATCCTTGGAGACTTCGGTGCCCGGCTCCGGCAGTTCGACATAGACCACTTCGCCCAGCTGTTCGGCGGCATGGGCGGTGATGCCGACGGTGATCAGGTCGTCCTCGGGCAGCAGCCACTCGTGTTCCTCGGTATATTTCATGGGGGTTTTGTCCTTCGAAGAGGCGTGGGTTTTGAATGGGTTGAGGCCGCCGGAAAGGGCGCCGCATATGGCGGGAGGGCGGCCCCCGCATACGCGGGTATACGGTATCAACGGGCGGGGCCAGCGATCAAGACGGCAATCCCGGAATGGATAGATTTTTTGCGCATCCCCAAGCAGCGGTGCGGGCGCTTAAAACAGGTTGAAATATTCCGCCTGCTCCCATTCGCTGACGGTATCCAGATAGCGCTCCCATTCGAATTGCTTGAGCTGCAGGAGGTAATCTGCGGTGTCCGCGCCCAGCGCCTCGCGGCACAGGGTCGAGCCTGCGAACCCCTCCAGCGCCTGCCCCAGCGAGCGCGGCAGGCGCTCGGCGTCTTCGCTGTAGGGGGACAGGGTGGGTTTCGGCGGCTCCAGCCCCTCGGTGATCCCGGCGGCGCCTGCGATGATCTGGGCGGCGAGCGCGTAATAGGGGTTGGCGGAGCTGTCGGGGGCGCGGTTTTCGATCCGGCTGGCGGGGTCATGGGGCTGCATCAGCGCGCGCAGCATGGCGCCGCGGTTGTCCTCGCCCCAGCCGATCCGGTTGGGGGCCAGCTGGAACGGCAGGTAGCGTTTGTAGCTGTTCACCGTGGGGGCGATCAGCAGCGAGGTTTCCGAGGCGTATTTCAAGAGGCCAGCCATCCAGGCGCTGGCGGGCGGGGTCAGCATCCCGGCGGTTTCCGGCACGAACAGGTTGCGGCCCGTCGCCAGGTCCTGCAGCGACTGGTGCACGTGCCAGCCGTTGGCCATCGCGTTGTCCAGCCGCGGCTTGGCCATGAAGCTGGCGTGCAGGCCGTTTCTGGCGCAGACCTCCTTGACCATGGTGCGGAACATCACCATCGCGTCAGCCTGGGCCATGGCGCTGTCGGGGGCAAAGGTGAATTCGACCTGGCTGGGGCCCATTTCGATCTCGACCGAGCGCACCGGCAGGCCCAGTTTCTGGGCGTTGCGGCGCAACAGGTCCAGCACGCCCTCCACCTCGCCGTAGCGGGTTTCGGTGAGATACTGATAGCCCTGCGTCAGGTTGCGGGTCTGGACCGGCGCGCCGGGGCGGCCTGCCTGGTCGTGTGCGGCGGATGTGTCCGTCAGCTCGAAGATGTGGAATTCCACCTCCAGCCCGAAGGTGGCGGCCATCCCCTGCCCCGCCAGCTGGTCCACCGCCCGCTGCAGCACGCCGCTGGAGGCAAAGGGGATCCGCTGGCCGTCGGGGTAGACCGGCTCGCAGAAGATCCAGGCGGAATGGCCGGACCAGGGCAGCGCACGCCAGGTGTCCGGGCGCGGCACCAGCAGCACGTCGCCCGCCCCCTGCATCGGCCCGGCCAGGCCGGTGCCGCCCTCCCACACCGGAAAAGCGTTGCGGTGGGAGGTGTCCTTGAGCAGCAGGGTTGCGGGCACGTTGAGGCCGCGTTCGAAAACGGCGGCAAAACCCTCCGCCATCACTGTCTTGCCGCGCAACAGCCCGTGCTGGTCCGGGAACAGCACCCGCACCGTCTCGATCCCGTCGAACTGCGCGCGGGAGGTGATCTCAGCCGCCTTGCGGCAGTCCTCTGCGCTGAGCAGCCCCAGGCGGGCCAGTTTGCCGGATGTGAAATCTTGTGCCATGGGCGGCCTCTTGGCGAGTGAGCTGATTGAAATTGCACCGGATTTGCCCCCAGCGTCCAGTCTGCCGCCGGGTTTCCCGGTAACCCGTTGCGTAATCCGGATATTACGGAGGTTTTGCGGCTTGACAGAGTTCATCAGGCGAACATTGTGTGCAGCATTCGCACAGACCCGCCGGAACCGGCGGCAGCATTTCAAGAACAGGTTAGGCGGCGCAGATGACAGCGGTGGAACAGGACAGGAATATTTCGTCGAGCTTTGCCAAGGGGCTGGCGGTTCTGGCGGTGTTTGATGCGGCCTCCCCCAGCATGACCCTGGCCGAGATCGCCCGGCGCACCGGTCAGGACCGGGCCACCGCCCGGCGCGGGGCGCTGACGCTGGTGCAGGCGGGCTATCTGCGCCAGGACGGGCGGATGCTGTCGCTGACCCCGCGGGTGCTGGCGCTGGCGGGCGGGTTCCTGCAGGCCAACCAGTTCGGCCGCCGGGTGCAGCCGGTGCTGAACCGCCACGCGCGCCAAATGGAGATCGAGGTGACGCTGGCGATGCTCGATCAGGGCCGGGTGCTGCTGCTGGCGCAATCAACGGTGGATCATGGCCATATCACCTATGGCTTCACGGCCGGCTCGCATATTCCGCTGGCCCACACCAGCCTGGGGCGGATGCTGCTGGCCGGGCTGCCGGATGACGAGGCCGCGGCGGTGCTGGCAGAAACAGAGATCCCGCACCACACCGGCCAGTCGCTGACCGATCCCGCCGCCATTCTGGAGCGTATCGCCCAGGCGCGCGAGCAGGGCTATTGCCTGACCGACAGCGAGTTCGAGGCCGGGATCACCGGCTATGCGGTGCCGGTGTCGCGGCCCGGCCAGACGCCGATCGTGGCAGGCTGCTCCGCCCCGCGCGGGCGGCAGCCGCAGGCCGATGCCGAGCGGCTCTTGCGCGGGCTGCAGCTGTGCGCGGCGGAATTACGCCAGGCTGAGGCGGTGGACCACCTGTAAGGCGTGTCTTGCTTTGTGCCGGGGCTGCGCTAGGCTGAGCGCAGGCATTTTCCGCAGGAGCATTTCGATGATGAAACAGACTGCACTGGCCGCGGCCCTGTGCGCCGCGCTTGCGCCCGCCGCCTCCGCAAAAGGCGTGGAAGGCACCAAGGTTTCCGTTCTGGGCCGCGACTGGCTGGTGGTGCCGGTCGAGGGCACCGCGGGCCGCTACAGCGCCACGCGGATGAACCTGGAGCATCTGGCCTTCCGCCCGCCCGCGGTGCTCACCGCCCGCCAGGCGGTGCGGGCCATGCGGGCGGCCACCGGCTGCAGCGTCAACCTCGACACGATGGTGCGCAGCATCACCGGCACCTATTACGCTCAGGTCATTTGCCGCAAATAGCGGCGCGCCTGACGGTTGCGGGGTTTTGCCGTCTTTTTCTGAAACATCCTCTTGGGAAATGTGATCATTTTCCCGGGGCATACGGATTGAGCGGTCCCAGCGCGCCTGCCATAGATTGCGCATGAAACTTGCTATCAACGGATTCGGCCGCATCGGCCGCGCCATCCTGCGCCAGATTCTGACCACGCCGCGCGGCGACGGCATCGAGGTGGTGCGGATCAACGATATCGCGCCGTTGGACATGTGCGCCTATCTGTTCCAGTACGACAGCACCTTCGGCCCCTTTGCCCATCCGGTGGAGCATGGCGGCGGCGCGCTGCAGGTGATGGGCCGGAACATTCCCGTGAGCCACGAACCCGATCTGACAAAGGTCGATCTGAGCGGCGTCGACCTGGTGCTGGAATGCACCGGTATCGCCCGCACCTCCGACGTGGCGGAGCGCGGGCTGAAGGCGGGGGCTGGCAAGGTGCTGATCTCCGGTCCCTCTCCGGCGGCTGAGCTGACCATGGTGCTGGGCGCCAACGAGGAGGCATTGGGGGATACCCGCATCGTCTCCAACGCCTCCTGCACCACCAATGCGCTGACGCCGCTGGTCAAGCTGCTGGACCAGATCGCAGGCATCGACACCGCGCATATGACCACGATCCATTGCTACACCAACTCGCAGCCGATGGTGGACGCGCCGCGCGGCGATTTTGCCCGCTCGCGCGGCGGCGCGCAGTCGATGGTGCCGACGACGACCTCAGCCATGCATCTGATCGACGAGGTGCTGCCGCACCTGAAGGGCCGGGTCAGCGGCGCCGCGGTGCGGGTGCCGACCGCCAGCGTGTCGGCGGTGGATCTGGTGGCGCAGCTCAAAACCCCGATGAGCGAGGCGGATTTCACCGCCGCCCTGCGTGAAGGCATCGCCGCCTCCAAGGTGATGGGCTGGACGGATATGCCGCTGGTCTCCTCGGACTTGCGCGCGCGGACGGAATCGCTGGTGATTGCCGGGCCGGAAACCCGCATGGCAGGCGATACTCAGGTGCGGGTCTTTGGCTGGTATGACAATGAATGGGGCTTTTCCGCCCGGATGCTGGATGTGGCCCGGCTGATGGCGGGCTGAAAACCGCCCGGGCCGCAGGTGTCCGCCGCAGGCCCGCCCGTGGCGGGCCCGGCTGTTACTGCGGGCTGTGCCGCTGCCCCGCAAGCCGGAACCAGCGGAAGATCAGCATCAGTGCAAACATGCAGGCCGCGAGCCCGATCAGGTCGCCAGCGGCATAAACCGCCATCACCGGAAGCTGGTCGTCTGCGAATATCAGGCCTGAGAACACCACCGTCTGCCCCAGCGAGTTGATGACCGACGCCAGTGCGCCGATGGCCAGCAGACCGGTCCAGGCGATCCGGCGCGACTCCCCGGCATAAAGGCTCCAGCCGAACAGCCAGGCGATTTCAAAGGCCGCAAAGGCGGAGAAGGCTCCGACGCCGATGGATTGGAGCAGCACCGGCTCCATCAGCGTCCGCACGCTGGCCTCGGTGAACAGCACTTCCGACAAAAGCGCGCCTGCCGCGAGGGGCGGGATGGCTTTCCAGCCGAACAGCCAGACGCACAGCACGCGCACACCGTGCGGCAGGTAGGCCAGGCTGGCAAAGACAGTGATGTCCGGCAGGAACATATTCTGCACCGGAGTGACCACCCATGCGGTCAATCCGTGGCAGACGACGTAGACGGCGGCGATCACCGCAAAACCCTGAAACCGGGATAGCAACTTGTAATATCGACTCATGCCGCCCGTTTAGACACAGGCCGCGGAAGCTGCAATCCGATGTTTTACCGCAAGCGGCCTGCCGTCATTGGAGAGCAGGATCGAAGCGGACCACGTAATGCTTGGCCCGGCTGCCGCCTGCCCGCTCCAGCAGGCCCATGCCCAGCAGCGATTTCAATGTGCGGTGGTAGGTGGCCTGGGCAATTCCCTGCACCAGCCGGTGGCTGCGGATCTGGTCCGACTGCACCGGCGCCCCCGGCGCGCTGGTCAAAGCGTGGGCTGCCAGCAGCACATCCCGCTCCGCCGGGCTAAGCCGGTCGAGCCCCATATCGCGTTCCATCTGGTACAGCATGTCCCGCAGCTCGAAAATTGACCTTAGACTATTCAAAACTCTTACCCCTTGAAATCTCTACCTTCTGTTTCAGGCGAAGCCGTGCAAAGTGATACCACGTGAAATTATCAAACTGACAATTATATGGACAGCAATAATCCACGTGGTATCATTCTGCCAGGCCTAGCTGCATGTGAGTGGTGGCTGCGCCTGACGTTACCTGATGTAGTGTTTGTTAATCAGTGACAGCTCCGGCAGTTCTACCTGCCGGAGCTGAACTGAATAGTACAGTTTAATAATCACATTCCAATCACCTTTACGGTCAATTATTCGGCGCACGCGCCAAAGTGGCAAAATAGCGCCGCCGCATCCGGCGTAATCCGTGCTTGCCGCAGCCGTTGCCCATCAGGCGAAACCGATGCGCGGCAATCCGCCGCCGCCGGGGACAGGCGGAATGCCGCCGCTTTGCTGGTTCCATCTCGCAATTTCCCCGTGCTAGGCTCAGCCCTGACGCCTGCTGCCCTGCCGGGCCGCAAGGCTGATTTTTTTACGCCCGCCGCCGGGAGCAGACATGAATTTTCCATTCCGCCCGCGTTTGACCGCGCGTGCCCTTGCCTTCAGCTTTCTGATCCTTGTGCCGCCTGCCGCCTTTGGCGCGGACGCCACGCTGCAAGCCCCCGGAGCCGATGCCGCGCTGGCGGACCGGCTGCGCGGTGCCTCGGCCTCGGTTGCGGCCAGCGGCGAGACCAATTTGCAGGAGATCCTGGCGGCGGCACTGTCCGATTACCGGACGCTGGTGCAGGTTCTGTACGACGCAGGCCATTTCGCGCCGGTGGTGAATATCCGCCTGGACGGGCGCGAGGCTGCGCTGATCGAGCCGCTGAACCCGCCGCAGAGCGTCGGCAAGGTAGAGATTTCCGTCCAGCCCGGCCCCCGGTTTGCCTTTGGCAAGGCGGAGCTGTCGCCGCTGCCCCGGCAGAGCGATGTTGAATTCCCCGAGGAATACGCCCCCGGCCAGCCCGCCAGCACCGGCGCAATCCGCGATGCGGCAGCGGCCGGCGTGCGGGCCTGGCGGCGCAGCGGCTATGCCAAGGCCACGGTGTCGGACCAGAAGATCACCGCCAATCACCTGCAAGCCCGCCTGGATGCCCAGCTGCGGCTGGCCCCTGGCCCGCGCCTGCGCTTTGGCCGGATGGCCGTGACCGGCGACACAAGGGTCCGCGAGGAGGCCATCCGCCGGATCGCCGGCTTCCCGGCGGGGGAGGAATTCCACCCCGATCTGATCGCCAAATCCGCCACCCGGCTGCGCCGCACGGGCACCTTCTCCAGCGTTGTGCTGCGCGAGGCGGAGCAGCCGAACCCGGACGGCACCCTGGATTACACCGCGGTGGTCGAGGACCTGCCGCCGCGGCGCCTGACGTTCGGGGCCGAGATCAGCTCTTCGGACGGGGTGGAGCTGTCGGGCAGCTGGATGCACCGCAACCTGTTCGGGGCCGCCGAGAAGCTGCGGATCGAGGCGCGGCTCAGCGGCATCGGCAGCAGCAATGACATCGACGGGCGCGTGGCCGTGCGGCTGGACCGGCCCGCGGCGCTGGGGCCGGATGACCTGATCTTCTACCTGGCCGAGGCCGAAAAGCTGGACGAGGAGCACTATAAAGCCACCCAGGTCTTTGGTGCAGCGGGCGTGCGGCGCACCTTCTCCGACACATTCTTTGCCGAAGCCGCACTGGGGGTGTCCTCGATCCTGGCGGAGGACGTGTTCGGCCAGCGCCGGTTCAAATACATCGCAGGCCGCCTGCGCGCCGAATACGACGGGCGCGACAGCCGGGTGAACCCGGCCAGCGGCTATTACCTGCAGGGCGATGCCACACCCTTTATCGGTGTCGGCGGCAGCAAATCCGGATTGCAGATCCAGGCGGACGGGCGCGCTTATTGGGGCTTGGGTGCGGACGACCGGATCGTGCTGGCCGGGCGGCTGCAGCTGGGCTCGGTCGTCGGGCCGTCGCTGAGTGAAATCTCCCCCACCCTGCTGTTCTTCTCCGGCGGAGCCGGAACGGTGCGCGGGCATGAATTCCAGTCGCTGGGCGTCCCGGTTGCGGGCGGCATCGCAGGCGGGCGCAGCTTTGCGGCGCTGTCGGGCGAGGTGCGGGGCAAGGTCACCGATACGATTTCCCTGGTCGGTTTTTACGACATTGGATTTGTGGACGCAGACAGCTTTGTTTCGGGATCGTCTGCCCGCCATGCAGGCGCCGGCATCGGGCTGCGCTATGATGTGGCGGGGATCGGGCCGATCCGGCTCGACCTCGCCTATCCGGTCGACGGGGGAACCGAGGACGGGCTGCAATTCTACATCGGGATAGGACAGGCGTTTTGAGACAGCTACTTGCCTATAGCCTGGCCCTGGGCCTGGCGGCCGCGCCGCTGGCGGCGCAGGACACCACCAAGGAGGACGCCGGCGGGCTGCTGGTCGATTTCCTGGAGGACACGCTGTCCGGCGACAGCCGTTATATCAGCGTCAGCGGGCTGGAGGGCGCGTTTTCCTCTGAGGCCAAGATCCAGAAGATCACGGTGGCCGACGAGGACGGCATCTGGCTGACCATCGAGGGCGCGGCGCTGGACTGGAACCGGCTGGAGCTGTTGCGCGGGCGGTTCTCTGTCAATGAGCTGTCGGCGGAGCGCATCGCCGTGGACCGCGCGCCCAAGCCGCTGCCGCCCGATCCGGAACTGCCGGAGGCGGCGGCGACGCCTTTTGCACTGCCGGAGCTGCCGGTGGCGATTGAGCTGGGCCTGATCAAGGCAGCACGGATCGAATTGGGCGAGGCACTGGCGGGAACCGCCGCCAGCCTCAGGGTCGAGGGCTCGTTGCGGCTGGCGGACGGCGCGCTGGACACCAAGCTGGAGGCGGTGCGGCTGGACAAGCCCGGCGACCACCTGCGGCTGGAGGCGGGCTATGCCAACGAAACCCAGCAGATCACTCTGGATCTGACCGCGGATGAGGCCGCGGGCGGGCTGATCTCGCGCAGCCTGGATCTGCCGGGCAACCCCGACCTGCAGCTGACCGCCAAGGGCAGCGGGCCGGTCACGGACTTCACCGCCGATATCAGCTTCAGCTCCAACGGGACGGAGCGGCTGGCGGGCCAGGTGGTGCTGGCGGCCCAGCCTTTACCCGCAGACGCGGCGCCGGAGAGCCCGCGCGATATCCGCTTTTCCGCAAATCTGGGCGGCAATATCGACGTGCTGCTGCCGCCGGTGCACCGGCCCTTCTTCGGTCCCGGCCTGCGGCTGAACGTCAAGGGCACGCGCGAAGGCAGCGGCGCTGTGGCGCTGGACACACTGGCCCTGCGCACCCGGGCGCTGCAGGTGAGCGGCGCCGCGGCGCTGGCGGCGGGCGGCAGGCTGGACACCGCCAACCTCAAGGCCGCCATCACTCCGCCCCCGGGCCAGGCCGCGGTGGCCCTGCCGGTGGGCGGCGGCCAGACTACGCTGGCGGCAGCCGACCTGCAGCTGCGCAAGCGGACGGACGGCAATTGGAGCCTGGACGGGGTGTTGAACCAGCTGAGCCACCCGGGCGCGCTGGTCGATCAGGCCGAAGTCACCGGCCGCGGCACCCTGGACCAGACCAGCGGCTTTGCGCTGGAGGGGCGGCTGTCGGCGGCGCTCAGCGGCTTCCAGCCGCGCGACCCGGCGCTGGCCAAGGCCACCGGCAACGACATCCGCTTTGACGGCACCCTCAGCACTGACGGGCCTGGGGCGCTGCGGATCACGGATATGGAACTGCGCGGCACCGATTACCAGGCAGCGGGCGATGTCACCCTGGACGGTCTGGAGGAAGGGCTGAAGATCACCGCGGATCTGACCGCGGAGGCGTCGGAGCTGGCGCGCTTCTCGGACCTCGCCGGGCGGCCTCTTGGCGGCGCGGTGCGGGCGGATGTGCAGGGCTCCTTCACGCCGCTGTCCGGTGCGTTTGACACCGATCTGGACCTCATTGCCGAGAACCTCTCTGCCGGGATTGCCAAGGCGGATGAGCTGCTGGCGGGCACCACCACGCTGGCTCTCAAGGCGTCGCGGGACGAGATCGGCATTACCGTCGACACTTTCGAGCTGGCGGGCAGCGCGCTGGAGGCCTCTGCCGCGGGCACGCTGAACGACCAATCCGGCCAGATGGAGATCACAGCCCGTCTGACCAAGGTGGAGGTGCTGCTGCCTCAGGCCCCCGGCACGTTGGAGCTGGCCACCACCCTAACCCGCACCGGCAGGCGGTTTGATGGCGTGGCCGAGCTGACCGGGCCGCATTCCTCCAGCGCCAAGCTGGACGGGTCGGTGACGCTGGAGGGCGATGCCGATTTCACCTTTGCCGCCGCCTTCAACGAGCTGGAGCGGTTCGTGCCGGAACTGGCAGGCCGTCTGACGGCGGAAGGCACCGCGGAGCGGCGCAACGGCGAATGGCAGATCGCGGCCACGGCCGATGGTCCGGCGGACCTTGGCGTCAAGGCCGAGGGCCGCTTTGCCGAGAGCAACGGCGACACCGATCTGAAGTTTGAGGGCGCCATCGGCCGGCTGCAGCAGCTGGTGCCTGACCTGGCCGGGCGGCTGGCCGCCAAGGGCACCGCCACCCGCCGCGATGGCACCTGGACGGTGGACAGCACCGCCAGCGGCCCTGCAGGCATCGACAGCCGCATCGCGGGCAGCTGGAACGAGGCCGAAGGCACCGCTGATGTGAACGCCAAGGGCACTCTGCGGCTGGAGGGGATGAACCCGTTCATCTCTCCCAACCTGTTGCAGGGGCCTGCGAATTTCGATTTGGCCTTGCGCGGGGAGCCGGCGCTGGACTCCTTGAGCGGCACTGTTTCGGTTCCCGGCGCCTCGCTGGTGATCCCGGCGGCGGCGCAGCGGCTGGACGATATCAATGCCACCGTCTCCTTTGCCCGCTCCAGCGCCCAGGTGCAGGTCTCGGCCCGCGGCCGTGACGGCGGCACCCTGCGGATCAACGGCCCGGTGGCGATGCGCCCGCCCTTCAGCAGCAATCTTCAGATTGCCATCGGCAATCTGGTGGTGACCGACAACCTGTCTTACGAGACGCTGCTGAATGGCAGCCTCACCCTGTCCGGAGCCATGGCGGGCGACAAGCGGATCGACGGGCAGATCAATGTGGGCGAGACCAATATCAACCTCAATACCGCAGGCGGCTCGGTCTCGTCGGCACCGATCCCGCCGATCCGCCATGTGAACGCGCCGCGCGATGTGCGCCAGACCCTGGCGCGGGCCGGGCTGACCGGCAACAACGGCGGCGGCGGGGGCGGCTCGGCCAGGACCGAACTGGATATCCTGATCAGCGCGCCATCGCGGATCTTTGCGCGCGGCCGCGGCCTGCGCGCGGAACTGGGCGGCGACATCCGCCTGCGCGGCACCACCGCACGGCTGTCGCCCTCGGGCCAGATCAGCCTGATCCGCGGCACCTTTGACATCCTGGGCCGGCGGCTGGAGCTGGACGAGGGGCGGATCACCCTGCTGGGCGATCTGAAACCCTATCTGGAGTTCAGATCTTCCGCCGCCACCGAGGAGGGCACCGCCACGCTGGAAATCTCCGGCCGGGTCGATGCGCCCGAGATCAAGGTGACGGCGGAGCCGCCGCGCCCCTCCGAGGAGGCGCTGGCGCTCTTGCTGTTCGGCGACAATATCGAGGACATCTCGCCGCTGGCGCTGGCCCGGCTGGCCGGCTCGGCGCTGACGCTCAGCGGGCGCGGCGGCGGCGCCCAGAGCAGGGTGCGCGAGGCCACCGGCGCGGATTCGGTCGATATTGGCGCCGACAACCTGGGGGCAGGCCAGCTGGGGCTGGGCGGTTACGTGGCGGAGAACGTCTATACCGATTTCAACGTCAACACCCGCGGCGACAGCGAGCTGAGCATCAACCTGGATGTGACCAAGAGCCTGACGGTGCAGGGCACGGTCGACAGCGAGGGCGAAACCGGCTTCGGGCTGTTCTTCAAGCGCGACTACTGACGGCCTGCGGCGGCTCTTGGGCGGCCAGCCGCGGGCCGCCGTTTTCCGGCGCGGAAAACGGCCCGGAAATCAGGTGATTTCCGGACCGGAATCCGTGCCGGATTCCGCCTCCCCCGCAGCAGCCAGCGCCACCTCGGCGGCACCGCTGACACCAGCAGCGTCATCGGTGATCAGCCACAGCGGTATGTCCGCGCAGATCCCGCCCAGCCGCCCGCCGGGGGCGGTATAGCTATCCAGGAAATTCTCCCGCGCGGGCGTGCTCAGGATGCCACGGGCCACGCTGCCGGCAAAGAACAGCCCCTGCCGCGGCAGATAGGCCGCCGTCAGCTCCCGCGCCAGCAGGCCCAGAAGATGCGCCCATTCACAGACGGTGCGCGCCTCCGGCGTGTGAGGATCAGCCAGATAAGCCGCCTCGATCAGTTCGGCGCTGCTGGCTGCGGCGCCGGTCAGCGCCTGATGAAAGCGGACCAGTCCTGGCCCGGAAAACAGTGCCCCGATGCTGCCGAACGACTCCGGCGCATGGTCCAGCAGGCTGTCCAGCCGGCGGCACAGCGCCTGCGGCAGGCCGGTATGGCCCAGTTCGGCCTCCAGCGCCTCCCCTTCCACCATAGCGGCGGCATTGAACCCCGTGCCGATACCCGCGACCAGCGCCTGGGTCCCAGTCTGCCGTCCGGGGCGCAGACAAGACAGCTGCCCCGGGATCAGCACCGGCAGCGCATGGCCCAGCGCCGCCAGATCGTTGATGACCGTCACATGCGCGCTGCCGGGCAGGCCCAGCGCCGCGGCAATCTCAGCTGCCGATCCGCTCCAATTGCGGTTGCTGAGCTGGAAGCGCCCCTCCCTGACCGGACCGGCCACCGCAAGGCAGGCCCCCTGCAGCGGCGGCAAGCCGGGCTGCGCGCAATAGGCCTGCAGCACATCCTGCAGGCTGGCGAAACTGTCGTTGGAAAAGCTCTGCAGCGCGGTGACCCCGATCCCGGGCGCCGCCAGGGCCAGCCGGGTCCTGCTGCTGCCGGCAACTCCGGCCAGAACGGTCAGCTCAGCCGCCATCTGCCGCGGTCCTTTCCGATCGCTTCCCCGGTCTAGAGCCTGCAGCAATCCCGCCGCAAATGCAATTGAGCGGGCAGGCAGCGCTTGCAGCCGCCGGCGGAACCTTGCAGGTTGACAGCAACAGTCCCGGCAGGCGCAAGACGGAGCCCCGCGTGCACAGATCAATCGGCCACAGACTGGCGGCCCGCGCCGGGCGGATGGCGCAGGACGCCCTGCACCGTGCACGGCTGCACAGGTCGCTGCGCCATCTACACGGGCCCGCCCGCCGCTTTGCAGCACCGCAGGAGGTGGTGCTGATCGCGCTGGTGCGGGACGGGATCTATTACCTCGACGTGTTTTTCGAGCATTACCGGCGGCTTGGGGTCTCCTGCTTTGTCTTCTTCGACAACGGTTCGACCGACGGCACGGTGGACCGCATCCGGCGCGAGCCGGGCACCGCGGTGCTGCGCTCCGCCCTGCCCTGGCTGGAGTTTGAAAACAGCTTCCGCGCTTATGCCGCCGACCGGTACGGCACGGACCGCTGGTGCCTGTTTGCCGACATGGATGAGCTGTTGGATTTCGAGGGCAGCGGCACCGCCGGGCTGAGCGGGCTGACCGGCTATCTGGCGCAGCAGGGCTATACGGCGCTGCAGGCGCAAATGCTGGAGATGTTCCCCAAGGGCCCGCTGGCGGCGGCCCGCGGGCTGTCCTATGCCGAAGCGGTCAAGGCGTTCCGCTTTTGCGACGTCAGCACGGTGCAGGCGCTGGACTATGGCCACGACGACACCGGGCTTGCCTACTACCTGCGCCAGAACAGCCTGCCGCCGGGAGGCGCGAAGATGCAGTACGGCGGGGTTCGCGGCAAGGTCTTCGGCGAGCGCTGCTGCCTCAGCAAGCACCCGCTGGTTTTCAACGGTGCCGGCGTGCAGGCAGCGGTGCATCCGCATGTCTCTGCCGGGGTGGCGGTGGCGGACGTTGAGGGGCTGATCCGCCATTACAAATTCGCTGGCGACAGCCTGGCCCGCGATCTGCAGACCCGGGCCGAGGCGGTCTCGGAACATGGCGAGGACAGGCTGCGCAGCGATGCGATGCAGGCGCAGCCGGAGCTGAGCCTGTGGTCCGATGCGGCGCTGGAAGACGCAAGCATCGCCGGCCTCCAGCACCTGGGCTTCCTGCGCCGCGCGCCCGGTTACAGCAGCTATCTGGCAAGGGGCGGCGCATGAGCGCCCCGGCGATCGGCGCCGTGGTGATCGGGCGCAACGAAGGCGAACGGCTGATCCGCTGCCTGCGCTCCCTGCAGGGACAGGTGCAGCAGCTGATATATGTGGACAGCGGCTCCACCGACGGCTCAACGGAGGCGGCGCGGCGCTTGGGGGCCGAAGTGGTGGACCTGGACCTGAGCCGCCCCTTCACCGCGGCGCGTGCCCGCAACGCCGGGCTGGCAGCGCTCAGCACTGGAATTGAGCTGGTGCAATTCGTAGATGGCGATTGCGAGGTGGACCCCGGCTGGCTCGCCGCCGCGGCGGATTTTCTGCAGACGCATCCCCGGGTGGCCGTGGTTTGCGGACGGCGGCGGGAACGGTTCCCGGAGGCGTCGGTCTATAACCGGCTGTGTGACGCGGAATGGGACACGCCGGTGGGAGAGGCCAGCGCCTGCGGCGGTGATGCGCTGATGCGGGTGGCGGCGGTCTATACCGCGGGCGGCTACCGCGAGAGCCTGATCGCGGGCGAGGAGCCGGAACTGTGCCTGCGGCTGCGGCGGGCGGGCTGGCAAGTCTGGCGGCTGGATGCGGAGATGACGCTGCACGACGCGCAGATGACCCGGTTCGGCCAATGGTGGAACCGCAGCCGCAGGGCGGGCCATGCCTTTGCCGAGGGCGCAGCGCTTCATGGCGCAGGACCTGAGCGCCACTGGGTGGCCGAGACCCGCCGCGCGCTTGCCTGGGGTGCGGTGCTGCCCGCAGCCATCGCGGCCGCCGGGCTGATCAGCCCTGTCCTGCTGCTGGCGGCGCTGATCTATCCGGCGCAGGTTCTGCGCCTGTCCCGCCGCATGGGGTACGAGCAGGCGCTGTTTTCGGTGCTTGGCAAATTCGCCGAGGCCTCCGGCGCGCTGGAGTACCGCTGGCGCCGCTGGCGCGGTACGGCGCGCGGCATTCTGGAATACAAGTAGCGCCTGCAGGGGCTTTGCCCCTCTTGGCCTTCCGGCCAATTCACCCCAGGATATTTGCAGCCAGATGAAGACCGGATCCTTTATTCATCTGGCCGAAAATATCCCGGAGCGCGAGGCAGAGCCTCGCATCAGGCTGCTCAGCGGGTCCGGAGCCGCCAGGCCCTGAGCATCTGGGCAGGCAGGATGGCCAGGCATTTGGCATAGCGCGGCAGCATTCGGGACGGGTTGGAGAACGCCCGCCACAGCCATTCCATAGCAATCGCCCGCACCCAGGCCGGGGCCCGTTTCTGATGGCCGCCGAGGAAATCCAGCCCGGCCCCGACAGAGGCAAACCCGGTGCGCGGCGCCAGGCGGCGGCCGCGCTGCGCCAGGCGCTCCTGCTTGGGGGCGCCCAGCGCCAGGAAACAGAGGCAGGGGCCGGTTTCATCCAGCCGGTGCAGGATCCGGTCCGCCTCTTCGCCGTCCGGATCGAACCGGCCCGAAGGGGCGTGGCACCAGGCGATTTCCAGTCCCGGCACCTGGTCGGTCAGCGCTGCTGCGGCGTCCGCCAGCGCCTCCTCCGAGCTGCCTGCCAGCGCCACCGGCACCCCGGCCTCTGCCGCCAGCCGGCACAGGGGCAGCACCAGGTCCGAGCCCGGCATCAGCTCCACCGGGCGGCCCGCAAGCCGTGACAGCCAGACAATCGGGCGCCCGTCCGCCACCACCAGATCCTGCGCCTGATAGGCGGCCAGGAACTCCGGCGACTGCGCCAGTTTCACCAGGTGATCCAAATTGACCGTGGCCAGCGCAAAGCCCTGGCCCGCCTTGAACCGGGCGCGGATCTCCGCTTCCAGCAGCGCCCGGCGGGGCATGTTCACCGCCACCCTGCGCCCGTTGAAATCAAAATGCACTCCATCCCCCGGTCTTAGACGGCTCCCTGATACATCCCGCGCCCGTGTCAGGCCAGCGCGGGAAGCCGATCCCCGCCGCCAGCGTGGCATAGCTGCACACCGTTTACCGGTTCTTGCAAATCCGCGCGACAGCGCCTGCGGCAATCGTTAAACTTTGAACCAACAACCGGGGAACTGAGGGAGCACGGGGCTTTGCCCAACGCTTTGGCCTATCTGATGCTGCTGGCCTGGCCGCTGGCCAGCCTGGTGCTGTTCCGGCGCCTGCCGCTGGAACGGGCGGTGCTGTGGTGCATCATCGCGGGCTATCTGCTGCTGCCGCCGCTGGCCGAGTTCGACTTGCCGCTGGTGCCGGACATGGACAAGTTCGCCATCCCCTCGGTGATGGCGTTACTGCTGTGCGTCTTTCTGCTGCGCAAGCCGGTTCCGCTTTTGCCGCGGCACCCGGCGGTGCGGCTGCTGGTGCTGCTGTTCGTGTTCGGGGTCATCCCCACCGTGCTGACCAATGGCGAGCCGATCCTGTTCCGCAGGATCGCCAATTCCGACCCGATCCTCTTCCTGACCGATCAGCTGCCCGGGCTGCGCTGGCGCGACCTGGGGTCCGTCATCATCAACCAGATGATCGTTCTGATCCCCTTCCTGCTGGCGCGCCGCTACCTGTCCACGCCCGAAGCCCAGCGCGAGCTGCTGCTGGCGCTGATGATCGGCGCGCTGGCCTATACTATCCCGTCGCTGATTGAGATCCGGTTCAGCCCGCAGATCAATGTCTGGATCTACGGCTTTTTCCAGCATGACTTCAGCCAGATGATGCGCCAGGGCGGCTTCCGGCCCATCGTGTTTCTGCCCCATGCGCTGTGGCTGGCGTTCTTTATGCTGTCGGCGCTGCTGGCCGCCGCCGCGCTGGCGCGCACAGCCGCTGGCGGGCAGCGGCTGCGCCTGGCGCTGGCGGCGGCCTATCTGTTCGTCGTGCTGGTGCTGTGCAAGAGCCTGGCTTCGCTGGCCTATGCGCTGGCCTTCACCCCGGTGGTGGCGCTGGCGCCCCTGCGCTGGCAGCTGCGGGCCGCGCTGGTGCTGGCGCTGATTGCAGTGGTCTACCCGATGCTGCGCAACACCGGGCTGGTGCCGACCGAGGCGCTGGTGGCCCAGGCCGAGATGATCAGCGCCGAGCGGGCGCATTCGCTGAACTACCGGTTCGAGAACGAAGCGCAGCTGCTGGCGCGCGCAGCTGAGAAACCCTGGTTCGGCTGGGGCGGCTGGGGCCGCAACCTGTTGCGGCACGAGGAGACCGGCCAGATCCTGTCGATCCCGGACGGGCGCTGGATCATCGTTTTCGGCACCTTCGGCTGGCTGGGCTACATCGCCGAGATGGGTCTGCTGGCCGCGCCGCTGCTGCTGCTGGCCCATGCCGCGCGGCGGGCGCCTGCCGGCAGCGTCTCGCCCTATGCCGCGCCGATTGCGCTGATCCTCGCCGCGACCATGGTCGACATGCTGCTGAACGCGACGCTGATCCCGATCACATGGATGTGCGCGGGGTCGGTTCTGGGCTACGCGGAGCGGCTGCTCTACCCGGATTTGTTCCGCCCGAAAACCGCCCTGTTCGGCGGGGCGCAGGCGATGCTGCCGGACGCCGCCGGACCCGAGCGGCGCAGCATCCTGTGATGCCGCAATCTTTCCGCGTTTGCGGCCGAAATTGACACAATGCGTCCACAGGACAGCCGCATGGATTGACGAAGGTAAAAATGAGATCAGCCGGCCCTGCGGACCAGATGGGGATCTATGCCGCAAGGCCGGCGCATTCGCCGGGGAAACCCCGGCACCAGACAATGAACCCGTCCGGCGGGCCCTGCCAGTTTCGCGAAGCGGACTGGCTGCGGCGTGCCGGGCTGTTTGCGAAGGGCCAGTGGGGTCAGGTATTGACGATGCAGGATGGAACATCCGCAGCGGCGGGCGCTGCCAAGAAAAACTCTTCCGGCGATATTGCCATTGTCGGGCTGTCGGTGACGGTGCCGGGCGCTGGCTCTGCAGAGGTGTTCTGGCGGAACCTGCGTGACGGCATTGAATCGATTGAGGTGCTGGACCGCGGCACCCTGCTGGCAAATGGCGAGCGGGCATCCGTGCTGGCGGACCCCAACTATGTGCCCGCCTCGGCCCGGCTGCAGGGGTTTGATGAATTCGATGCGGAGTTCTTCGGCTTCAGCCCCAAGGAGGCCGCGATCCTCGACCCGCAGCACCGCAAGTTCCTGGAAGTGGCCTGGGGCGCGATGGAAAACGCAGGCCACCCGCCGGAAAGCATTAACGGCCCCATCGGCGTTTACGCGGGCTGCGGCATGGGCAGCTATTTCTATTTCAACCTCTGCTCGAACCCGGCCTTGGTCGACGATGTGGGCATGTTCCTGCTGCGCCACACCGGCAACGACAAGGATTTCCTGTCGACCCGGGTGAGCCATGTGTTCGACCTGAAGGGGCCGTCCGTCAACGTGCAGACCGCCTGCTCCACCTCGCTGGTCGCGGTGCATTACGCCTGCAAGGCCCTGCGCGAAGGCGAGTGTGATATGGCGCTGGCGGGCGGTGTCACCATCGAGCTGCCGCAGGGGCGCGGCTATCTCTACAAGGAAAACGAGATCCTCAGCCCGGACGGCCATTGCCATGCCTTCGACCACCGGGCGCAAGGCACCGTCTTCGGCTCCGGCGCAGGCGCCGTGGCGCTCCGGCGGCTGGAGGATGCGATTGCCGACGGCGACCACATCTGGGCGGTGATCAAGGGCTCCGCCATCAACAACGACGGCGCGGACAAGGCGGGCTATTTAGCACCCTCAGTCGGCGGCCAGTCATCGGCAGTTCAGGCCGCGCTGCAAGTCGCGCGCACCCCGGCGGACACCATCGACTATGTCGAGTGCCACGGCACCGGCACCTATCTGGGCGACCCGATTGAAGTCTCGGCGCTGACCGACGCCTACCGGGCCACCACGCAGGACACCGGTTTTTGCCGCATCGGCTCGGTCAAGACCAACATCGGCCATCTGGACACCGCGGCCGGTGTTGCCAGCCTGACCAAGACTGCGCTGGCGCTGCATCACAAGGAAATCCCGCCCTCGCTGGGCTTTGAGGCGCCGAACCCGGCGATTGATTTCGAGACCTCGCCGTTTCGCGTGAACGCCGCCCTCACCCCTTGGGCGTCGCACAAGGGGCCGCGCCGGGCAGCCGTCAACTCGCTCGGCGTCGGCGGCACCAACGCCCATGTGATCCTGGAAGAAGCGCCAGAGCGTGCGCCCTCGGAGGAAAGCGACTTCCCGTTCCAGATCCTCTGTGTCTCCGGCCAGTGCAAGGCGGCGCTGGACGCCAACACCCAGGCGCTGGCGGAGTATTTGCAGGCCAATCCCCAGGCCGATCTGGCCGACGTGGCCTTCACCCTCAAGGAAGGCCGCCGCGGTTTTGCCAAGCGGCGGGTGCTGGTGGCGGAGACAGTTGCCGAAGCTGCCCAACTCATTGAGGAAAACGATCCGCGCAAGGTCTTCACCCACGACCGCCTCGGTGACGCGCCGGAGGTGGTTTTCATGTTTCCCGGCGGCGGCGCGCAATATGCCGGCATGGCGCGGGATCTTTATGAGACCGAGCCGGTCTTTGCCGACTGGATGGACCGCGGGCTGGAGCATCTGCAAAAGAGCCTCGACTACGATATCCGCGCCCTCTGGCTGCCGGAAGAGGGCGAGGAAGACGCCGCCAATGCGCGCCTGCAGCAGCCCTCGGTGCAGCTGCCGCTGATCATGATCGTGGAATACGCGCTGGCGCAGCTGTGGATCAGCTGGGGCGTGAAGCCTGCCGCACTGGTCGGTCACTCAATGGGCGAGAACACCGCCGCTTGCCTGGCTGGTGTTGTGTCCTTTGAGGGCTGCATCGACCTGGTCCTGCTGCGGGGGCGGCTGTTTGACACCGTCCCTGCGGGCGGGATGCTGTCCATCGCCCTGCCGCTGGCAGAGGTCGAGGCCTTCATCGGCGGTGACCTGGACATTGCCAGTGTAAACGCCCCTGCCCTCACCGCCGTCTCCGGCCCGCAGGACGCACTGGACCGTCTGGCGGCGGAGCTGACTGACCGCGAGGTGGAGCACCAGCGCATCCAGATCGACATTGCCGCCCACTCCCGGATGCTGGACGGTATCCTGCAGCAGTATGGCGATTTCATCCGCTCGCTGACCCTGGCGGCGCCCAAGCTGCCGGTGATCTCCAACCGCACCGGCACTGCCCTGACTGCGGAACAGGCCACCAGCGCCGATCACTGGGTGGGCCAGCTGCGCAACACCGTGCGCTATGCCGATTGCATCGAAACCCTCGCCAAAACCCCGGGCCGCGTGTTCTTGGAGGTCGGCCCCGGCAAGGCGCTCAGCGCGCTGGCGCAGATGTCGCCCGCGGTAAAACAGGGCCAGGTGCTCAGCTCCCTGCGCCACCCGGACCAAGAGGTGATGGACGATAGCTATTTCTTTGGCGTCATCGGCCGGCTTTGGGCCTGCGGGGTGGAGGCCGACTGGGAGCAGATCTGGGGCGAGGCGCGGCGCAACCGCCTGCCCTTGCCCGGCTATGCCTTCCAGCGCAGCCGCTATTTCATCGAGCCGGGCAAACCGGCGCAGGAGGAAGACCCCGCGCCGGAGCGCCACGACGACCTCAAAGACTGGGGCTACCGCCCCGCCTGGCGCCCGCGTCTGGCCGATTGCGTCCTGGATGTGCTGCAGGAGCTGGGCCAAGAGCCGCACACCTGGCTGATCTTCGAGGATGACGCAGGCCATGCCGCCCGCGCCGCAGACCGGCTGGAGGCCGCAGGCCACACCGTTGCGCGGGTGCGCGCAGGCGACACCTACGCGCAGCTTTCGCCCAACACCTATATCCTGCCGCCGGAGCAGGGCCGCGCCGCCTATGGCGCGCTGCTGGCAGATTTGGCCGGCGCCGGGAAACTGCCGGACCGCATCGCGCATTTCTGGCTGGTGACGGAACAGGAAGCCTTCCGCCCCGGCTCCTCCTTCTTTGACCGCAATCTGGAGATGGGGTTCCACTCCCTGACCGCGCTGGCGCAGGAACTGGGTAACGCTGATCTGCCCGGCCCGGTGCATATGACCGTCTTCACCACCGGCGCTGCACAGGTGCGGGACGAGGCCCTGCCCTATCCGGAGAAGGCAATGATCGCAGGCCCGCTGGGTGTGATCCCGCGCGAGCTGCCGGGGCTGACTTGCACCGCCGTGGACATCGAACTGCCAGAGGCGCCGCGGGGCCTGTTTGCCCGCAAACCGGCGGACACGGACCTTACCACGCGCCTGCTGGAAGAACTGATGGCAGAGCCCGCAAACACCTCCGCCGCCTGGCGCGGGGAGAAGCGGTTCGAACTCAGCTGGCGCCCGCAGCCCCTGCCTGAACCGGAAACACCACCCTTCGAACCGGGCGGCCATTACCTGATCACCGGCGGTTATGGCGGCATCGGCCTGGCCGTTGCGCGCCACCTGATGCAGGACTACGGGGCCAGGATCACGCTGATCTCGCGCGAGGGCCTGCCGCCGCGCGACAGCTGGGACCGGTATCTCAGCAGCCACAGCCCGGCCAACCGCACCGCCCGGCGCATCCGCGCCGTCAAAGCGCTGGAGGAAACCGGCAGCGGCACCGTGCTGCCGCTGGCCGCAGACGTCTGCCACGCAGGCGAGCTGAGCACCGCAAGGGAGCAGGCCGAGGCCGCAAACGGTCCGCTCACAGGTGTGATCCACGGTGCCGGCGTCATCAACGACGGTCCCCTGCTGGCCAAGGACGAAGACCAGATCGCCCGCGTTCTGGCCCCCAAGGTGAGCGGGCTGCGCGCGCTGGACACGGTGTTCCCGGACGGCAGCCTGGAGCTGCTGGTGCTGTTCTCCTCCTCCTCCGCCGTGACCCGGCCCGCGGGCCAGGTGGATTACATCGCCGCCAACGAATACCTCAACGCCTGGGCCAAGCACCGCGCAGGCGGGCAAACCCGTGTTGTGGCGGTGGATTGGGGCGTCTGGGCCGATACCGGCATGGCCGCCGACGCCATGAGCGCCCGCAACAGCGCCGCGGGAGTCAGCACGCCGGAGCCCTGCCCGCAGCCGCTGCTGCAGCAGCAAAGCTTCGACGCCGCCGGCAACCGCATTTTCACCCCCCGGTTCAGCACCGGCGACTGGCTGCTGGACGAGCACCGCACCGCGGATGGCACCGCCCTGGTGCCCGGCACCGGCTACATCGAGATGGCAGCGGAGGCGCTGGCGGCGGCGGGCGTCCAAGCGCCGTTCGAAATCCGCGACCTCTACTTCCTGCGCCCCTTGATCGTGGACGACGGTGCGCCCAAGACGGTTCTGGTTAAGCTAGAAGCTAAAGAAAATGGTTATGAACTGTTTATTTACTCGGCGTATACAAATGGTTACTCTTTGAATTGTCAGGCTTTGCTGGCCTTCGCAGCGGCGGCAGAACGCCCCGCTGCACTCAACCTCCAGAAGATTTTCACCCAATGCCCGGAGGTGCAGGCGCCTGTCGGCGGGCGCCTGCAATCCCCGCAGGAGGCGCATCTGCGCTTTGGCCCGCGCTGGCATGTGCTGGAGCGCGCCGCCCTGGGCGAGGGTGAAGGAATTGCCTGCCTGTCCCTGCCGCAGGCTGCGGCGCAGGACGGCACTTTGCTGCATCCCGGCCTGATGGACCTGGCGACCGGCTGGGCAATGGGGCTGATCCCGGGATACCAGGCAAATGCCCTGTGGGTGCCGGTGTCTTACAGTGCGATCCGCGTCTTTGCCCCGCTGACCCCAAAAATCTGCAGCCACGTGCGGCTGGCCAGCGCGCCGGACAGCACCTCTGCGGTCTTTGACGTCACTCTGACAGATTCGGAGGGCACCATCCTTGCCGAGGTTGAAGGCTTCCGTATGCAGCGCCTCGCCTCCGGCATCGACGCCGCGGCCGCAGCGGCTGAGCCCGACGCCAGTGCCGCTGAGCTGGGACTGGAAGCCGCCCCCAGCGCCCAGCCGCTCTCGCCCGAAGAACGCCGCCTGCAGCTGAACATCTCCAATGGCATCAAGGCGGAAGAAGGCGGCGGGGCCCTGGCCCGCGCCATTGCCGCCGGCCTGCCGCAGGTGGTGGTGTCCTCGCTGGACCTGCCGGCGCTGATCGCCCAGGCCAGCCAAAGCGCGCCAGCGGAGGCTGAGGCCCAGACCTTCGACCGCCCGCAGCTCGACACCGACTACATCGCGCCGCGCAACCCGGTGGAAGAGGAGCTGGCCAAGCTGTTTGCCGCGCTCCTCGGCATGTCGCAGGTCGGGATCGAGGACAGCTTCTTTGACCTTGGCGGCCACTCGCTGATTGCGGTGCGGCTGTTCGCGCAGGTCAAACGCAGCTTTGGCGTGGAGTTCCCGCTGTCGGTGCTGTTCGAGGCGCCCAGCGTCGCGGCACTGGCCGAGCGGATCATCGAGCGCACCGGCGGCGGCGTGGCGGCGGAACCGGGGGACGCGCCCGAGACCGCGCAGGAACAGCCGCAGTATACCCATCTGGTGCAGCTGCATCCCGGCGACGGCACCGGGCGGCGGCCTTTCTTCCTGGTTGCGGGCATGTTCGGCAATGTGCTGAACCTGCGCCATCTGGCGCTGCAGGTCGGCAAGGACCGCCCGGTCTATGGCCTGCAGGCCAAGGGGCTGGTGGGCGACGATACCCCGCACAGCCGGATTGAAGACGCCGCCCGCAGCTGCCTGTCCGAAATCCGCCGGATCCAGCCCGAGGGCCCCTATCTGCTGGGGGGCTTCTCCGGCGGCGGCATCACCGCCTATGAGATGGCGCAGCAGCTGAAGGACCAGGGCCAGGACACCGCCGCACTGATCCTGCTGGACACGCCACTGCCGGTGCGCCCGGCCCTCAGCCGCCGCGACAAGGCCCTGATCAAACTTGCGGAACTGCGCAGCAAGGGCTTGGGCTACCTTGGCGAATGGGCCCGGAACCGCATCGCCTGGGAGTTTGAGAAACGCCGTGCCAGCCCGGCGGAGACCGGCGCCCGGCCGGAATTCAACAACCGCAAGATCGAACAGGCCTTCCGCGCCGCGGTGGAGGCCTATGCCCTCAAACCCTGGCACGGCCCGCTTACTTTGTTCCGGCCGCCGCTGGACCGCAAATGGCAGGTCTCAAACGGCAACTGGGTCAGCGGCGAGCGCGAGTATGTGTTTGACGACAACGACTGGACCAAATGGGCCCCGGACACCCAAGTGGCCGAGGTGCCGGGCGATCACGACAGTATGGTACTGGTCCCCAACGTCAGCGTGCTGGCTGCAGGCGTGAAGGCCCGCCTGGACGCCGCTGATGCCGCCGCCGGGCGGTCCCGCTATGCCCAGGCCGCGGAGTGACCGGCATGAGCCAGCAGCGCATCCTCACCATCCTCCTTAACTACCGCACGCCGGAAATGACCCTGCAGGCGGCAGAGGCCGCGCTGCGCGAGATGGAGGAGCTGCCGGGCGAGCTGCTGATCATCGACAACGGCTCCGGCGACGGCTCCTTTGACCATATCCGCAAAGAGGCAGAGGCCCGCGGCTGGCTGGACAGCGGGCGGCTGCGGCTGCTGGCCTCGCCGGTCAACGGCGGCTTCGGCGCAGGCATGAACATCGGCATCCAGGCGGGCCTCGCGGACGGCAGCGCGCCAGAGTTCTATTACCTCTTGAACTCCGACGCCTTTGTGCAAGGCAGCACCATCCGCACTCTGCGCGACTTCCTGCTGGAACGCCCCGGCGCGGGGCTTGCCGGCTCCTATGTGCATGGAACCGATGGGGAGCCGCACCGCACCGCCTTCCGCTTCCCCTCTGTCGCGGGGGAGTTCGAGGCCAGCGTGCGCACCGGCATCTTTACCCGCCTCCTAAGACCCTGGGTGGTGGCGATGGAGATGCCGCGGGGCGAGGTGCAAGTCGACTGGACCGCCGGCGCCAGCCTGATGATCCGCCGCGAGGTGATCGAAGCCGTGGGCGGTTTCGACGAGACCTTCTTCCTCTATTTCGAGGAGACCGACCTCTGCCGCCGTGCCGCCCGCGCGGGCTGGCGCACCCACTATGTGCCCGCCAGCGAGGTTGCGCACATCGGCTCCGCCTCCACCGGGATGAGGGGCTGGCAGCGCACGCCCGGCTACTGGTTCGACTCGCGCCTGCACTACTTTGTCAAAAATCACGGCCGCGCCTATGCCGCCGCAGCCACCCTGGCCCGCATCAGCGGCAGCCTGATCTACGGCCTGCGCCGCCTCATCCAGAACAAGCCGCAGGCCGATCCGCCGCATTTCCTGCGCGATCTCTGCCTGCACAGCCTGCGCGCGCTGATTGCGCCGCGCCGCACACCGCCTTCGGAAACGCGCCTCCCTTCTCCGCTTGCAAAGGAGCAGAAATGACCGCATTCACCTGTGCCCTGATCGGCAATGAATCCCTTCTGATCGGCTGCGCCGACGCGCTGCTCGCCCGCGGCCACCAGATCCGGGCGGTGGTTTCGCAGGACGCGGACATCCGCGCCTGGGCCGTGGATAAGGGGCTGGAACTGCTGGATAAACCCGCCGGCCTGACCGGCGGTTTCGACTGGCTGCTGTCGATAGCCAACCTCACCGTGATCCCGGATGATGTGCTGGCCCTAGCCGCCAAGGGCGCGGTCAACTTCCACGACGGACCCCTGCCCCGTTATGCGGGTCTCAACACCCCCAACTGGGCGCTGATCAACGGCGAGCCGCAGCACGGCATCACTTGGCACATGATCGAGGGCGGCGTCGACGAGGGCGATATCCTGGCCCAGCGGATGTTCGACGTGGCGGCGGATGAGACCGCTTTCAGCCTCAACTCCAAATGCTATGCGGCGGCGATGGACAGTTTTGGCGAGGTCGTCACCCAGCTGGAAACCGGCGATCTGAGCCGCCGGAAACAAGACCTGAGCCAGCGCCGCCTGTTCAGAAAATCCGACCTCCCGGCCGCGGGCGGTATGCTGGACTTCACCCGCCCTTCGGCGGAACTCGCCCGGCTGGTGCGGGCGCTCGATACCGGCGGCTACTGGAACCCGCTGTGCGCCGCCAAGCTGCGCGTTGGCGAGACCGTTGTTCTGGCCGGCAGCGCGGAAATTGCGAAGGGCAGTGGCGAGCCGGGCACCGTGCTTGAGACCGGTAAAGCCAGCATAAAAATCGCCACTGGTGACTGCGCCCTGACCCTGTCCCGCCTGACCACACCCGCGGGCCAACCGCTGGACATCTCCAAACTGGTCAAAGCCGGAGACATGGTTCCCTCCCTGACCGCAGCAGAGGCCAAGGCTCTCACCGCCCGTCTTGCTGCGGTCCAAACCGGCGAAAGCCACTGGCGCCAGCGGCTTGCGGCGATGCAGCCGGTGCAGGTGCCGCTGGCCTTGGATGCGGGTGGAAGCGGCTCCATCCGCCGTGAAATTTCAATGCCTGCGGGTCTAAGCGAAGAGCATGCCGCCGCTGCTACGCTTGCCTTTGCCCTGCTCAGCAACAGCGGCGAAACCGGGGATGTGGCGCTGTCCGTAGAAGGAATGGAGGGCCTGCCCGGCCTGATCTCAGCCTGGGTGCCCTTGCAGGCCCGGCGGCAAGACAGCGTTGCGGCCCTCGTGGAGCATACCGCTCAAGAGATTGGCAAGGCGCGGAAATCCGGCGGCTTTGCCGAAGACCTGGTCGCCCGCGATCCGGAGATTCCGGCGCAGGCCATGCCCGGCATCGGCCTGATGCTTGGCCGGGATACCGCGGTCGAAGGCTGCACCGCCACCGTCGCCGTGACAGGTGGCGCCATGGCGCTGCACTGCGATGCGGCCACCCTCACGCCAGATGCTGCGACCCTGCTGGCCGCCCGGCTGGAACTGGTTCTGAGCGCCATCGCCGGGGACGGAAACCGCCCGGTTGCAGATCTTCCGGTCCTGCCCGAGGCTGAGCGCAAACTGCTGCTGGAGGACTGGAATCAGACCGCAACGGACTTCCCCGCCGGTCTGACCATCCACGCCGCGTTCGAGGCACAGGCCGCAAAGACCCCGGACACCACCGCGCTGGTCTTCGAGGACCAGAGTTTCACCTATGCCGAGGTGAATGCCCGCGCCAATGCGGTGGCCAGACTCTTGCGTGAAATGAACGTAAAACCGGGCAGCCATGTGGGCATCCACATCCGCCGCGCGCCGGAGCTGGTGTTTGCCGCGCTTGGTGTGATGAAGGCCGGCGGCGCCTATGTGCCGCTGGACCCCGCCTACCCCGCCGACCGCATCGCGCATTACATCGCCGACAGCCAGGCGCAGGTGATCGTGACGCAAGCCGCGCTGGCGGGCAGCCTGCCTGCCTCAGACGCGCAGGTGCTGGAGATTGAAACTGTCCCTGCGGGGACCGGAGAAAACTTTGATGGCGGCGCCACCGGCAGCGATCTGGCCTATCTGATCTACACCTCCGGCTCTACCGGCCTGCCCAAGGGGGTGATGGTCACCCATGCCAATGTCTCGAACTTCTTTGCCGGCATGGATCAGCGCATCCCGCACCAGCCCGGAGACGCCTGGCTGGCGGTGACCAGCCTCAGCTTTGACATCTCGGTGCTGGAGCTGTTCTGGACCCTCACCCGCGGCTTCAAGCTGGTCTTATCCAGCGATGAAAGCCGGCTGGAGCTGTCCAAGGGGCCGGTGGCCCTGTCGGACCGCAAGATGGATTTCAACCTGTTTTACTGGGGCAATGACGACGGGCCGGGGCCGCAGAAATACCACCTGCTTCTGGAGGGCGCCAAGTTTGCCGACCAGCACGGCTTCAACGCGGTCTGGACGCCGGAACGGCATTTCCACGCCTTTGGCGGGCCATATCCGAACCCGTCGGTAACGGGTGCCGCGGTCGCCGCGGTGACGCAGAATATCGGCGTGCGCTCCGGCTCTTGCGTCGCGCCCTTGCACCATCCGGCGCGGATTGCCGAGGAATGGGCGGTGATCGACAACCTGACCGCCGGGCGTGCGGGCATCGGCTTTGCTTCCGGCTGGCAGCCCGACGATTTCATCCTGCGCCCAGAGAACACACCACCCGCCAACAAACACGCGATGTTCGAAACCATTGAAACCGTGCGCAAGCTCTGGCGCGGCGAGGAAGTGGCCTTCCCCCGCAAGGACGGCGGCGAGCATAGCGTTCTGACCCAGCCCCGCCCGGTCTCCAAGGAGCTGCCGGTCTGGGTCACCACCGCGGGCAACCCGGAAACCTGGCGCGAGGCCGGGGCGATCGGGGCAAATGTGCTGACCCACCTGCTGGGCCAGAGCATTGATGAGGTCGCGGGCAAGATCCGCATCTACCACGAGGCCCTGCGTGAGGCAGGCCACGACCCCGCGGATTTCAAGGTCACGCTGATGCTGCACAGCTATCTGGCGGAGACCCGCGAGGAGGCCCGCCGGGTCGCGCGGGAGCCGATGAAGGACTACCTGCGCTCCGCCGCCGGGCTGATCAAGCAATACGCCTGGGCTTTCCCCGCCTTCAAGAAACCCGAAGGGGTGAACAACCCGTTCGAGATGGACCTGGGGATGCTGTCGGAGGAGGAACTGGAAGCCATCCTCGATTTCGCGTTCGAGCGCTATTTCGAGGACTCCGGTCTGTTCGGCACCATCCAGGACGCCTGCCAGCGGGTGGAGCAGCTGAAACGCATCGGTGTGGATGAGGTGGCCTGCCTGATCGACTATGGCATCGCGCCGGAGGTGGTGCTGGAGGGGCTGAAACCCTTGGCCGAGGTGCTGCGCCTGTCGAACGCGCCGCAGGAGCTTGCGGCGGATGACTTCTCGCTGGCGGCGCAGATCGTGCGGCATGGGGTGAGCCACATGCAGTGCACGCCGTCGATGGCGCGGATGATTGCCGCGGATGCGGATGCCAGCGCTTGCCTTGCGCAGTTGAAGCATCTGCTGGTCGGCGGCGAGGCGCTGCCCGGTGATCTGGTGCAGGCGCTGCGGGCGGCGACCCGGGCGGAGATCCATAACATGTACGGGCCGACCGAGACGACGATCTGGTCGACGGTGGAGAAAATCTCTGCTGTCCCCGCGGGGACGGCTGGGATTGGCACACCGATTGCCAACACGCAGGTCTATGTGCTGGACGAAAAACGAGCGCCTGTCCCCGCGGGGACTCCCGGGGAATTGTATATCGGCGGCGCGGGTGTCACCGCGGGGTATTGGCAGCGGGAGGAGCTGACGTCTGAACGGTTCGTTAACGCGCCGTTCGCTGAGGGCCGGCTGTACCGCACCGGTGATCTGGTGCGCTGGACGGCGGATGGCCGGCTCGCGTTCCTGGGCCGAACCGACC
This sequence comes from Leisingera sp., assembly GCF_982940295.1. Taxonomy (NCBI): domain Bacteria; kingdom Pseudomonadati; phylum Pseudomonadota; class Alphaproteobacteria; order Rhodobacterales; family Roseobacteraceae; genus Leisingera; species Leisingera sp. The sequence goes on from NZ_CEYXRG010000014.1 coordinate 50,578, forward strand.
ATCAGGTGAAGATCCGGGGCCAGCGGATTGAGCTGGGAGAGATTGAGGCCGCGATGGCGGCGCAGCCGGGTGTGACCGGCGCGGTGGTGGTGCCGCGCGGTGAAGCAGGGGCCGAGCAGCTGATCGGGTATGTCACCGCCTCTGCACCGGTGTCCGAGGACGCTCTAAAACAGGCGCTCGCGGCCCGGCTGGCGGAGGTGATGGTGCCTGCGCATATCGTCACGCTGGAGGCTTTCCCGCTGACTCCAAACAAGAAAATCGACCGCAAGGCGCTGCCGGACCCGCAGCCGGCACGGACCGAAGCCGTGCCAGCGGTGCCGCTGGATGCAGGTGCGCAGGCCAGGATCGCCACGGTCTGGGGACGCATTCTGGGTGTCAGCGGCATCGGGGCGCAAGATAACTTCTTTGCGCTCGGCGGCCATTCGCTGCTGGCGGTGCAGGCGCACCGGGAGCTGCGCGCAGAACTGGAAACGTCGGCGCTGTCGATCACCGATATCTTCCGCTTCCCCACACTGGCGGGGCTGGCGGCGCATATCGAAGGGCTTGCAGGCACCCCGGCAAATACGGAAGAAAAGCCGCAGGAGACCGCAGGGCCGGACCGCGCCGACACCATGTCGAAACGGCGGGCGATGCGGGCAAACCGCAGGGCAAGGGCTGGATGAGCAACGACAACAGCAAACTGGCAGAGCGGCTGGCGCTGGTCCGGCCGCTTTTTGCCGCCGATGTGGCGCTGGCCGGGGCCGACCCGCTGGGCGCGCCGCCAGCACCCCTGGCCGCGGAGGCCGCGGGGCTGTCGCCCAATGCGGTGAAGAAGCGGCGCAACGAGTTTGCTGCCGGGCGGGCCGCGGTGCATCAGGCGATGCGGAAATTGGGGTTCCCCCCTGCCCCGGTGCAAGTCGGCAGCGACCGGGCGCCGGTCTGGCCTGCGGGCGTGGTCGGCTCGATCACCCACACCAAGAGTTGCGCCATGGCGGTGCTGGCCCGGGAGGGCGCGGTGCAGGCCTTGGGCATCGACGTGGAGGAAGACACGCCGCTGAAGGATGAGCTGCTGCCCGCGATCTGCTCGGACCGGGAACAGGCCTGGCTGAAGGGCCAGGACAATCCGGGGCAGATGGCCAAGGTGATCTTTTCCGCCAAGGAAGCGGCCTACAAAGCCCAATACACGCTGAGCCGGGCGTTTTACGGCTTTGACGGGATGGAGCTGGAATTCGACCTGGCGGCGGGGGCCTATCAGGCGTTTTTCACCGCCGACCGGCCGCCGTTTTTGCGCGGCGAGGCGGTTGGCGGGCGGTTTGCGGTCGGGGCCGGACTGATCATGACCACGGCGGAAATCCGGGGGCGCGGATGATGGGGCGGCGCGGGTTTCTGGCGCTGGGGGCTGCTGCCGCCACGCTGGGGCTGATGGTGTTTGCAACCCGCAGCCGGTCCGTGCCGGTGCCGCCGCCGCTGACCCCGCCGGGGGGGCCGCTGAAGGTGTTTCACCTGGGCCATTCGCTGGTCGGGCCGGACATGCCGTATATGCTGGCGCAGCTGGCGCCAGCGGGGCACGGGTTTAACAGCCAGCTTGGGTCCGGCACCTCTCTCCGGGCGCATTGGGAGCCGGGGGAGGATATCCTTAATTTTGAGACGGCCAACCGCGCGCCGGCCTTCCGGGAGGCGAGGGAGGCCATCGGGTCGGGTGAATACGGCGCAGTGGTGCTGACCGAAATGGTCGAGCTGCGCGACGCAATCAAGTATTTCGATGCGGCCAAGTATCTGGGGAAATGGGCCGATCTGGCGCGCAAGGCTTCGCCGCAGACCCGCCTGTATCTCTATGAGACCTGGCACCGGCTGGATGATCCCGACGGCTGGCTGGAGCGGGTTGACGGCGATCTGGAGGCGCTGTGGGTCGGCAAGCTGCTGGCAGCGGACAGCCGCCGCAATCCTCAGCATCCGGTGTATCTGATCCCCGGCGGCCAGGTGCTGGCGGCGGTGGTGCGGGCGGCGGAGGCTGGCGAGATCCCGGGCCTGGCTTCACGTGAATCGCTGTTTGCACGCACGCCCGACGGGGACTTGGACACGATCCATATCAATGACTTGGGCGCCTATGCGGTGGCGCTGGCGCATTACGCGGTGCTGTACCAGCGCTCTCCCGTCGGCTTGCCGCATGAACTGAGCCGCGCCGATGGCACCCCGGCAGAGGCCTTCAGCGCTGAGGCGGCGGCCAAGGTGCAGCAGATCGTCTGGCAGGTGGTGCGCCGCCTGCCCCGTACCGGTCTGACCGCGGCGGGGGCACCGGCATGAACCTGGATGCGCTGATCACTTCGGTTGTGATGATCGGCCATTCGCTGTTCGGTCCGGACAATCCGCAGATGCTGGAGCAGCTGCTCGACGCGCGCGCTGAGGCGACGGTGGAGGCGCAGATCATCAATGGCGCGCCGCTCAGCTACAACTGGCAGCACAGCAGCACGGCGGAGGGCGTTGATTCACGTGAAAGGCTGCGCCAGCCAGCGGATGCGGTGATCGTGACCGAGGCGATCCCCTTGGCCAATCACCTGAAGTGGAGCGATACCGGAGGCGCCGTCACCCGCTATTATGAGCTGGCGCGGGCGGCGAACCCGGCGGTGGACTTCTATCTGCAGGAAACCTGGCACAGCCTGAACAGCGGCACCGGCGCCGATGTGCCCTTTGACGACGGCGCGGATGCGCCCTGGCGGCAGCGGCTGGAGCAGGATCTGCCGCGCTGGCAGGCGGTGGTGGATGAGGTTAATACGGCCACCGGCGGTGATGTGAAGCTGCTGCCCGCGGGCCAGGCTATGGCGCGGCTCGACGATGCGATCCGCGCGGGCACGATGCCGGGGCTCAGCAGCATCCGCGATGTCTTTGCCGATGACATCCACCCCAACGCCACGGGGTTCTACTTTCTGGCGCTGCTGCAATATGCGGTGCTGACCGGCGACAACCCCGCGGGCCTGCCGCACCGGCTGGCTGACCGCTGGGGCAAACCCTACCCGGCGCCCCCGCCTGGTTTGGCGGAGCGGTTGCAGGACATTGCCTGGGCCGCGTCACAAGGCGACAGCGTGCGCACGGCAGCCCTGCCCGCGGAACCGGCGGCGCTGCCGCAGGATCCGGTGCTGCCCGTGCTGAATGCTGCGGTGCTGGAAGACGTGCCGGAGCTGACAGGAAAACCCGCCCGCCAGCCCATCGCCATCAACCTGGCGGGCATTGCCGACTGGAGCACCCAGGCGCCGTTCCTGGACCATTTCAAAACCGCGCGGCCCTGGGTCGGCCACCTGCCCGGGCGCTGGGGCGGCGCGGATCACGGCGACCTGCTGGCCGCGGGCTATCTTGACGCCGACGGCTGGCCCACTGCGATCCCGCCGGAGCTGGGCTCGATCGGGACGGTGATCCTGACCGACCTGCCGGAGGACGCGGTTTCGTTGAGAGGCCGCTATGTGCTGCGGTTTGATGGCGCTGGCATCGTCGAGGTTTCGGGCCGTGCGGAAAACGTCCGCTATGGCAAGGGCGAGGTGCGGTTTGATTTCACTCCTGGCCCCGGCCCGGTGGAGATCCGCATCCAGCGTATGGGCCGGGATGGCGGCTACGTCCGCAATATCACCGTGGTGAAGGAAGAGCATCTGGCGGCATTTGACGGCGGCGCCCTGTTCAATCCGCTGTGGCTGGACCGGCTGGACGGGTTTGCCGCGCTGCGGTTCATGGACTGGATGGCGACAAATGACTCCAGCCAGACAGGCTGGGAGGACCGCCCCCTGCCCCGCGACTACACCTGGGCACTAAAGGGCGTGCCGGTTGAGGTGATGGTGGCGCTGGCCAATACGCTGGGCGCCGATCCCTGGTTCACCATGCCGCATATGGCGGACGACAGCTATGTCCGCCAGTTCGCCCGGCTGGCGGAGCAAGGGCTGGACGAGGATCTGCGCGCTTATGTGGAATATTCCAACGAAGTCTGGAACTGGCAATTCCAGCAGGCCGCCTGGGCGGATGCCCAGGCGCAGGCGCGCTGGGGCGGCGAGGGGCTTTGGATGCAGTTCTATGGCGGCCGCGCGGCAGAGGTCGCGCAGATCTGGACAGAGGTTTTCGGGGCGGACAGCGAACGGCTGGTGCGGGTGATCTCCTCGCAGACCGGCTGGCTGGGGCTGGAGGAACAGGTGCTGACGGCACCGCTGTGGAAAGCGGAACGGGCAGACAGGCTGGCGCCTGCGGCCTATTTCGACGCCTATGCGGTAACCGGCTATTTCGGCGGTATCCTTGGGCTGAAGGACCGCGCCGGGCAGGTCCGCGCCTGGATCGCCGCCAGCCGGGATCAGGCCCGGGCGGTTGCCGCCGAGCGCGGGCTGACAGCTGCGGCGGCGGCGGACTTTATCGAGCGGCACCAGTATGATGCGGCCTCAGCCCAGGCAGGGGCCGAGCTGCGCGACGGGCTGATCTCGGGCGACAGCGCCGACACGCTGGCGGATCTTCTGGGCCGGGTGCTGCCGTATCATGCGGGCGTCGCGCAAAAGCACGGGCTGGAACTGATCATGTATGAGGGCGGCAGCCATGTGGTCGGCATCGGCCCGATGGTGGAGGACAGCACGCTGACCGGCTTTTTCACCCACTTCAACTATACGCCCGAAATGGGCGCGCTCTACCGTGAGCTGCTGGCGGGCTGGCGCGCGCTTGGCGGGTCGCTGTTCACCGCCTACGCCGATGTGGGGGTGCCTGGTAAATGGGGCAGCTGGGGGGCCTTGCGAACCCTGAGCGACGCCAACCCGCGCTGGGACGCACTGGAGGCGGTGAAATGACCCCCCGGGTGTCGGTGCTGATCCCGGCCCATAACGAGGCGGGCTATATCGCGGCCTGCCTGGAGGCGGTGTTCGCCTCTGAGCCGCTGCCGGGCGGCATGACGGGTGAGGTGCTGGTGCTGGCCAATGGCTGCACCGACGCGACCGCGGCGCTGGCCCGGGGGGCTGAGCCTCCGTCCGGTTGGGCGCTCAGTGTGCTGGAGCAGCCGGAGGGCGGAAAACTGCGGGCGCTGACGGATGGCGACGCCGCGGCGCGCGGGGATATCCTGATCTATCTGGATGCCGATGTGCGGGTCTCGCCCGAGCTGATCCCGCAACTGGCTGAGGCCTTGGCGGATGGCGCGCCGCGCTATGCCAGCGGCCGCCCGCAGGTGGCCCCTGCCCGCAGTGCGGTGACCCGGGCCTATGCGCGGCTGTGGACACGGCTGCCGTTCTTTTCCCGCGGCGTGCCGGGATTTGGCATCTTTGCCATGAACCGCGCCGGGCGGGAGCGCTGGGGGGACTGGCCCGATATCATCGCTGACGACATCTTCGCCCGGCTGAGCTTTACCCCGGCGGAGCGGGTGCAGGTGGAGGCAAGCTACAGCTGGCCGATGGTGGAAGGGTTCCGAAACCTGGTGCGGGTGCGGCGGCGGCAGAATGCCGGGGTGGCGGAAGTGGCAGCCAGGTTTCCGCAGCTGATGCGGAACGATGGCAAGCGGCCGCCGGACGGTGGGGCGGTTCTGAAGCTGCTGGTGACGGATCCAGCCGGGTTTCTGATTTACAGCGCAGTTGCCCTTGCGGTCAAAACGCCTCTCTTTGCCTCCCGGTCCCGCTGGGCCCGCGGCCGCTGACTGCGCCTGCAAAGACGAAGCCCTCCCGCGCCCGCAGGATGCCCTGGCTGCGCCAGCGCACCCTTGGCGGCCTTGGGCCAGGCTCAGCGCCACGTGCGCTGAGCCGGGCCCAACGGGAGCGGTGCATCTCATAGATGCGCCGGCGACCGGCGGGAGAGCTCCCGCGGTTAATGCTGGATGACCTCATGGAAATGCGCGGCGAGTTTGGCTGCCTCGCCTACGCTGTCGTGGCGCTCCAGCACCCGGGCGCGGCCGGCCTGTCCCATGGCGGCAAGCCTGTCCGGCGGTGTTTGCGCCAGCGCCAGAACGGCTTCTGCCAATGCGGCCTCATCCCCGGCCGGCACCAGCCAGCCGGTTTGCTCCGGCACGACCAGTTCAGGCGTGCCGGCAATATATGTCGCGACCACCGGACGGGCGGCGGCCATCGCCTCCATCACCACCATCGGCAGGCCTTCGGCAAAGGAGGGCATAACCAGCGCGTGGGACCGGGCCAGCTCTGTCCGCACGCCGTCTTCCGGCAGCCAGCCGGTCAGGGTGATGTTGCCGCCTAGTCCCTGCCGGGCGATCTCCGCCTCCAGATCCGCGCGCATCTCCCCGTCGCCGATCAGTGTCAGATGCAGGTCCGGGATCTCCCGCACCAGACGTGCCATGGCGCGGACCAGCACCATCTGGCCTTTCTGCTCGACAAACCGCCCGATCGCGGCCAGCCGCAGCGGCCCCTGCGGCAGCGGTGCGTGATCCGCAAAGCGGTCCGGCTCGATGCCGCAGTGCACCACCTTGAGGCTGTCCCATTTGCCGAACGCGGCCCAGCGGCTGAGCTGGCTTTTGCCGAAGCTGCTGACGGCCACGGTGAAGCTGGCCCGGTTGATCTTCTCACCCAGCGACAGGGCGTGCGGCGCATCGAATTCCTCCGGCCCGTGCACCGTGAAGCTGTAGCTTGAGCCGCCCAGCACATGCGCCAGCATCGCCACCGCAGCAGAGTTGGTGCCGAAATGAGCGTGCATGTGCTGCACGCCTTCCGCCGCGCAGCGCTGTTTCACATAGGCCGCCTCGGCCAGGTAGACCAGGTGCCGCAGGACGCCCTTGTCCGAGGCCCGGGCCAGTTTCAGAGCCAGCCTGAGTGCTTGCCCGAAACGGGCCGGCGCCGCCGCTTCCCGCGCCAGAGCCGCCAGCAGACGCCAAGCCCCGGCCTGCAGCACATACTCCGTGCGCGCGGCCTCTGCCTGATCGCCGGGATCGGCCAAAGCTGCGCCGGCGGGGCGCATCGCCAGACGCAGGATGTCCACGCCCTGACGCTCCAGCGCCTGCAGCTCGCGGCGGATGAAGCTGTGCGAGGGCTGCGGGTAGGTGTTCAGGACATAGGCAATCTTCATCGCTGGGAGATCCGTCTGAAAAGGCAAGTTCCACGGCAGGTTAGCGGCGGTTTGGCGGCTTGCCCAGCACCCCGTGGCGCTTGTCGCGCAGGCGTGGAGAATGCGGCACAGGTGGCGGGATTGTCCTGCATTTCCGGGCCGCTGGAGCGGTTCGCGCCACTGCGGGCTCCGTGTGATTGACGGCCCTGCCCCGCCTCCCTAGCCTGCTGTGGCGGACGTTGGGGAGCCACGGAAAAGATGCAGCGGGTTGCTTCGCATTTTGCAGGCCAGGGAATGGTGGCGCGGGTGCTGCGCTCGGCCTCCTGGCTGATGATCGGCTATGGCGGCAGCCAGGCTTTGCGGCTGGCCTCCAACCTGATCCTGACCCGCATCCTGTTCCCGGAGGCGTTTGGCCTGATGGCGCTGGTCACGGTGGTGACGGTGGGGTTGTCGCTGTTCTCGGACGTGGGCATCGGGCCTTCGATTGCCCAGAACAAGCGGGGGGATGATCCTGAGTTCCTGAACACCGCCTGGACCATTCAGGTGGTCCGCGGCTTTGGCCTGTGGGCGCTGACGGCGCTCTTGGCCTGGCCCGCGGCGGCGTTCTATGGCGCGCCGGAGCTGCTGGTCTATCTGCCCATTGCCGGCGCCGGGCTGGCGGTTGCGGGCTTCAACCCGACGCGGATCGAGACCGCGCACCGGCATTTGCTGGCGGGGCGGGTCACGGTGCTGGACCTGGGCGGCCAGGTAATCGGGCTGGCGGCGATGATTGCGCTGGCGCTGGCGACGCAGTCGGTGATTGCGCTGGTGCTGGGCGGAGTGATCCAGGCGGCGGCCAAGCTGGCGCTGTGCCACTACGGCCTGCCGGGCGCGGCCAACCGGTTCCGCTGGGAGAAGGCCGCCGCGCGGGAGCTGATCCATTTCGGTAAGTGGATTTTCCTGTCGACCGCCTTCTGGTTCCTGACCTCGCAGGGGGACCGGGCGATCCTGGGGAAGTTCGTGCCGCTTGAAGTGCTGGGGGTCTACAACATCGGCTATTTCCTGGCGAGCTTTCCGATGCTGCTGGGCCATGCGGTGAACCAGCGGCTGATGATCCCGGTCTACCGCGACAAGCCTGTGCGGGAAGCGCCTGAAAACCTGCGGCGGCAGCGGCAGCTGCGCGGCGGTCTGACCGCAGCGATCCTGGGACTGCTGCTGGTGATGGCCTGGGCTGGGCCGTGGCTGGCGCAGCTGCTGTATGATGACAGGTATCTGCAGGCCGGGCCGATGATCGTGCTGATTGCCCTGGCGCTGGCGCCGGCGGTGATCACCATGACCTACGACCAGGCGGCGCTGGCGGCAGGCGACAGCCGCGGGTTCTTTGTGTTCTCTGCGGCGCGCGCCTGCCTGCAGACGGCGCTGTTCCTGGGCGGTGTGGCCTGGTTCGGGCTGGCGGGCGGCATCGCGGCGCTGGGGCTGGCGATGCTGGCAGCCTACCCGGTGCTGGTGCGGCTGGCGCGCCGGCATCACGTTTGGGACCCTTTGCATGATGCAGGTTTTGCGCTGGTCGCTGTTGCGGCAGGCGGAGCGGCGTTGAGCTGGCATTGGGAAGAGGTCACGGCCATGGCAGCGGCGTTGAGTACACCCTGATCACGAGCCAGTATCCGCAATTTTCGAGTCAACCGATGAGGGCAGCGCCCGGCCGCGGGCGGAAGCAAAGCGCCCGCCCATGGGGGCGGCCGGGCGAAGGTGCCTGATTTCTAGCTCTTTCGCCAGAACAGTCCGCGGCGCGGCGGGCGGGTGTCCATCACCGGGATGGAGACCACCGGGGACAGACCGGTTTCCCGCTCCATCTGAGCGGCGGTGCGCAGCACCGGGTGGCGCAGTTCCTGCAAGAAGGCGGCGAGCAGCGCAGCGAACAGGCTGGCCGCAGCCCCCATCAGAGCCTTGGTCTTGCGGGCGCCGGTTACCGGGTAATCGGGCAGCGGCGCCGGTTCGATCACCGTCAGACGCTCTGCCTGGCGGCCGGTTTCAAGGCGGAAACCCACCTCAGCCTCGTTACGGCGGGCGGTCATCTGCGCAAGTTCCGTCTGCAATTGCTCCAGCCGCCGGTCGTAGGCACCCAGCTGGCGCTCCACCTCCGGGGTGGTTTGCAGGGAAGCCTCGAGACCGGACTTGCGCTGGGTCAGCAGCTGCTCCTGTGCCGCCAGCGTGGCCAGCTGCTGCTCCGCTTCCTCCTGCATCCGGCGGGCGGTGGCAGGGCGTTCAGTGGCCTGGGCCTGATCTGCCGCGCGGCGGATTTCGATCCGCTCGCGGGCAATCTCCAGGAGGCCCTCGTTCAAAGCGGCAATCTCGGCCCGGCGGAATTCGATGGTCCCCGGCAGGGTCACATCGTTTTCGTTGCGGTATTCGGCGATCTCATCCTCCAGCGCGGCAACCTGATCGGCCAGCGCGGCCTCCTTACTGGCAAAGAAGCTGAGGGTTTCACGGGCCTGGTCGATGCGGGTGGCGACGCTGAGTTCAATCGTGCGGCGGCCGAATTCGCTGGCGACCTGCTGCGCCTGCTCGGCGGTGGGCATCCGGGCGGTGATGGTCAGCACGGAAATGGTGCCATCGTCGGCAAAGCCCTCGCGGGCGGCGGCAACTCCGGTGATCCGCACCGACTCGCGCAGCAGCGCCACCTTCTGCAACTGGGTGAGTGCCTCCATATCCGCATAGAGGCCGAATTTCTCGATCACCTCCAGCACCGTGCCGCGGGCCATCAGGCGCTGCTCAATCAGCTGCATACGGCGGGCAGAAGACCCTTCGACGGTGGATTTGGCCAGCTCACCTGCGATCTGCGGCTGGGTGACCTGAAGCACCTCTGCGGTTTCATACTCATGCTGCTGCTTGGCCGCGAACCACAGCGACAGCAGACAGCCCAGTACGAAGACGCAGCCGATGGTGAACAGCCTGCGCCGCACCATGTCCAGAAAATCGCCAAGCGAGTAAATCGGCCCCATCTGTCTGCTCTCTTGCCCCCAGTCCGTGCCTATGCCTTTGCCTGTGCCTGGGTCTGTATCGGTTCAGCCTGCCCGGCGGCGGCCCGTGCCGGGATTTTGACCACAGCAACCGGGCAAAACTATGACGCCGCGGCGGTCAGTTCAGCGGGCTGTCCGACTTGCGGGCGCGGTTCAGGACGACGCCCAGAAGTTCCGTGTGGCCGGCCAGCATCCTTTCGCAGGCGGCCAGCTGGGCGGCGGTGGTGCCGGTGCCGTCCGATATCAGCAATACGGCGTCCACCTGCGGCAGGAAGGCGGCAGTGTCGTCATGCTCCAGCACCGGCGGCAGATCGAAGAGCACGGTATCGGCGCCCGAGCGCAGCATCATCTCGTCCAGAGCCTCGCCGCAGCAGCCGCTGTGCAGCAGTTCCGCCGCGTCCTGGTCCGCAGTCTGGTTGAGGCCAACGGCCAGCGAGGGCAGCGGGCGCAGCAGCTGGTCCTCCATCCGGATACTGCCGGAGAGGAAAGCGGCCTGATCGCCATGCGCCGCCATCCCCAGCGCCTGCGCCACGCCGGGGCGGCGGAAGTTCATGTCCATCAGGATGGTGCGGCTGCCCGGCACCCGCGCCATGCTGAGCGCCAGATTGACCGCCGAGAAAGTGGTGCCGCTTCCTGCTGCGGGCGCTGTCACGGCGACCCGCTTCCAACCGCGCTCCTTCAGAGTGTGCAGCAGCCGGGTGCGCAGGAGGTCAAAGGATTTGGCCGCAGGCGAGGTGCGGAACCGGCTGACCAGAGGCAGGCGCGCTGCCCGCTGCACCACCGGGTCGAACGGCCCCTGGCGGATCAGGTCCCAAGGCTCCGGCAGGGTTGCCGGCAGCTGCGCCGGAGGCAGTGTGCCCGGTGCCGCCATCGGCGGGGAGGATGCTGCGCCGGAACCGCCAGCGGACGGCGGCGCTGCAGCCGCTGCCGAGCGGCGGCGGCGGAACCGCTTGAAGCCCTGCTCGCTCATCCCGTCCTCATCGCTGTCCAGTCCCTGTTGCGGGCCGGGCGCCGGGGTGGCAGCACAAGCCCCTGATACTGCAAAATGCTTCACAAACACGCCCTCCGCAATGGCTGGCTGTTCCGCTGCCGCGCCCGGTGCGCAGATCTGCAGCGGAGCAGACAGAAGTTAATATCCCGTCCCCTTCATCACCGCACCGACGGTGCGCCAAAGCAGCCGCAGGTCCCGGCTAAGGGACACGTCCTCCCAGTATTCAAAATCGGCCTGCACACGGCTGTCAAAGCTGCCTTCGTTGCGGACCGAAACCTGCCAGATGCCGGTAATACCCGGGCGCAGCGCAAAGTAAGCGCGGGTATCGCCGTAAAGCGGCAGCTGCTCCGGCATCATCGGGCGCGGGCCGATCAGGCTCATGTCGCCCTTGATCACGTTCCAAAGCTGCGGCAGCTCATCCAGCGACGTCATCCGCAGCACACGCCCCACGCGGGTGATGCGCGGGTCGTTCTTGAGTTTTTGCGTCTGCTGCCATTCCCAGCGCATGGCCGGATCGGTGGCCAGGTAATGCTGCAGCAAGGCGTCGGCATCGCGCACCATGGTACGCAGCTTTAGAATACGGAACACCTTGCCGCCGCGGCCCAGCCGCGGCTGGGTGTAGAAAGGCCGCCCGCCCTCCAGCCAGAGTGCCGCGGCGCAGAGCGCGATCAGCGGCAGCGTCAACGGCAGGCTGACGGCCACCAGCAGCAAATCCAAGCCCCGCTTGCCTGCCTTCCAGTATCCGCTGCCGCCTGCGCTGCGCGCGGGCCGGACAGCGGGCAGGCGGGGCACCGCGAGACCTGTCAGGCCTGTGTTCATATTGGCCGGCTGCAAGCGCAACTGCTGCAAGGACCGGCGGGCTATTGCGCCCTGCCTGGCCTTCTGCTCGAACTGCGCAAAAGACAGACCCGCCCCATCGGGAACCATGTCTTTCATTTCAAACCCCCGTTTTCCAGCCCGAACTTGGCTGGACCGCCCCCTTGAAAAGGGCGGCTGGTTATAAACTCAAACCGGTATCCCGCGCGCCGTGGGCCGCAGAACGCCTCTACTGATTTTCAGGTTCCAAAACGGGGCGCGCCCCCACGCGCCCGCGTCCATATTGTGCTCCGCCTAAATCCTTGGCGGCCCTGCATTCCGGCAGTCACCCCTAGTTAAACTAAATTTTAGAAAATTCGCGCAAATTGTGGAAAGGCGCCCGGAAACCCCCAAAAAAGCCGCCAGCAAGGGGTGCGGGCGGAAACAATTTCCTGGGGATTCCCGGAATTGTTCCTAATCCAGTTAAATCAGGTGCAGAATCGAAGCAAGCCCAGCGCGATTTGCACCGGTCAGCCGCCCCGGAACTGGCCCGGACTTTGCCCTGTCCAGCGCCGGAAGGCCTCGCTGAAGCTGTTTAGGCCGGAATAGCCGAGCAGGAAGGCAATTTCGGACAGCGAAAGCCTGCTCTCCCGCAGATAGCGGATCGCCAGAGCCTTGCGCAACTCCTCAAGAATGGTGAAGTAGCTGGTGCCTGCCCGTGCCAGCTTGCGCGATAGGGTGCGCGGGCTCATGCCCAAATCCCCCGCCACATTTGCCAGCGACGCCGAACCGCCGGAAAGCCGGGCGGACACCGCTTCTTCGACCTGCGCTGTCAGATCGGTGCTGCCGCGTCCAAGCCCCCGCCCGTGCAGCATCTGGTCGCCATAGGCGCGCAAGACCCGCAAGAGCAGACGGTCGGCACTCAGCAGCGGCAAGTCCAGATCCTCCGGTTTGAAGACAACGCAGCTGGCCGCGGCGCCGAACCGCACCGGGCAGCCGTAGTAGGCCGCCATCTCATCGACACCGCGGCGGTGCCGATGGGCAAAGGCCGCCTGCTGCGGCTCGATCCGGGTCCCGGCGGCCTCGCGCAGGGCGGTGAAGAACAGCGCCGCCAGGAATTCGATGTACTGATCCGCCTTTTGGCCGGAGGCCGCTTTGCAGGACCAGGCGAACTCTCCGTGAGACGCGAGACGGGACGTATCCACTTCCCAGCCGCTGCTCATTACCCCGGCATACCGCGCGATATTGCGCAGGAAGCACCCCGCGGTCGGCGAGGTGCGGGCGATGTAGCCCAGCAGGCCCGCCGCGCGCAGGTCGCTGCGGCAGCCGAGGTGAAAGCCGAACAGGGGATCTTTCGACAGCTCTGCGGCCCGGCTGAAAAGACCGGCGATCGCGGCAAAGGGCGCGGCAGGCTCTTCCTGGTTCAACAAGCCCTGGCCGAACCCCGTTCCAGCGAACACTGCGGCAGGGGTAAAGCCCTGTGCCAGCAGATGACGCGCGGCCAGCTGGGCAAATATTGCATTGTGCGGTGCCGGTGCGGCGGGCATGTCTGCGGTCTCTCCTGTTGCTGTCACGGCCGGTTGCGGTGATTGCGGCCAAAGCCGCGGTCCGGACTTGATGGATCCGGCGCAGACGGACGTTCAGAGCAGGCGTGCTGCCATCAGTCAGTCCGTAGTGCCGGCGCGGTGCAGCCTTTCTGCTGCGCTGCGGCCGCTCCGCCGGGCAGGTGCTGTCCCGGACTGGCCACAGAAAGATGATACTGGATTTTCCGTCCGTGACGCAGAGCTTCAAAGCTTGTCATTTGAACAATTCCCGGACGATATAGCCTATGACGGGCATACCAACGGACAGGACCCTCTCCAAACGGGTATCCGGGCCTGTCCAGGAGCGCTCTGTGCCCTTGCCGGGCAAGGGAATCGCCGCCATAAGCGCGTGCAATGCCATGGCAGAGAAACGAGGACATCATGCACCCTCCGCAAAACGCGGCCGGCTGGCTGGCCGCCAATCTGGACGGTCTGACGCTCACCGCCTGGACTGTGACTGGCACCACCCCGGCCCCTGCGCAGGTGCTGCACCTGCCGGATGGCCGCCCGGCCGCGCTGGCCCAAGCGCTGCGTCAGGCGATGGGCGGCACTGCCTGTCCGGTGGTGCTGGGCGGCAGTTCGCTGGTGCCGCCGCGCCCGGTTCCGGTTGCGCCGGCGGATCTGCCGCTGCACGAAACCCGGCTGGAGGGGCTGGAGGTCCATGCCCTGACCGGTCTCAGCCAGGCGGCCCCCTGCGGCGCGATGCACGGCGCGCTGGCCCGGCTCAGCGGGTTCCTGCAGCTGAACCCGGACTGGGACGGGGTGGTGTGCCTGCCGGGAGCGGTGACACACTGGGTGCAGGTGAGCGCCCGAGAGGCGGTCAGTTTCCAAAGCGCCCTGACCGGGCAGGTGGTGCAAGCCACGGCACAGGCGATGGGGCTGGAGACGGCAGGCGATTGGGACGAGGCGGTGCTGAAGGATGCGGCAGCGGACGGGATTGCCAAGCCGGAGCTGCTGGCGGCCCGCCTGGCCTCGGTGCAGGCCGCGGCGGTTCTGGGGCAGATGCCGGCCGCCACCGCACGCGCCCGGATCTGGGGGCTGCTGCTGGGCGCCGAGCTGGCCGCAGCGCGGCCCTACTGGCTGGGCCAGAACCTGGCGCTGATCGCAGAGCCGCAGGCGCAGGCGCTTTATTCGGCCGCGCTGGAGGCGCAAGCAGTGCCGGTCAGCCTTGCGGATCCCGACCGTATGGCGCTGGAAGGCCTGACCCGCGCCTGGAACGGAAGCTGAGCGGCTGCGGCTGAAGTCCGGCCGGACCGCGTGCACCAGAGGCCGCCGCTCAAAGCGTCCGGAAACCACCCGCGCCTGAGAAAACAAAGCGCTCCCGCGCCCGCAGGCGCCCCGGATGCGCCGGGACCCCCAACAGGCACAAGCCGTCCGCCAGGACGGCTGAAGCCGGGCGGGAGCTCCTGCTCCTGCACCTTACCGGGGCTCCTGCACTTTAGTTGCCCCGGATGAACAGAGTGGCGGATCAGGACTTTGCGGTGAAGCGGCTGCCCTTGGCGGGGGGCGTTTCCGGCGGGCCGGCAAAGCATTGAGCGATGCGCATCCACTCCTGCGCGGCGGTGCCTTCCACCTGCAAGCTGGTGTCGCCGGCATTCCGGACCTGCGTGACCACTTGCGCGAACTCCACTGCGCTGCCCTTGACGAAATTTCCGTCCTGCGGCGTGTTCCACTCCCAGACTGCGCCCGACGGGCCGGTCAGCTGCACGAAAGGCGCAGGGTCCGGCACCTCCAGCCCGCGGTTGCGGAAGCTCCAGCCAAAGGTGGCCACACCCAGATGCGCGATATTGCGGATGCGGTCCTGTTCCTGCCGCTGCAGGCCCAAGAGGTCGAACACCTCCTGGCCATGCGCCCAGGTCTCCATCTGCCGGGCGGTGATGGAGCTGAGCGCGCTCATGTCCGGGCCGATCCACTTGAGCCGCGTCTTGGGGTCCGCGGCGGTATAGGCATCGGCGCAGCGCTCTGCCCCCTGCTGCCAAGCCTGATACAGAGCGCGGCCCGACAGGCCATCCAGCCAAGGGAACTGGCATTCGAGGATGGACTTGCCCGCCTGCATGTCCCGCAGCACCGGCGCGATGAAGGCGGCGAACTCCGCCTCGCCCTGCAGCGACGCCTCCGCCGCGGCGTTGAACAGGTGCAGGTGCCCCAGCACGTGATCAATGGTCCAGTCCTTGAACTGGGTTGCCCGGTGAAACTCCGCCTCCGGCAGGTCCTCCAGAATGGCCGCCAGGGCGCGGCTTTCGGCACGGAAATCTTCGGCCTGCTGCATAATTCCTCCCCCGTGTGTGTCTGGCGGCAGGATAACCCCGCGGATTTCATCACCGAAACCCGGACGGCACGTCACAGGAGAGACAAACCTTCAACCCTCGGACATGGCCTTGAAGGCGCGGCCCGCGGCCTCGAAATTGCGGCTGAGCGGTGCGGTCAGCCGGGACTGCGCTGCGTAATATGCGCCGGTGCGGCACAGCTGAGCGGCAAATTCCGGATGCACGCCGGCATCGTCCAACTTGCGCACACGCTCCTTGCTGAGCCAGCCGCGATTTTTCACTTCCTTCTGGATCAGCTCCAGCCGCTGAATGCAGTGCAAGGCGGTATAGGCAGAGAGATACTCCAGATATGCGCCGATCTCATGGCCGCAGGCTGGATCGAAGGTCTCGATCATCACATCGGCCATCTTGTCGGGCGCAATCGGCCAGGTCTCGTCGCCGATGAGCCAGGCAAAGTCCTCTGCCCCGTGGCGCAGGCCCGCATACTCAAAGTCGAACCAGCGGACATAACCGTCCTCGCCGATTGCCGCATTGCCGGCGCGGCAGTCCCACTTCAGGAACTGAACCCCCGGCTGCTCCATGTATTCGGCCACCGCCGGGTAGTCGAACGCATCGGGGACGCCCATGGAATAGGATTCCAGCGCCTCCACCGAACTGATGAAGTTGCGGATCCAGCTGCGGTTGGCGCCCAGATGCGGCAGCACAGTGTGCAGCTCAGTCTTGCGGGCCGCCGCCTGGATGCGGAAGATCGCGGCGCAGGCCTCGGCCGCCAGGTCGAGCTGGTCTGCTTCGCCATGCTCGATGATCTCCTCGCTCAGCCGCGTCTCGCCGGTATCGGACTGAAACAGCACGTCATTATGCACCCCCAGCACCCGCGGAATGTCGTCGCAATGCGGTGCCAGCTGCTCCAGCACAAAGGCTTCCAGGTGGGTGCGGCGGAAATTGGCGCGCAGGGTGGCAACCGCCGTGCGGTCCTTGAAATGCAGCCGCAGCGAGGAGCGCGACTTGCCGCCCGGGGCGGTAATTTCCACCGGTTCCTCGCCAAGCACCTCCCAGGCCGCCGCCGCGATATACGCGGTGCGGTCGTCGAATTTCCCGTCAGCCATTGCCTGCCCCCTTTCCAACACGCTGGCCCGGATCCGGGCCAGCTCACCCCTCTGCGGTTAACGCCTTAGCGGGCGAAGGCGGCATTTTTCGGGACAGAATTGGGCAATCGCTGCGGGCCGCAGGCTGATTCGCGCCGCCTGGAAACACGTGGGACGTTGCATTGACCGGAGAGCTCGGCACAATCGGGGCAAGCGACGGAGTATTGTTTCCCTATTCACTCCGGAATTCTTGGAATTTGCCTAAAATGTGCCGAAAATTTGGCCCTTCCCGCCGGCTTCCTTACCGTTGCCAATTGCGTGTTTGCGTCCTGTGCACAGGCCAATCCGCAATTGGGTTTCGAGGTTTTGCCTGGGGGTAGATAATGGGCCGGGGACATTTTTCATGGGGCTGGGGCGGCAAGCAGGCCTGCGGCGGCAACAGCTATTATAACGGCGGCGTGCAAGGCGGGCATTTCGGCCGCTGGTACGACAGCCACTTGTCTGACCGTTATGGCTGGAAAGGCAAGGGCTATAAGGCTTGGCGCGAAGACAGGAAGGATGAGGAGGACGGCTCCGGCGGCACCAAAGGCTCTGGCGGAACTAAGGGTTCCGGAGGCACCAAGGGGTCCGGCGGCACTAAAGGATCCGGCGGTACCAAGGGGTCCGGCGGTACCAAGGGGTCCGGCGGCACCAAAGGGTCCGGCGGCACCAAAGGATCCGGCGGTACCAAAGGATCCGGCGGTACCAAGGGGTCCGGCGGCACCAAAGGGTCCGGCGGCACCAAAGGGTCCGGCGGCACCAAAGGGTCCGGCGGCACCAAAGGATCCGGAGGCACCAAGGGCTGCGGCGGCAAGGGCCATCACGGCAAAAAGCACTGGTGGTACCGCGAGGAAGATGACTGGAACGGCTCAGGCGGAACCGGCGGGTCTGGCGGGTCCGGAGGGACTGGTGGCTCAGGCGGGTCAGGCGGGACCAGGGGTTCGGGTGGAACGCATGGCTGCGGGTCCGGCACCAAGGGATCCGGCGGTACCGGAGGCTCGGGCAGCGGCGGGACCAAGGGAAGCGGGGGGACCAAAGGAAGCGGCACCAGTGGGTCCGGCGGAACTGGCGGCACCAAGGGGACCGGTGGTGACACAGGTGGCGGCGGAGACAGCGGCAAGACGTCCGTATTCTTCGAGATCGGCGGCAATGGCGAACCGAGTGTCACCGTCGAGGTGCTGCAGACGCCGGAAAACCAGCTGTTCATCAAGATGGAGCCGACCTCTTGGGACGGTGAAGTGGCCGACATCGACGGGCTGTTTTTCAACATGGCGGATGACGCCAGCGTAAGCGGGCTGAATTTCTTCCCGGACGAAAACGCGCTGCCGGTGACCGGCCATGAGGCCAATGCCAATTCCGTCAATGCGCTGATCACCGGCACCACCGTGCCCGGCAATTTCGACGCGATGGTGCAATTCGGCCAGGTGCCGGACAGCACCGACGGCACCGTCACCAATGCCAACTTCACCCTGTGGTCCGGCGCCGGGCTGACGCTGGAGGATATCGACCTCAGCAGCATGTCTCTGGTGGTGAGCAACCCGGACGGGTCCCAACAGGTTCTGGAAGGCGGCTATGATCCGGCCGTGGCGGCCAGCAGCGGCAGCTCTTATGCCAATGGCGGTGTCACCGGCGAGGGCTTAAGCAACTGGTATGACGCCAACCTGGCAGGCCAGTTTCAGGGCAGCAGCGGCGAGCCCGGTGCCGAGGACTTTATGGCGCTGATGACCCAGCCAGCGGGTGGCACTGTGCCCGGTGGCGGCACCGAGGGCGGGACGGGCGATATCTACGACATCGGCTGAACCAGCCTGATCAATGCGAACCTTGTTGAGGGCGCCGCGGGGCGCCCTCTAGCGTTCCCGGGCCTGTTCAGGGCAGCGGATCAGTCTTGAAAAGGCGGATCTTCAGGCCGCCGTGGGCAACAGGCGCGCCGAACGGCAGGAAGGGCAGATTGGTGGCTTTGGCCAGGCTGGTTTCGGAGGTGACGATACCAACACGCCAGCCGGAGAAGCGTTCCTGCAGCACCTTTCCCAAGGCGCCGTAGAGGGCAAAGAGCAGCTTCTTGTTGCCGATGCGGGCGCCGTAAGGCGGGTTAACGATGACCAGGCCCGGCGGGCCTTCGGGGCGCTGCAAATCGCTGACGGCGGCCTGTATGAACCGGGTGCAGTCCGCGACGCTGGCGCGCTCGGCATTGGCGGTGGACATCTCAACGGCACCGGTGTTGCGGTCGGAGCCGTGGAACAGCACGTCCGTTTCGCGTGCCTCGCCCTGCTGCTTCAGCTCTGCCCAGGCGTTCGCATCAAAAGTCGCCAGCCGTTCAAAGGCAAAGCTGCGGCTGCGGCCAGGCAGCAGGCCCTTGGCGATCTCGGCTGCCTCGATCACGAATGTGCCGGAGCCGCACATCGGGTCAACCACCGGCTCGTTGCCGTTAAAGCCGCATTCGCGCAGGAACAGGGCGGCGAGATTTTCGCGCATCGGCGCCTTGCCGACGGCGGATTTGTGGCCGCGCTTGTGCAGCCCCTCGCCCGAGGTGTCGACGCTGAAGACACAGAGGTTGTCCTCAATGCGCAGCTTCACCGTCAGCTCGGCGTCCTTGGTGACGGGGGCGCCGAGGGTCTCGGCAATGGCCTTCTCCACCCGCTGGGCAGCGGCGCCGGCGTGGTAGATTTTGGATTTCTTGTTGGTGGCGACCTCCACCTTAATCGGCACGTCCGGGCGCAGCACATCGCCCCAGGGAAACTTGCGCGCGCGCTTGTCGAGCTGGGCCAGGTGGAAGGCGCGGAACTCGCCGATGCGCGCCAAAACCCGCGCGGCACCGCGTACCGAAAGGTTGGCCCGCCAGACCTCCGCCCAATTCCCCTGCACCGTGACCCCGCCCGGCACTGCCTTGGGCGCGGCAAAGCCCAGCTCCTTGGCCTCGGCCAGCAGCGCCTGCTCCAGCCCCGGCGGTGCGGTCAGGAAAATCTCGAATGTGCTTTCTTGCGTCATGGCGTCTCTGTAACGGGAATGCCTTGGCGCGGCGACTGCTTTTTTCACGGCAATGAGGGCGAGAAGTGGCGTTGCGTCACAACTGGAGATGCTGCGATGCGGCATGGTATGCGCCTGCGGAATGCGCCTGACGAGCGGCCCATTCTACCAATTAAAACAATCACATAGCACTTACTAAAAAATTAGTTTGACAACATAATCCAACCTATGAAAGCTCTATGGCAGTCAGGTGCAGCCAATGCATAGCTGGCTTTAAACGACTTTCAGGGAGGAAAAAGATGCGGAAGTATCTTTTGTCCGCAGCCGCCGTTTGCGCGATGGTTGCGGGATCGATTGGCTATGCCGATGAAATGGCGGCCAAGAAATGGATTGATGAAGAATTTCAGCCTTCGGTGCTGACCAAGGATGAGCAGCTGTCGGAATTGCAGTGGTTCATCCAGGCGGCTGAGCCGTTCAAAGGCATGGAGATCAACGTGCTGTCGGAAGGCATCCCGACGCACTCCTACGAATCCGAGGTTCTGACCAAGGCATTCGAGGAGATCACCGGCATCAAGGTGAATCACCAGATCCTGGGTGAAGGCGAGGTCGTTCAGGCCGTGCAGACCCAGATGCAGACCAAGCGGAACCTCTATGACGCCTACGTCAATGACTCCGACCTGATCGGCACCCACTCGCGCCTGCAGCTGGCCTATAACCTGACCGACATGATGGCGGGCGAGTTCAAGGACGTGACCAACCCCGGCCTCGACCTGGATGACTTCATGGGCACCCAGTTCACCACCGGCCCGGATGGCGACCTGTACCAGCTGCCCGACCAGCAGTTCGCGAACCTGTACTGGTTCCGCAAGGACTGGTTCGACCGCGAAGACCTGCAGGCCGCATTCAAGGAAAAGTACGGCTATGACCTGGGCGTTCCGGTCAACTGGTCCGCTTATGAGGACATCGCCGAGTTCTTCAGCGAGCACGTCAAGGAAATCGACGGCACCGCGATCTATGGCCACATGGATTACGGCAAGCGCGCGCCGGACCTTGGCTGGCGGATGACCGATGCCTGGCTGTCGATGGCCGGTGCCGGTTCGAAGGGTGAGCCGAACGGCGTGCCGATCGACGAATGGGGCATCCGCATGGAAGAAGGCTCCTGCAACCCGCAGGGCGCCAGCGTGACCCGCGGCGGTGCTGCCAACGGCCCGGCGGCGGTCTATGCGATCCGCAAGTGGGACGAATGGCTGCGCAAGTATGCTCCTCCGGGCGCTGCATCCTATGACTTCTACCAGTCGCTGCCGGCACTGGCACAGGGCAACGTGGCGCAGCAGATCTTCTGGTACACCGCCTTTACCGCCGACATGGTGAAGCCGCAGTCCGAAGGCAACAACACCGTCGACGCCGAGGGCAACCCGCTGTGGCGGATGGCGCCCAGCCCGCACGGCCCCTACTGGGAAGAAGGCCAGAAGGTCGGTTATCAGGACGTTGGTTCCTGGACCTTCCTCAAGTCCACCCCGCTGGACCGTGCCCAGGCTGCCTGGCTTTATGCCCAGTTCGTCGTCTCCAAGACCGTGGACGTGAAGAAATCGCACGTTGGCCTGACCTTCATCCGCGACTCTTCCGTGAACCACGAAAGCTTCACCGAGCGCGCACCCAAGCTGGGCGGCCTGGTCGAGTTCTACCGCTCGCCTGACCGTGTGGCATGGTCGCCGACCGGCATCAACGTTCCGGACTATCCGAAGCTGGCCCAGATCTGGTGGCAGCAAATCGGTGACGTGAACTCCGGCGCCTTCACGCCGCAGGAAGCGATGGACCGTCTGGCCGAGGAAATGGACATCACCATGGGCCGTATGCAGCGTGCAGACGAGCAGGCGAATGTCTATGGCGGCTGCGGCCCGCGCCTGAACGAAGAGAAGGACGCGGAGTGGTGGTTCGCCAATGGCGGTGCCAAGCCGAAGCTGGAAAACGAGAAGCCGGAAGGCCAGACCGTCAACTATGACGAGCTGGTGGCCCGCTGGGCAACCAACTAAGGCCTCCTCCCGGCCCGGCCAGCGATCCCCATCATCTGGCCGGGCTGCATCAGGCCCCGGAGACCCTTTCCCGTCTTCCGGGGCCTTTTTCCCCAAGACCCCAGCGCGCCCCTGCCCCGCGCGCAAACAGGCCGCCTGCCAGAAAGTCAAAGCAAGATGGCACTCGAACTCAAGGGTGTGACCAAGCGCGTCGGCGCTATTCAGCACATCAAGGAAACCTCCCTGCTGCTGGAGCCCGGTCACTTTAACGTCCTCCTCGGCGCCACCGGCTCCGGAAAGACCTCACTCATTAAACTGATGGCGGGCCTTGACCCGATGGCCAGCGGCCAGGTGCTGATGGATGGCGAGGATGTCAGCCGTCTCAGCACCCAGAAGCGCAACATCAGCCTGGTGCATCAGTTCTTCATCAACTACCCGCACATGACGGTGCATGAGAACATCGCCTCGCCCCTCAAGGTGGCAGGCATGGCCAAGTCGGAGATTGCCGGCCGCGTCGAGGAAGCTGCTGAGATCCTGCAGCTGAAGCCGATGCTGCACCGCCGCCCGCATGAGCTGTCCGGCGGCCAGCAGCAGCGCTGTGCGCTGGCCCGCGCGATCGCCAAGGAAAGCCGCGCGGTGTTTCTGGATGAGCCGCTGGCCAACCTCGACTACAAACTGCGCGAAGAGCTGCGCGACCAGCTGCCCGAGCTGTTTGCAGGCCGCGGCGCTGTGGTGGTCTATGCAACCTCCGAACCGGAAGAGGCGCTGCTCCTGGGCGGCAAGACCGCGCTGATGAGCGATGGCCGGGTGACCCAGTTCGGCCCCACCGCCGAGATCTACCGCAACCCCGGCAATGTCGATGCGGCGCGGGTGTTCTCCGACCCGCCGATCAACACCGCCGAGATCACCAAGCAGGGCAGCACGGCCCTGCTGGGCGCTGGCGTCACCTGGGAGCTGAGCGGTGCCGCCGCCGGGCTGGCCGATGGCACCTACACCATCGCCATCCGCCCGCACCACGTGCTGCCTGTGGCGAAAAACGGCGCCCATGTGCAGCTGTCGGGCCAGGTGCAGGTGACCGAGCTCTCCGGCTCTGAAAGCTCCGCTCATTTCGACATGGGCACCGGCAGCTGGGTCTCGCTGGCCCACGGCGTCCACCCCTATCAGGTGGGTGAGCTGCACGATTTCTACATGGACCCCGCGCAGGCATATTTCTTTGCCCCTGACGGCAGCCGCGCGGCGTGAGGCATCAATGGCTAAAATAACTCTCTCAAAACTGCGCCACAGCTATCTTTCGGCACCGAAATCCGACTCGGATTACGCGCTGAAGGAAATCGACCTCGACTGGACCGACGGCGGCGCCTATGCGCTGCTTGGCCCCTCGGGCTGCGGCAAATCCACCCTTCTGAACATCATCTCGGGCTTGCTGGTTCCATCCGAAGGCCAGATCCTGTTCGACGGCAAGGACGTGACCGCCCTGCCCCCGGACCAGCGCAACATCGCCCAGGTGTTCCAGTTCCCGGTGATCTACGACACCATGACGGTATACGACAACCTGGCCTTCCCGCTGCGCAACCGCGGCCGGGACGAGGCCACCGTGCACCGGCGGGTGATGGCGATTGCCGAAATGCTCGAAGTGACCGGGATGCTGGATCAGAAGGCGGCAGGATTGTCACCCGACAACAAGCAGAAGATCTCCATGGGCCGCGGGCTGGTGCGCGAGGATGTGAACGTGGTGATGTTCGACGAGCCGCTCACCGTGATCGACCCGCACCTGAAGTGGAAGCTGCGCTCCAAGCTCAAGGAGCTGCACCAGCGCGTCCAGGCTACGATGATCTACGTCACCCACGACCAGACCGAGGCGCTGACCTTTGCCGATCAGGTGGTGGTGATGCAACTGGGCGAGGTGGTGCAGATCGGCACGCCGGTCGAGCTGTTCGAACGCCCCGCGCATACTTTCGTGGGCCATTTCATCGGCTCGCCGGGGATGAACATCCTGCCTTGCGAGCTGCAGCACGGTGCCGCCGTGTTCGCGGGCCAGCAGATCGCGCTGGAAGGCCCCATTCAGGGTGCAGCTAACGGCCAGACCGAAATCGGTGTCCGCCCGGAGTTTGTGTCCCTTTCGAACACCGGCCTGCCCGCAACCGTCACCAAGGTCTCTGACATCGGCCGCCACACGGTGGTGGAATGCGAGGCCGGCGGTCAGCGCATCAACGCGATCACCGATGGCGCCGCCCCCGAAAAAGGCAGCGCTGTGCACCTCGCCTTCCGCCAGGACATGACCCGGCTTTACGTGGATGGCTGGCTTGCCACCTCCCCCGCTGCAGACGAACAAGGAGCGGCCTGATGAAAACCGAAAACCAGAAAGCCTGGTTCTTTGTGCTGCCGGTGCTGGCGCTGGTCGCATTCAACGCGCTGATCCCGATGATGACGGTGGTCAACTACTCGGTGCAGGAGACCTTTGGCGACAACGTGTTTTTCTGGCAGGGACTGGACTGGTTCCAGCAGATCCTGCGCTCTGACCGCTTCCACGCGGCGCTGGGCCGCCAGTTCCTGTTCACCTTCCTGATCCTGATCATCGAGGTGCCGCTGGGCATCGCGATTGCGCTGTCGATGCCGCGCAAGGGCTTCTGGGTGCCGGTCTGCCTGGTGCTGATGGCGCTGCCGATGCTGATCCCGTGGAACGTGGTCGGCGCGATGTGGAACATCTTCACCCTGCCTGACATCGGCCTCTTGGGTTACACGCTGAACCACGTGCTGGGCATCAACTATGACATGACGCAGGACCCCGTCGCGGCCTGGGTGACCATTGTCACCATGGACGTCTGGCACTGGACCTCGCTGGTGGTGCTGCTGAGCTATGCGGGCCTTGTTTCGATCCCCGACGCCTATTACCAGGCGGCCAAGATCGACGGTGCCTCCAACTGGGCGGTGTTCCGGTTCATCCAGCTGCCGAAGATGAAGACGGTTTTGACCATCGCCATCCTGCTGCGCTTCATGGACAGCTTCAACATTTACACCGAGCCGTTCGTTCTGACCGGCGGCGGACCCGGCAACTCGACCACGCTGTTGTCGATCGACCTGGTGAAAATCGCACTTGGCCAGTTCGACCTCGGCCCCGCAGCTGCCATGTCGCTCATCTATTTCGCAATCACTCTGTTGGTCAGCTGGCTGTTCTACACGCTGATGACCAAAGACGACCTGAACTAAGGGAGGGATCACAATGCAGAAACGATCCATCGTCCCCATCGTCTATATCCTGTTCCTCATGCTGCCGATCTACTGGCTGGTGGCGATGAGCTTCAAGACGACCAATGAAATTCTCGCGGGCTTCTCGCTGTTCCCGCAGACTTTCACGCTGGACAACTACAAGACCATCTTCACCGATCCCAGCTGGTACTGGGGCTACATCAACTCGATCGCCTATGTGTCGATCAACACCGTGATCTCCATTGCGGTGGCGCTGCCGGCAGCCTATGCCTTCAGCCGCTACCGGTTCCTGGGCGACAAGCAGCTGTTCTTCTGGCTGCTGACCAACCGGATGGCACCGGCTGCGGTATTCGCGCTGCCGTTCTTCCAGCTCTACTCCGCGGTGGAACTGTTCGACACCCACCTGGCCGTTGCGCTGGCGCACTGCCTGTTCAACATCCCGCTGGCGGTGTGGATCCTGGAGGGCTTCATGGGCGGCGTGCCCAAGGAGCTGGATGAGACCGCATTTGTCGACGGCTATTCCTTCCCGCGCTTCTTCGCGACGATCTTTGTGCCGTCGATCAAGGCAGGCGTGGGTGTGGCGGCATTCTTCTGCTTCATGTTCTCCTGGGTGGAACTGCTGCTGGCAAAAACACTGACCGCCGTCGCCGCCAAGCCGATTGCCGCCACCATGACCAAGACCGCGTCCTCCGCGGGCTATGAACTGGGGCTCTTGGCGGCAGCGGGAACTCTGACAATCATTCCGGGCGCCATCGTGATCTGGTTTGTCCGCAACTACATCGCGAAGGGTTTCGCGATGGGGAGGGTGTAATGCTTTCATGGATGGCCTGGACCTGGCCCACTGCCCTGTTGTTCATCGGCATCTTCACCGCCATCGGCGTGCTGATCATCGCTGAGATCCGCCACCCCGGCGGCGCGGCCCGCAAGGGCGTGCTGGGCCTCACCACCACCCGCGGCGACCGGCTGTTCATCAGCCTCTTGGGCACCTCCTACATCTTCCTGGCCTGGCTGGGACTGGTAGGGATGCCGCTGTGGTGGCCGCTCGGCCTGTCGATTGCCTGGGGCATCTTCTGCTTCTGGAAGGTCTGATAACCTGCGGGTCAGTTTCAATGCTGCCCCTGCGGGTCAAGGGGGCCAAAGGCCCCGCCGCAGGCGGCTTGCCCTTGACGCGCAAACCTAAAACACGCTGGAGACCGGCCTTGAAGGCAAACCTGCCCTTCAAGGCCTTCTCAGCCAAAGCCCCGAACCGATGCGCCAGGCACCGTCCCAAAGACTGGCCCATCACCCCGCAATCCTGCTGAACAGACTCGCGCGGCAGCGCACAATTTGACAACAGAACCCCCGCCGCCGCACGTCTTCTAAAAAAATAGTTTTCACGGGAGCCCCCTTCCCCTAGCATGACTGGAACCACCAAATGAGCCGGACTGCCGAGGCGATGCGCAAGAAACACGACACTTCCCTGCTGACCGAGGTTGAGCTGGAATTCATGACCGTCGTCTGGGACATCGGCGGCGGCACCGTGCGTGATATCCTGGCCGAGCTGAACAAGGTGCAGGAACGCGCCTATACCTCGGTGGCCACGGTTCTCAAGATCATGGAGCAAAAGGGCTTCCTTACCAGCGAGCGCAAGGACCGCTCTTTGGTTTACCGCCCGGCCGTTCCCAAGGCAGAGTATCAGAAAACATCTCTGAAGAACCTTTCGAGCAAGCTCTTCAACGGCGCGCCCGCCGCACTGGTGGCGCGGCTGGTCGATGATGAGGATGTGACCGACGAGATGCTCGAGGAGATGCGGGCGCTCTTGGAGGAAAGGCTGGGGGACAATGCCAACTGAGGTTCTGCTTAACGCCTATATCGACCTGAACATCCTGCTGCTGGCGGGTGCTGCCCTGTGGCTGGCCGCGCGCAAGATCCTGGCCCGAAGCAGGCTGGGCCGCGCCTACCAGCCGCAACTGCGGCTGCTGAACGGGATGACAGTCCTGCTGGCGGCCTCGCCGGTTCTGATCCTTGCTTTCACCCATTTTGTCATCGCGCACCCGCCGAACTTTTCGGACATGCTGGTGTCGCAGTACCTGCAGGGCAATGTCAGCATGAGCGCGGGCAAGTTTGAAACCTTGCTCGGCCTGCGGGAGGACGCCGTGCGCGATCTCAGCAGCCTGCAACCGCTTTGGGCACAGGTGACAGCCGCTGCCTTTGCTGCCGGGGCGCTGATCTGCCTGGCGCATGTGGCTGTTTCTGTCTTCCGGCTGCGTCAGAATCTGGCAGGCGCCTTTACCTGGAAACGGATCGGGCGGGTACAACTGATGGTTTCCGACACCATCCGTGTAGCCTATTCGACCCGCGGGCTGTTTTGCCGCTATGTGGTGCTGCCCTCTGCCCTGCTGAACGACCCGCGCGATCTGCGCCTGACTGTGGCGCATGAGCTGCAGCACTTCCGCCAGCGCGATATCGAATGCGAATTCCTGCTGGAGATGCTGCGCCCCGCCCTGTTCTGGAACCCGGCCTTCTATCTTTGGCGGCGCGAAGTGCGGCTGCTGCGTGAGTTTGCCTGCGACCAGGCACTGATGGCCCGGCCCCGGTTCGATGTGCGCGCCTATTGCGAATGCCTGATCCGCGCCTGCGCCCATGCCGCCCGCGGGCCCGCCCTGTTCACCCGCCGCAGCCCGGCGGTAGCACTGGTGGACCGCCGCGAAACCCGCCGCGGCGCGTCGTTGCAGCGGCGCATTATCGCGGTGACAGCAGTTCAGCCGCAGGGGCCGAACTCGCTGGGCTGGGGGCTGGTATCCCTGGCCATGGCCGGGGCGGTGCTGGCAACGGCGATGCTGCTGCAGCGGCCGAGCGACTGGAGCCATGACCGCATCATGCTGTCGACCATCGTAAATCTGGAACGGATGGCCAGCCGCACGAGCACTCCGGAGCTTGCCGTCAGCGCCCTGAACGGCGGCTTTGCCGTTGCGTCTCAGTAGGCGCGCCGGCGCAGTGCAGCCGCGCTGTTCCCAACCCTAAGCACAGCTTCAGCTTCTAGTGCCGCCTGACACTGCCCGCCCGATCTGGTGCCGGCCGCAGATTCTAGAGGCGGGACAGCTCATCTTCGTGAACTCCCCCCGATTGCACTGCTGGTTCCCGGTGCAAGCTTTCAAGGAGCGCGGGAAGGCCGGAAACCGTGCAGGCAGAATTCTGCGGAACGGCCACCCGGCCTTGAGCGGAGAAAGGACCAGCCTGCGGCAGGGGCAGCAAAGCGCCGAAGGGACAGCCGCGTTCAGGCAGTCTAGTGCCGGAAATTGCCAATTCACCTCAAGGGGATAGCACCAGAGAACGGGACGCCATAGCTCTATGCCACGGCCCGCGGAACAGCGTGGCCGCAAGCAGAAAACCAAACAAACGAATGGAGTGTCTCACATGAAAAAATTCGCGCTGACCGCCGCCGCTTTTGCTGCTCTGGCCGCTTCGCCGCTGGCCGCGATGGAGTCCATCACCGAGGCCGACACCGATGGAAACGGCACCTATTCGCTGGAGGAACTGCAGGCGGCCTTCCCGGATCTGACGGCCGAAACCTTTGCCACCATTGACGCCAATGCCGATGGCGAGGCCGATCTGGCCGAGGTGCAGGCAGCGGAGGAAGCTGGCCTGCTGGCAGCAGACAGCTGATCCTGCGGCAAGGCGGCTCCCCCATCCCCCCGAGCCGCCTTGCCACCTGGTTTCACGCCGGTCTTAAACGGTACCGGGGCCCTGCAGTGCAGGGCCCTTTTCGCATCCCGACGCGGGGTCAGCCGCCGTCGGCCTGCCGTTTCAGCCGCTCGATATGGCGGGCAAAGGCATAAGTGAAAGGCACGCCCAGCAGCAGTCCCCAGGCCACCGATTCATAGGGAGTCAGCACCCGCCAGCCGATCCAGCTGGCAATCAGCGAGGCAAAGAAGATGTTGACGGCTGCCGCACCCGCCCCGAACGGGTAGAGCGCCGCCAGAAGCCGCCAAGAGGGCTGCGGGATCATCGCCGGCTAACCAGGTATTGGACGAACCCCAGACTGACGATCAGGGCGATGGAGCCCATCAGGAACCAGAACTCGGCGGTTTCGGTCTGGGGCTGCGGGATGGGGCGTTCGAAGGTCGCTGCAAAGGCGCTGGAGGGGGCCAGCAGGGCGAAGGAGAGAATGCGTTTCATCTCAGTGCTCCATTGTCAGGGATTGGTAGATTTCCGGCAGCGCGCGCGGCAGCCGGTCCGGGTCGGGCAGCAGGGTGAACCCCGCGCGGCCGAAGATGCGGGCAAACCAGTCCTGCCCGTCGGCGTCGATCACCACGCCGTGCACCGATTGGCCCAGGGCGCGCGCTTCGCGCACCGCCATACGGCTGTCCTCGATGCCATGCACGCCTTCGTAGTGGTCCAGATCATTGGGCTTGCCATCGGTCAGCACCAAAAGCAGGCGGCGTTCGGATCCTTCCTCAGCCAACTGGGCAGAGGCATGGCGGATTGCAGCGCCGAGCCGGGTGTAGTGGCCGGGCTTGAAGCCGCCGATGCGGGCGGTGACCGCCTCTGACATCGGGTCCTCGAAACCCTTGGCGCGGGTCACGAACACCCGGTCGCGGCGCAGCGAGGAGAACCCCCAAATGCCCAGCCGGTCACCCGCGGTGGCGATGCCGCCGGCGAGGGCAGCCAGCGACTCGCGGGCGGTTTCGATCACAGGGCGGTCGCCGACGGTGGCCTCGGTGGAGCGGGAGCAGTCCATCAGCACCGCCACGCTCAGGTCGCGGGCCATCGGGCGGCTGGCCTGCCAGACCCGGTCGCTGCCCTGCTGGCCGCAGGCCAGATCGACATGGGATTTCACCACCGCTTCCAGATCCAGCTCGTCGCCGTCCAGTTGCCGCGGCAGCATCACGCGGCGCGGGTGCAGCGGGGCGAACTGGCGGCGCACGCGGCTAACCAGCCGCGGGTCGGGCTGGAAGCTGTCGGCAGGTTTGCCTTCGGCCTCCAGCACACAAGTATGGGCGGGCATGTGTTTGCCCAGCTTGTGGTTCCACTCGGGATAAGTGAACTGCCCCGCCAGCCGTTCATGCTCGGCATCTTGCGGCGAAAGGTCCAGCGAAATCCGCAGCCGCGACGCCGCGCGCTTCATGTGCTGCGAGAGCGTGAGATTGTCCTGATCCTCCGCCGCTTTCTGGGCGTTCTCATTGTCGTCGTCATCGACCATCCGGTTGATGTTCAGGCTTTCGGCCCAGGACAGGATGGATTCAAACCGGTGGACGATAAAGCTGTCCTTACGGGTGGTCTGGTCCTGATCCTGCCGCTTGGCGGTCTTGCGGGTGGAGACGGCGAGGCCCGGCGTTTTCATCTCCTCCGCTTCGGGGGCTGCCCCCCTGCCCGCTTGCGGAACGGCCAAACGCAGCCAGAACGGCACCGGCTGATAGGTGCGGTAGCCGCGCGGCGCGGTGCAGGTGCAGGGCTCGGCAACCCGGCAGTCAGTGCCGATCTGATCCAGCACCATCCGTTCGATCCGCGCTTCGGAACGCGGCAGGCCGTTGCGCTTGCGGGTCCCGGCGGTATGGGCACAGAACGCGCCATAGGCAGACCGCAGCCCAGGACAGGCGGCAAACACTTTGTCCGCAGCACGGGCATTGGCAGCGATTTCCAGCTGATCGGCCTGATAGCGGTCCTCGTTGCGTTCCGGCAATTCGATCATGGCGGCCATTGCGGCCAGCCACAGGTAGGCCTTGCGGTTCAGCTCGAGACTGGGAAAGGCGGCCATTTCCGGCGGCAGGCGCAGGCGCTCGCCGTCGAAACTGGCCACATGCACCATCTCCCGCGGGGTGCCGATGCGGCGCAGCCGGTCCGGCCGGTGGTCCGACAGCACCGCGGGCGCCACATGGATTTCCACGCCCCCGGCCCCGCCCAGCGCCCGGAACAAGGCCGCCACGCTGGCGCGCATGTCCTCGAACCGGACGGTGTGTTCAGTTCCGTCCTCAGCGGCGCCGATCCGTGTGGCCATGCCGTGCCACAGGTTGCCAACCGTTTCTTCGGGTTCCAGAAGGTCGAGAGCGTGGATCATGGCATCACCCGTAGACGCTGGCGGCAAGGTCGCGCAGCGCCTGCTGCACATCACCCTCGTCGCTGAGAGGTTCGATGATGGCGGCCTCCACCGCGCGCTCGACGCTCATGCCCTTGGCGATCAGCGTGGCGGCGTAGATCAGCAGGCGGGTAGAGACACCTTCCTCCAGGTCCATGCCGGAGAGCTTGCGGATATGGCCCGCCAGCCGCACCAGCGCGGCGGAGCGGTCCTCGTCCAGCCCGCTCTCAGAGGCAACGACCGCGGTCTCGGCAGAGGCTTCCGGGAAGTCGAAACCGATCGACAGGAAGCGCTGCCGGGTCGAGGGCTTCAGCTTCTTCAGGATGTTCTGGTAGCCGGGGTTGTAGCTGGCCACCAGCATGAAGGGCTTGGGCGCGGAGAGTTCCTCACCCGTGCGGTCTATCACCAGGCGGCGGCGGTCGTCGGTCAGCGGGTGCAGCACCACAGCAACGTCCTTGCGGGCCTCGACCACTTCATCGAGGTAGCAAATGCCGCCCTCGCGCACGGCGCGGGTCAGCGGCCCGTCCACCCAGACCGTCTCGCCGCCCTTCAGCAGGTAGCGCCCGATCAGGTCGGCAGCCGACAGGTCGTCGTGGCAGGCAACGGTGTGGAGGGGCAGCCCGAGCCGGGCTGCCATATGTTCCACAAACCGCGTCTTGCCGCAGCCGGTGGGCCCCTTCAGAAGAAGGGGCAGACCGTTGGCTTGGGCCATCTCGAAGACGGTGCATTCATCGCCTGCGGGACGGTAGAAGGGCACGGAAGGCATGTTCATCGCGTTCATGGCTTACTCTCCCGGTACGGCCGCGGGGCCGGGTTTGATGATTTCGCGGCGGACCACGACGGTTGCATAGATGAACAGCAGCGCGCCCAGGACCACTGCCACGCCGGAGCCGAGGCGCATCAGGTAGAAGATGCCAAGCTGGTCCTGCACGTCCATGTAGTAGTCGCCGATGATGCGCTGCATGTGGGTCTGGATGGTGCCGGCAAAGGTCAGCACGAAGGTCATGAAGGCCATGCCGCCGGTCATCAGCCAGAAGGACGCCATGTTCAGCACCTGGTTATAGGGATCGCGGTTGCGAAGCTGCGGCATCGCATAGGTGAACATCGCCAGGTTCATCGCCACATAGGCGCCGTAGAAGGCCAGGTGCCCGTGGGCGGCGGTGATCTGGGTGCCGTGGGTGTAGTAGTTCACCCCGTGCAGCGTGTGCAGGAAACCCCAGACGCCGGCACCGAAGAAAGCCACGGTGGATGCCCCCAGCGACCACAGCAGCGCCGCTTTATTCGGGTGGTTCTTGCGGCCCTTCCAGACCATGATGAAGGCAAAGCTCATCATCGCGAAGAACGGGATCACCTCCAGGGTCGAGAAGATCGAGCCGATCCACTGCCAGTAGCCCGGGGTGCCGATCCAGAAGAAATGGTGGCCAGTGCCGAGGATGCCGGAGAACAGGGCCAGCGCCACGATGACATAGAGCCATTTCTCCACCACCTCACGGTCAACACCGGTCAGCTTCAGCATCAGGTAGCCAAGGATCGCAGCCATCACCAGTTCCCAAGTGGCTTCCACCCACAGGTGGACAACGAACCACCAGTACATCTTGTCGAGCGACAGGTTGTCCGGGTTGATGAAGGCAAAGATCCACAGGAGCGAGAGCAGCCAAAGCCCCATCAGCAGGATGTTGGTGATCGCAGTCTTGCGGCCTGCCAGCACGGTCAGGGAGATGTTCACGAGGAATATCACCGCCGCGACCAGAATGCCGAACTTGACCCACAGGGGCTGCTCCAGGAACTCCCGCCCGCCGTGGATGCCCACGAGGTAGGAGCCGACTGCGCCCAAGGTGCCGACGACAAGAATGGCCAGCTGGATATAGGCGAGTTTCACCGAGAACAGCTCACGCTCAGATTCCTCCGGCACCAGGTAATAGGCAGCGCCGAAGAAACCCAAAAGCAGCCAGACAATCAGTGCGTTGGTGTGCAGCATCCGTACGATGTTGAACGGCAGGAGCTCGCTCAGCGTGTTGGGCCAGACATAGATCCACCCTGCTAAAAGCCCGCCCAGGACCTGAATGGCAAACAGGGCCATCGCCACCATGAAATAGGCGTAGGCCACTTTTTGAGATTGATATTTCATTGTTTCTCTCCCCCTCAGCCCGCGTCGTTCGGCGGCCAGTTCTGGGTGTCGGTCTGATCCGCCCAGCGCAGGAATTCGGACAAGGCCTTGGTCTCTTCCTCCGTCAGCTCGAAGTAAGGCATCTGGCGGCGGCCCTCGATGCCGGAGGGCTGCGACTTCATCCAGCCGTCGAGCATTTCATAGGCGCCTTCGGGGTCGTCCAGAACGCCCCAGCGGGTCATGACGTTGCCCACTTCCGGGGCGAAATAGGCGCCCTCGCCATGCAGCGTGTGGCAGTTGATGCAGGAATGGCGCTCCCACACGTGCTTGCCCTGGCGCACCTCGTCGGTCAGCTCCATGCCAGCAGTGGACGTGTTCACGATGAAGCGGTGGCTGTGCGCGGTCATGGCCACGAACACGACGACGAAGAACAAGGAGCCCCCGTAGAACACGTTCCTGGCCCGCGACTTGGTAAGTATCTCTGACATATCGCGGTCCTGAGTACAGTTGCGGATAGGCCCTGCCTAAACCCGCGCACCGCCGCATATGTTGTTGAAGCGCAAAGACCGGGCGCATTGCTGCACGCAAGATGCAGGAAAAGGAGGATGCCACATGCGCCGCCCCGATTTCGACGATCCTGACCTGCCGCTCTCCGAGCTGTTCCACCACTGGCCCGCCTGCGCGGGTGAGTTCATGAACCGCCAGATGCTCTGTCCCGGCTGCCCGATCGCACCGTTCCACACGCTGATTGATGCCTGTGAGGAATACGGACTGGAGGAAAAGGCGTTCCGGGAGAGCTTAAGAGATTTGGCGATGGCCTGACCCGCCTTAACCGTGCCTCTCTCAAAAGGGATTCAGGGCTTCCGGCCAGCGCCTTGGATGTTCGGTGATGATCAAGAGCACATCGGCACCATTCAGCGCTGACCGCGCGTCCCGGATCATGCGCAGGTTCAGGCTGTCTGCCTCCGCCGCGGTCACGCTCCGTCCGGGATCGTAGTAGACGGTCACCAGAAGCGTGCGGCCCAATTTGGTGACGGACATGTCCCGCAAAGTCCCGCCGTCTTAAGCAATAGCGTCACGCAAAGCCCGCCGTGCGCTGGCGAGATGCCCGGGGCTGGCACTTACGCCGGCAAGCTCTTTCAGCCCGCCGCGGAATTCCCGAACATAGGATCCGATGGCCAGCAGGCACAGCAGAAGGACGATGGCGGAATCGCCTACAGGTGCAACCGGTGCCAGCGGGCCATCCTGGAACAAATAAATAGCCCCCAGGCCCACGCCAGCCGCGGCCGTGATCAGCCCGTCGAACAGTGCCGCCTTCGCTTCCAGCCGCAGGATTGCGCTGGTCTTGCCCGTGCGGCGCCAGGTGAAGTGATGAAACGCCCACAGAATTGTGCAAGTCAGCCCGATCACCGCGAAGTAGATGATCATCGGTGCGAAATTCAGCGGCTCGGGCACGAGACCGTTGAGATAATTGTAGATGCTCTTGAGAGCATTGGTGATGGCAAACAGCACCAGCCCAAGAAGCGACAGCGACCGGAAGGTGGAAAAGATCGCCTCGTCCGCAGCGTATCCGAACGGCCGCGTCTTGTCGGGGCCTGCATCGACCCGCAGGCTGATGCGCCGCCCAAGCAGCGCCGAGCCGAACCCGATCAGGGAGAACAAGCCGTCCATCATGATAGCGTTGGAGTTCGACAGAACGCCGGCGGCCAGGCCCGCCGCTGCCATGAAAAGGTTGCCCCACATGGCCACTGCAAGCGACCGGCTTTCCAGGAGTTTCTTGCTGCCGGGTTCGGGAGATGACATGCCGCGCAATCCTGATCTGACAAAATCAGACCCACAGATAGTCTTGCGTCAGGGCAACGCCAACTCCCGCGCAGCGCAAAGTCTCGTCTAACGGCGGTGTGCTACCCCTGAGCCCCGCTCAGGACCACCAGCCGGTGCGGGGCCGTCACCACGATGTGCTTGCGGGTGGATTTCACCACGCCGTCCTTCTCCCAGGCCGACAACAGCCGGCTGACGGTATGCAGCGTGGTGCCGGTCATCTCGGAGATGTTGCGGCGGGTCACCGGGAAGGCGATCTCGATCCCCTCCTCCACTTTGCGGCCCGACTGGGTCACCATCCGCAGAAGCGCCGCCGCCACCCGCTGCTCAACGGCTTGCGTCGCCAGCTCGGTGATCCGGGTCTGCATCTCGCCCAGCCGCTGGCCCAGGGTGTTGTAGCTCTCGGTGGCAAAGCCCTGGTAGTTGGCGGTGAAATCCCCCCACAGACGCACCGGCCAGGACAGCGCCAGCGATTCCGAGGCGGCGATGGCGGTGGCCGGATAGGTGTCGCGGTTCAGCGCCGGAGCAATCCCGAACAGCTGGCCTGGCGAGATATGCAGCGCGATGATCTGCTCGCCGCCCTCGGTGGTCTTCACCACCCGGATGTAGCCGTCCAGCAGCAGGTGGAACCGCTCGGCGTCATGGCCTTCGTGAAAGATTTCCGCGCCCTCGTCATACCGCTTGGGCAGCGCCTGATCGAGGATTTCGCGGATCTGGCTGCGCTCCAGGAGGCTGAAGGGCGGCAGCCCGGTCAGGAGGCTTTCGTCGAGCTTGGACAAGAATGCACCGCAAGTTTGCTGAAGGACAAAGAGGTCACCCCGCCGTTATCGCATAGTGGCGGCAGAGGAAACAACCGTGCGGCAAAAACGGGAACCCGGATCCGGGGGAGCCTCCCTCCTCCCTGCCCGCCGGTGCTGATCCACGGGGTTCGGCGAAAGATTGCGTCCCTTGCGCCGGACCGGCGGGCGGCACCTGACCAGTGCCGCCCGCCTGACTTTGACCGGATGCAAGGAGGCCGTGATGGCTGCGCGAACTGAATACACCGGACCTGTTTTGTTTTCATTCGGCTTCAGGCCGTTCTTTCTGGGCGCCTGCCTGTTTGCCCTGCTGGCAATCCCTGCCTGGTTGCTGATCTGGCGCGGCGATCTGGAGTATTCAGGTCCGTTCCTGCCCACCGACTGGCATATTCACGAGATGATCTTCGGCTATGGCGCGGCGGTTGTAGCGGGCTTCCTGTTCACTGCGGTACCGAATTGGACCGGGCGGATGCCTGCCCGCGGCTGGCCGCTGGCGCTGCTGTCGGGATTGTGGCTGTCAGGACGGCTGGCGGCGGCAGGCTGGCTGGGCCTGCCCGCACTTGGGGTCATGGCGGTGGATTGCGCCTTTCAGGCCGCCGTTATTGCCATGATCGCGCGGGAGATCATCGCCGGTGAAAACTGGCGCAACCTCAAAGTCCTGGTGCCGGTCACGCTGCTGGGCATTGCCAACGCCTGCTATCACATCGAGGCGATGACCCAAGGCACGGCGGATGTCTCGCGCCGTCTGGGGATAGCGGTGCTGATCTTCCTGATCATGCTGATCGGCGGGCGGATCATCCCCAGCTTCACCCGCAACTGGCTGGCCAAACAGGGGGCTGAGAAAATGCCGGTGCCGTTCGGGAAATTCGACGCGGTGGCGCTGGTGTTTGGCGCCGCGGCGCTGCTGGCTTGGACCGCAGCGCCCTGGGCCCCTGCCAGCGGCGCGCTGCTGCTGGCAGCCGGCCTGCTGCATGCGGTGCGGCTGGCGCGCTGGCGCGGCCTTGCAACCCTGCCGGAGCCGCTGCTGCTGATGCTGCACCTGGCCTATGCGCTGGTGCCCGCGGGGCTGATCGCAGCGGGCGGCGTGCCGTTTGGCCTGCTGGACCCGGCGGCCGCCGCACACATTTTGGGCATCGGTGCCATTGGCGGCATGACGCTGGCGGTAATGATGCGCGCCACCATGGGCCACAGCGGCCGTCCGCTGGTTGCAGGCCCGGTCCTGACCGCCGCCTTCCTGCTGCTGCTGGGTGCTGCTGCCCTGCGCCTTGCCGGCGCTGCAGAGCTCGCTGCAGGCTGGGACGGGATCGCCGCCTCTGCGGTGCTCTGGACCGCAGGATTTGCGCTGATGCTCTTGAAAACCGGGCCCTGGCTGGTCACCCGCCGCATTGGACCGAAAAAAAGTCTCAGGAAGACCGCAGGCCGGACCGGAGGGAACCTCCCCTGACGCAACGAAACCTGCATAGGTCATGTATTATTAACGGCCTTCTCAGAGGCTGCCATTCCGGGTAGGTAGAATGGGATTGAAAGAGGAGGTCCTGAATGCAGTGGAAAGCTGCTGCCGCCGCTGCGGTGCCGCTGCTGTTTTGGGCCGTCCAGAGCCTGGCGCAACCCGCCGGGCTCGATGCATTCCGGCGTCCGGATACCGTGCCGTTTCCGGAGAACGCGCCTTATGACCGCGGGATCGCCACCCTCGGCAAGATGCTGTTCTTCGACCCGCGCCTGTCCGGCGCACAGAACACCAGCTGCTCCAGCTGCCACAACCCCTCTTTCGGCTGGGAATCCCCTGTTCCCAAGGCGATTGGCGCCTCCGACAATCCCGTGCACCGCCATGCGCCCACGATCCTGAATGCCGCGTGGATCACACCGCTGTTCTGGGACGGGCGCGCGGCCAGCCTGGAGGAACAGGCTGTCGGACCGATCACCGCCCCGGATGAAATGAACGCGAATTTCGAGGATATTATTGCCCGTCTGACGGCGGTGACCGAATACAAGACCGGGTTCGAGCGGCTGTTTCCCGGCCGGGGTATCCGCAAGGAAACCATCCTCACCGCCTTGGCCACCTATCAGCGCACTATCGTCAGCGGTGTTGCCGGATTTGATCGCTGGGTCAGCGGCGATGCCGCCGCGGTACCGGAGGC
Source organism: Leisingera sp. (assembly GCF_982940295.1). Classification (NCBI taxonomy): domain Bacteria; kingdom Pseudomonadati; phylum Pseudomonadota; class Alphaproteobacteria; order Rhodobacterales; family Roseobacteraceae; genus Leisingera; species Leisingera sp. The sequence goes on from NZ_CEYXRG010000014.1 coordinate 88,407, forward strand.
CGCCAAGCGCGGCTTTGCGCTGTTCGCAGGCCGCGCGAATTGCGTGTCCTGCCATTCCGGCTGGATGTTCACCGACAACAAGATGCATGATATCGGACTGCTCAACTCGGACCTGGGCAGCGGCAGTGCGTCAGAGTTAGACCCCGACAAGCACTTTCGCTTCAAAACCCCGGGGCTGCGGAACATCGTCCTTCGCGCGCCCTATATGCATGACGGGTCACTGCCCTCGCTGCCTGCGGTCATCCGCCATTATGCCGATGGCGGCGCGGCCGGCACCACGCGGCAGACCGGCATCGAAGGCTTTGCCGCCAACGAGGGCGACATTGCCGACCTCATCGCCTTTCTTGAGACATTGACGGACAATGAAACCAATGTGCCAACCCCGATCCTGCCGGCCAATTGATGCGCGCGGCTGAAGGCATTCGTTCATGATCATCAAAAGATCCATTGTCCTGCCGGTTCTCGTCATCACGGTGGCCGCGTTGTTCGCGGTGCTGCTGGTCGGCGGCATGGCGGTCTATGCCTCAGGCCGCAAGGACGCCGTGATGGAGGCCTCGCTGGAAGTCACCCGCCGCACCAGCAGCGTGAGCACCGGGATCACGGCCGCCCAAACTTATGCGCAGGACGTTCTGGCGATGACCCGGCTGATCCCGCAGGAGGAGGTGGCGGGCAATTTTCAACAGCATCTTCAAGAGATCAACGGCGACCTTGGCGCCTTGCTGCAACTGCCCTTGCCCGCGCCGCTCAGGGCCGAGGCCGAAGCGCTGAACCAAGCGCTGGCCGAATGGTGCCTGATGGCAGTTGTTCTTCTCAGCATCAAACCAGCCCAGGATATCCCGACCCTCAGCGCGCTGATGATGAGCAGCGAGGCCGTCACCCGGCAGGCTGCAATGGTCACAAACCTTGCCGCAGCACATGCGGAGCTGACCGTCGCCGCGGCCAACCAGGCGCTCTCCCGGATCTTTGCGCTTGGGCTCATAGGAACCGCGCTGATCATGGCCGCGGCGCTGATCTTTTCGATGCGCAAGGCGCATGCCATTTCAGCAGCGATCCAATCCGCTGCCGCCAAGCTGCAGCGGCTGGCCAGCGGTGAAAAATCCGGTCTGCCGAAAGCCGGTGACGAGATTGGCGCCGTTTTTGCCGCGCTCGACACACTGGACACGAGCCTGCAGGAGAAAAAGCGGATTGCCGAGCATCTGCAGCAGGAAAAGGCCCGCGCGGAAGCCGCTACTGAGACCAAGTCCCGTTTCCTGGCAACTATGAGCCACGAAATCCGGACACCGATCAACGGCGTGCTGGGGATGGCGGAAGTGCTGAACGAGACCCACCTCACCCCCGAGCAGAAATCCTGCACCGGCACCATCCTGGCCTCCTCCGAAGCGCTGCTGCGCATCGTCAATGACATTTTGGACTTTTCCAAGCTGGAGGCTGGCAAGGCGCAGATGCTGCAGCAGCCGTTCAACCTGCGCGACGTGATTTATGATGTGGCCACGCTGATGTCGCCCAGCGCCACCGCCAAGGGAGTGGAGATCTGCATCGACATACCCGAGCACACGCCCGCCCTATTCACTGGCGACAGCGGCCGGGTGCGGCAGATCCTGATGAATCTGGTGGGCAACGCCGTCAAATTCACCCTGAAAGGCCATATCAGCATCACCCTGAATCACGACCTCAGTCACGCCATTCCGTTGTGCATCGACGTCCGCGACACGGGCGTCGGCATTCCCGAGGACAGCATCGGCCAGATCTTCCACGCCTTTGAACAGGTGGAAAGCACCACCGCACGGCGGTTTGAGGGCACCGGCCTAGGCTTGGCGATCTCATCCCGTCTGGCCCAGGCCATGGGCGGGCGCATCGACGTGGTCTCTGAGGCCGGTAAAGGTTCCTGCTTTACGGTCTGTCTGAGCCTGCCGGTTGCTGCCCCGGCCCCGGCGCCGGCCAGGCCGCTGGCCGGCAAGCGGGTGGCGGTGGTTGCCGATCTGGCGTTTTCCCGCGATGTGCGGCTCCGGCAGCTGGCGTATTGGGGCGCGGACACCATGGTCCCGGCCGGCCCGGCGGAGTTGCTGGAGCAGGTGGAAGCGCTGGCCGCCCGCCAGCAGCAGCCGGATCTGGTACTGGTGGAGAACAGCGTGCCGCTGGAGCAAGCCAGAAACTTGTGCCAGCGGCTTCACAGCTTGCCCGGCTGCCGGGAGCTGCCGGTGGTCTTCTGCGTGGGCAGCCGGCTTATCTCAGGCTACCAGGCGCTCAAGCAGTGCAAGACCTTGCACGTGCTGATGAAACCTGCCCGGAACCGCGTTCTGCTGCAGACCCTGCAAAGGGCGTTGCAGACCGAAGCGGCGCCCGCTGTACCGGAGGTGCGGTCTGAAACTGGCGGGACGGCCGCCGGGCTCAGCAGCCTGCGGCTGCTGGTGGCGGAAGACAACCGCACCAATCAGCTGGTATTGAAAAAGATGCTTGGCCCGTCCGGCATACAGATGACAATTTGCAGCAATGGCCAGGAAGCTGTCGAGACTTTTGCCGCGCGGCCTTTCGATCTGGTGCTGATGGATATGTCGATGCCGGTGATGGACGGGCTTGAGGCGACCCGCCGGCTGCGGGCGTGGGAACGGGATAACGGCCGCGCGCCCTGCCCTATTCTGGCACTTACCGCCAATGTCCTAAGCACTGATGAGGCCGCGTGCCGTGCGGCTGGCATGGTTGGGTTCCTGTCCAAACCCGTCCGAAAGGCGCAACTGCTGGATGAGATTGCCAAGTGGACCGGAACCAGTGAGGCCGGCAGCGCCGCGCCGCAGGCCAGGCAGGCTTGAAGAAAGCGCGCTGAACCGGCAGACGCCCCCGATCTCCGCTGCCCTCCGCAAATTTCACGAAAAGCACACGGTTTGACACGAATTCGTGAAGCACTACCTGAGAACTGCAGCCCGGGTTCAGCTGCATCTGCGGGGGATTTCGGCATTCGGCGGCAAGGGGCGCACAGGCGTTTTCAGGCCGCACGATGGCATTTCCGGTGACAGTGTTTTTTTACGAGTGATTGGGGGATCACATGTCCAGTTTACAGATTGGGGCCGCTCGGCCCTCCGATGGCACGTCCGCAAATCCAGACCATCCTGACTGGGGTGCAACCGGCACCGAACTGCTAAGGCTGGCCGCCAGCGCGCTGGGGCCGAATGGCGAGATGGCCGGCGCCGGCCGGCCGAATGCACGCGAGATTTCCAACATTCTGTCGGCACAGGGCGGCGAGACGGCCAATGCCGCCGGAGCATCAGATTTTCTGTGGATCTGGGGCCAGTTCCTGGACCACGACCTTTCTTTGACCGGAAACGAAAGCGGCATTCACGCGCACATAGAAGTTCCGGCGGGCGATCCTTTTTTCGACCCGTCCGGCACCGGGGAAGCGATCATTCCATTCACCCGGGTGGAACAGCACGACGGCGAATTCGTCAATGAAATCACCGCGTGTATCGACGCTTCGATGATCTATGGCTCGACCGAAGACATGGTCGCGGCCATGCGCGGTGACGGCGGCAAGCTGAAGATGACCGCAAATGACCATCTGCACCTGGAAGGCGACGGGTTCCTGACCGGCGACGTCCGCGCTGCAGAGAATGTTGCCTTGACCTCGATGCACACGCTGTTCACGCGCGAGCACAACCGCCTGGTGGAGGAGCTGGCGGAAAGGGACCCGTCGCTGACGGGTGAGCAGCTGTTTGAGGCTGCCCGCGCCCGGGTCGAAGCGCTGGTGCAAGCCATCACCTACAAGGAATTTCTGCCTGTCTTGCTGGGCGAAGATGCCTTTGGCGCTTATCAGGGCTATGACCCCAGTGTGAACCCGGGGATTGCAGTCGAGTTTTCGGGCGCAGTCTACCGGCTGGGCCATACCCTGCTGTCGGCCAACCTGCAGCGGGTCACTGAAACCGGAACTCAACTGGACCCGCTGGCCTTGCGCGACGCATTCTTCCAGCCTGATCTGGTCAGCCAATCGGGCATGATCGGGGATGTCCTGCGCGGCGCCGCTACCCAAACCTCCGAGGCCATAGACACCAAAGTGGTTGAAGACGTGCGCTCTTTCCTGTTCGGGCCGCCTGGTGCAGGCGGGCTGGATCTGGCCGCGATGAACATCCAGCGCGGCCGCGACCTGGGAGTGGCCGGCTACAATGATCTGCGCGAGGCCCTGGGCCTTTCCCGCGCTGAAAGCTTCTCCGACATTACCTCCGACCCGGCGCTGGCCGCCAAGCTGAAAGACGCCTATGGCGACACGGATCTGGTGGACGCTTGGATCGGCGGACTTGCCGAAGACGCTTTCGGCAAGGGGCTGCTGGGCGAAACCTTTACGGTTGTCATGGTTGATCAATTCACCCGCTTGCGCGACGGCGACCCGTTCTGGAGCGAGGGCCGCGCAGGCATCCCGGCAGAGGAGCTGACGGCGCTTTGGGACACCACGCTGTCAGACGTCATCCTGCGCAACACAGATGTTCAGAACCTGCAAAAGGACGCCTTTGCCGCGATGGACAGGATTGCAGGCACTGCCAGCGATGACATTCTGAGCGGCGGGTCCGGGCAGGATTTCATCTTTGGCCGTAAAGGGGCGGATGTCCTGTCAGGCAAATCCGGTGACGACGACCTGCAAGGAGGCGGCGGCAGAGACAGCCTGAGCGGCAACAGGGGAAGCGATTGCCTTGACGGGGGCGGCGGCGCCGACACACTGAAAGGCGGCAGTGCGAGCGATTTCCTGTCCGGTGGCAGCCATAACGATCGTCTCAAAGGCGGTTCCGGCCGCGACACCCTGGAAGGCGGCACGGGAAACGATACTTTGGCTGGCGGCAAAGGGGATGACGTCCTGACTGGCGGTGCAGGCGCGGATTGCTTTGTCTTCAACACCCGGAAAACAGGTGCGGATACAATTTCGGACTTCGAACTTGGCGTAGACAGGACCAAAGTCGTTGGCCCGCACACGTGGACCGCGCAGGCGATGGACACAGCTGACGGGCTGAATTTTGCATTCGGCGACGGCTGCTCCGTTACCTTTGAAGGCATCACCTTGCGCGACTGGCTGGAGGCCGGGGCAAGCCTTTTCTAGGCCCAACGGCCGGCGGCAGTATGCAAAATGCATGTGCCGCGGAAATTGCAGGAGCCGATCGGAAACTTCAGGCAAGCCATGACTGGGCGATGTCGTAAGTCCTCGATCCGCTGACGCAATCGAAGGACAGGCCGGCCGGCGCACGCGCCTAACATTCCCGATCATCCCGCCGTTAGGAGGCAGTTCCTGGACGGACGGCAACCGGCATCGGGGAGGACGCGCCGCCATGAAAGACAAGACAACCACCACCGAACAGGCAATGGCGCTGATCCGCGACGGGGATGTCGTGACCACCACCGGCTTTGTGCAAAGCTGCATCCCGGAAATGCTGCATGCCGCTCTGGAAAAGCGGTTCGTGGAACAGGGGTCCCCCCGCGACCTGACCCTGATCATGTGTGCGGGCGCCGGCGACAGCAAGGGTCTGGGAACCGGGCGGCTGCACCACGACGGGCTGTTGCGGCGGGTAATTGCCGGCAACTTCGGCCGGATGCCCAAGGTGGCCCAGGCGGCGCAGGAGAATAAAATCTGCGGCTACAACCTGCCTCAGGGAGTGATCTCGCAGCTCTACCGCGCCTGCGCGGCAGGCCAGCCGGGACTGTTTTCCAAGGTCGGCCTGCACACCTACGTCGACCCGCGCCACGGCGGCGGCAAGGTCAACAAGGTGACAGAGGAGGACATCGTCAAACACGTCGAGGTCGATGGCGAGGACTGGCTGTTCTACAAGGCCACCAAAATCGACGTCGCCTTCATCCGCGGCACCAGCGCCGACCGCTCCGGCAACATCAGCATGGAACGCGAGGCGCTGACGCTGGACTGCCTGGCCCAGGCGATGGCGGCCCATAACAACGGCGGGATAGTCATCGCGCAGGTGGAGCGCATCGTCGAGGATGGCTCGATCAAGCCCAAGGACGTAAAAATTCCGGGCCTTTTGGTGGACTGCGTCTGCGTCGCAGATGACCCGGAAATGCACCGGATGAACTATGGCGTGCAGCACAATCCGGCATTGTCAGGCGAAATCCGCGTGCCCGTCGAAGGCATCCCGAAAATGCCGCTGGACCAGCGCAAGATCATCGCCCGCCGCGCCGCCTTTGAGCTGCCGCCCAACGGTGCCGTGAATCTCGGTGTCGGCGCGCCCGATGGTGTGGCGGCGGTGGCCAACGAGGAGAAAGCCACCCAGTATATCACCCTCACCACCGAGGCCGGCGCGGTGGGCGGCGTGCTGGCGGGCGGCTCCAGCTTCGGCTCCTCGGCCAATGCCGATGCGGTGATCGACCAGAACCAGATGTTCGATTTCTACGACGGCGGCGGCCTCGACCTTACCTGCCTCGGTATGGCTGAATGCGACGCTGAAGGCAGCGTCAACGCTTCCCGTTTCGGCGGCCGCCTGAATGGCTGCGGGGGCTTCATCAATATCTCCCAGAACTCCCGCGCCGTGGTCTTTGCCGGCACCTTCACCGCAGGCGGCTTGAAAGTTGCGGTCGAGGACGGCGAGCTGCGCATCGTTCAGGAGGGCCGCAACAAGAAATTCGTCCGCCTGATCGAGCAGATCACCTTCTCCGGCCCGTACGCTTCTCAGCGCTCGCAGCCGGTGCTTTATGTGACCGAACGCTGCGTGCTGCAACTGACACCCAAGGGGCTGGAGCTGATCGAGATCGCCCCCGGTATCGACCTGCAGCGCGACATCCTCGACCAGATGGAGTTTAGGCCCATCATCGAAAACGTCGCCCAGATGGACGCGCGCATTTTCCGGGATGAGCCGATGGGGCTGCTGGATGACCTGCTCAACCTCAACCTCTCCGAGCGGGTCACCTATGACGCCGCGCGCCACACAATGTTCCTGAACCTCGAAGGATGGAGCGTGAAGAAGAAGCGCGACATCGAGGACCTGGACCGCGTTCTGCAGGAGGCCTTCGCCAAGAGCGGCCGCGATGTGAAGATGGTGATGAACCAGAACGGCTTCCGCATCGCCGAAGACCTGCAGGACGACTACGCTGTCTCGGTCGGCCAGACGCTGGAGGCGCACTCAGCCTCGATCGCCCATTACACCACCAGCGCCTTCATGCGCCTCAAGATGCAAGGCGAGCTCGCCAGCCGTGGCGTGCAGCCGCATATCTTCGAAAGCGGCGAGGAAGCGCACCAGGCGATCTGGGGTTCCTGAGACGGTTTCACTTGCGGCCAGCCCTCCCTGGGCTGGCCGCCGTTTTTTGCGTGCTGCGAACGGTTTGAACAGCCGCAGCAAGGCCTTTGGATCCACCCGGGAACGGCTCGCGGGCGTGTGGCGGGAATAGGTCAACTATTTAAATTCATTACTCTTTTCCTTTCGCATCCCTCCAGCCGGGCAGGCACTCCGCCACCTGCTCGCAGATTTTTTCGGGGGTATGGAGAAGGAACTGCATTTTTTTTTCAAAAACCCTCTTGCACCCCCCCGCAACAAACTTTAGACAGCGCCTCACCGATGGGGTGTAGCCAAGTGGTAAGGCAGCGGTTTTTGGTACCGTGTACCGTAGGTTCGAATCCTACCACCCCAGCCATCGGCCTCTCAGAAAAATTCTTTTCAGGTACCAACCTCTAAAGAGATCAGAGGCGGCTTCCCTCGAAGTGTTTTTCTTCGGATCATGCTGATCTGGCTTCAACTCCGCATTGTGCAGAGTTCCACCTGTTTCCGCCCTCCTCGCTGAAGCTGCACTGAATGAGGCCAGCCTGGCACGGAAGGAATCCTGGTGGAGAAGGCAAGTGGTGCGCGATGACCCAAGTCCGTAAGGCGTCCGTTGCGATTGCATTCGTCACTGCCGGTACGCTTCCGATCTGGCGAAGAGGGCTTGCCGCCCCGCAAACCGCCAAGAAGCCATCTGTCAGAAAGCGTTTACACGCATTCCGTGCGTACCCGCAGTTGCATCCTGCCAGCGCGAACAGCAGTGCGGGACGGCGCCTGAGCGGTTCGGGCCGCTGCGCAGCAGGCCGGTTGCAAGTTAACGCAAGGTAAACTATGCTAGGTTGAGCGCACTCAAATTCCGGGTGCAGGCAGAGGCATCAAGCCGAATTTTCCGCCTTTTACAATCTTTAATTGCAAAACAGTTTCGAGCAATGCAATATGATGGTGATTTAATCCAGTATGTAGCAACCGTATAGTGGGGTTGGCGGATGACTGTCTTTCTCAAGATTTGCCGGTTTGGCGCTTTTGGCGTTTTTGACACAGATGGAACCAGCGTACAGCTTGGGGCCAAGCACCAGGCTCTGATGTCGTTGCTGTCCACCGCCGACGGAGGGATCCGGACGCGGGCGTTTCTGGAAAAGACACTTTGGTGCCTGGCGCAGCCCGAGCAGGCCAAGGCCAGCCTGCGCACGGCGCTGTCGACGCTGCGGCGGCACTTGGGACCGGAAGCAGCCAAGCTGCTGTTTGCCAACCGCGAACGGGTCATCCTGGACCTGTCCCGGGTGGAGCTGGACAGCTGCAATGGCAATGCAGAATTCATGGAGGGCTTTGAGCTTCCTCATGAATCCGTCTTTAAGGCCTGGCTGACGGAAGCCCGGGCGGAGTTTGCCCGCAGTTCGGCGCAGCCGTCGTCTCATTCAGGAGCAACTCCGGGGCGCGTAATCCTGGACAGGCTGCTGCCGTCGATTGCAGTGCTGCCCTTTGCCCACCGGTCGCCAGGCGAGGCGGACGCACCGCTTGGGTCATTGATGTCCGAAGAGCTGTCGCGGCACCTGTCCCGCAGCTGGGCGTTTTCGGTGACCTCCTATCTGGCCTCGCGCCAGTTCGACCCGGAAACGGTGCGGCCTGCTGAAGTTTCTTCCGTTGCGGGGGTCGATTTCCTGGTGTCGGGGACGGTCACTAGCGAAGGCAACCGGTTCCGCGCCGAAATAGACCTGCATGATGCGGTCCGCGAAAAGGTGATCTGGTCGCGCAGCTTCGAAGGCAGCAAGAACAGCCTGACGGAGGGGCGCAGCTCTATGCTGCGCAACGCCACACTTCAGATCGGCCAAAGCGCCGCGGGCGAGGCGGTTCGGCTGGCCGGGTTCAAACCGCTGAAGGCGCTGGAAAGCCATGTTCTGCTGATGGCCGCAATTTCCCTGATGCAGGAAATGGATGTGAAAAAGTTCCAGCGGGCGCATGAAATCCTGTCCCACCTGCTGGAGCGGGAGCCAAAACATGCGCTGCCGCTGACCTGGATGGGGTTCTGGCATGTGATGCGGGTTGAAAAGGGGCTGTCGCCGAACCGCGAAGAGGACAGCCGCCTCGCCAGCAGGATGGCGGAAGCGGCAATCGAAGGGGCTCCGGGATTTTCGCTTGCCCACACCCTGAAGGGGCTCATCTCCAGCCACCTGACCTTCCGCTTCGATCTGGCGCAGGACGCCTATGACCTGGCGCTGCGCGACAATCCGAACGAAGCCCTGGCGCTGCTGCTGAAAGGGGCAACGCTGGCCTATCAGGATATGCCGGACGAAGCGGTTGAGATGACCGACGCGGCCCGGAGGCTGACACCTCTGGGTCCGCAGCGCTACTACTTCGACGCGATTTCGGCGCTGGCGCATCTTTCGGCCCGCAACTATGGCCGCGCGATAGAGCTGGCCGACCGCTCGTTGGCGGCCAAGGGCGCGTTCCCGGTACCGCTGCGTTCCAAGGCAATTGCGCTGCAAATGTCTGGCCGGGACGACGAGGCGCGGACCACGGTGCATAAACTGCTTGAGGCGGCGCCGAAATTCTGTCTGTCGCAATTCCAGCGGGATAACCCGGCCGCAATGAGCCCGGCCGGGCCGGAGTGGGCCTCAGCCTTGCGGCAAGCCGGTGTGCCGGACTGATACTGGCCCAGCGGTCCATGCGGGCAATGTCCGCCACCGGGTGACGCTTAGTAATACACATTTGAATAGCATCTTTTACCGATAAGCCGGACCGCACGTGTTAGCATCGCCGGTAACTGCCCGCTGACGGCGGCAGCTATGACCTGCAGCGGGCAGCATAGGGAGTGCGTGTGAGCGAAAACCTGGAATTTGAACGCAGTTTCTCTGACTTCGGACCTGCTGTGCAGCCTGAGGAGCGAACGCAGGACATCCTGGATGTTGTCGAAGATTTTATGCACCGCTGGGGCTACTCGGTGCGTAATCTGATCGGGGCCGAGATAACGGTCGAACATCTTGGCAGCAGTCCAGAAGGTGTTCCGGATCTGATTTTCCGCATGGCAGCGCTGGACTATTTCGAGATCGTCATCCGCGGCCGCAACGGTTCGGTCAGCTATGGCGGATGGTTAACCGGAACATTGCCGGTCTCGGTTTCCGGCGAACACGTCAATGGCCGCCCGGTTCTGCTCACTAGCCGCCGCGAGGGCGGCAAGATCCGCCATGCGTTCGACCCAGTGGCCGGTTACCGTCCTGTGGGCGAAACCATGAACCTGCCTTTGCACGCCGTATGGCGGCTCTCGGACGCTAACTAGCCTCAGAGCCACAAGAAACCAGCGGCACTCCGATTGCGGAACCGATGAGCTGGCTGCCGGCCGATAAAATGCGACCGATTTTCTCCGTGCCGCTCATGCTTTCTTTAGAGTCTTGCTGCCCTGCTAACGGAAAGAAGCAGGCAGCCGCGTCGCGGCATCCCTGCATCGTTAAGTGCCTGGCCCAACCATCACGGCAGTGGGGGCGTGCCCCCCCTTGGCTGGACCGGGCGCAGATGAAAACAGGCGGCTGGCTAGGGTGAGACGATGACGAATACAAATGATGTGCCGGCGCGGCGGCGCTTCCGGCTGTTTTCCAGCATAGGCGCCAAGGTCACGCTTATTCTGATGGCAATGGGCGCCGCCTCCGCCGTTGGCGGTGTTCTGGTCACTCTGGTGTTTACACAGACCGGCCGCCAGATGGAGGTTCTGACCCAGGAGAAGGTCCCGCAGCTGGAACTCAGCAGCCGGCTGGTCAATGCCGCAGGCAGTACCAAGAACTCGATGATCGGCGTCTTACAGGCCGGATCGGTTGAGGAGCTGGCCGAGGCCGAGGAAAGGGCCGCTGCCGCCGTCGCAAAACTTGATGGCACCGTTGCCGGGCTGCCCGCTGCGGAGCAGGCCCTATTCGCACCGGAGGCGTCTGCCGCCGCCGGAATGCTCAGGAACCTGATCGCTGCGCGCCAGGGGGCCTTTCGCAATCAGGCCTGGATCGACACACAGACGGCCAGCCTGCAAACCCTTAGCCAGACAGTGCAGGACAAGCTTGTCGCGGTGGCCGCAGAGGCCCGCGACAGCCTGATGGACGGCGGCGAAGAAACTATCATCCAGGTCGATGAGGTCCTGAACAACCTGGTGGAGAAGCAATTCGGCGGCCTGCAGACGCTGCTGGAAGCAAGGGCTGACATCAGCGTTCTCTCAGGCGCGGCGCTGGCGTTGGGCCACGTGCGCGATGTGCCAACAAAACGGGCGCTCAAGAAGATGGCGAAGGACGCTTTGAAACGTCTGGAGCCGGTGCTGGGCAGTTTGGAAGAGCTTGGCCTGGAAGCTTCTCGCGTGAAAAAGGTCCGTGAGGCCGTTGAGCTGTTCAGCTATACGCTGACGGCCAGCCGCAAGGAGCTGAAGGACAGCCGTAAAGACGTGCTGGCCGCCCGCAATGCCAGCGTGCGCCCGCTGACCGAGGCGATGGAGCGGATGGTGTTCACCCTGTCGGTTGCGGCGACCCAGGCCAGCGCCGACAACCGCACTGCGATCCAAGGTCTGCTGGACAACCAGGTCGGCGTGCTGCAGCAATTGCTGGAAATCAACGGCTGGATCAGTGCTTTTCAGGTGGCAGCGCTGGACATGGCCGCTGCGCATGACATTGCCGCGGCCCAAGATGCCGCCGGGCCGCTGCAGGAGGCCGCCCGGATGCTGGCGGGCTATAGCGGTTTCAACGGTGGCGTATTCGAACAGGAATTGAAGGGGATGGTAGCGCTGGCGGATCCCTCGCAGGGCCTGCCAGTTTTCAAGGTTGCAGCTTTGGAGGCCGCGGCCGAAGCCGCGGCAGCGTCCCGGGCCACGGTGGAGGCGGTGCTGGAGTTTTCCCACAAGGCGACCAGCCTGGGAGCCGAAAGCCAGCAGCAGATTGCCTCTATCGCAGATGGGCTTGCCGCCGATGTGACTGCAGCGCAGCGGCAGCTTCAGATCCTGGCGGCAGTCGCGGCGGCAGTGTTTCTGGGTTCGCTGGTGCTGACCCGGTTCCTCATCCTGCGGCCGCTGGCAGACATCAGCGGCACAACTGAGCGTTTGGCGGCAGGCAACCTGCGCCCGGTGACCGGCTACGAGCGTTCAAGCGACGAAATCTTCCGCATCGCCACGGCACTCTCCGTCTTCCGCGACGGGCTGGTGGAAAAGGCAGAAGTGGAGCAGGCAGCCGAGGCCGAGCGCAGTGCGCGCCTGGCTGAGCAGACTGCCGCGGTGGCGGCCATCGGCAACGGGCTGGAACGCCTGTCCCAGGGCGATCTGACCTATCGCATCCAGGGTGAGATAGGCGAAGGCTACGCCAAGCTGCGCGATGATTTCAATGCAGCGCTGGAGAAACTGGAGGCCTCCGTGCGCAGCCTCAGCACCAGTGGCCAGTCGATCGCAGGCGGCAGCACTGAAATCTCCTCAGCGTCTCACGACCTGTCCGAGCGCTCAGAGCACACCGCGCAGACCCTGGCCGGAACCGCGGCTGCGGTGAACCAGCTGTCCGTCTCCATTGCCGGCACCGCCCAGGCTTCGGGTGACGCGTCGGCTTCGGTCGAGGCCGCGCGGCAGAACGCCAGCGATAGCATCGAGGTGGTGAAACGGACCTATGGCGCGATGGAGGCGATCAAGGACAGTTCCGAGAAGATTTCCCGGATCATTGGCATGATCGAGGCCATTGCCCAGCAGACCAACCTGCTGGCGCTGAATGCCGGTGTTGAGGCAGCCCGTGCAGGCACTGTTGGCAAGGGTTTTGCCGTCGTCGCCTCGGAAGTGCGGACCCTGGCGCACCGGTCCAAGGAGGCCGCGACAGAAATCGCTGCATTGGTGGATGAGGCTGGCCGGAACGTCGAGCTCGGTGCAGATCTGGTTGAGCAGACCCGAACGGCGATCGGCGAAATCTCTGCCTCTGTCGCCAGCGCAGCCGACCTGATGAAGTCCATCTCGCAGGCGTCTGCGGAGCAATCCGGAAGTCTTCAGGAGATCAATACGGCGATGGCCAACCTGGACGACGCGACCACCCGCAACGCGGCTTTGTTCGAGGAGGTCACCTCCTCCAGCCTGGGCCTGTCCAGGGAAGCTCAGGCCATGGCAGGCGCCATCGGCGCCTTCCGCACCCAAGCTGCAGACACTGGACAAAGCAGCAGCCCGGAACCAGAGGAGACCTGGCGGATGCGAGCCTGAGGCGCTTCCGCACACCTGCTGTAGTTTGGCCGGGCTGCGTTTGCCCGGATCAACCGGACAGCGGCTTGGGCGCACCTTCCCCGTTCTGCGGATGCAATTGGTGCACCCGCCTAAGCAGGCAGGGAGGACAAAGGCGGCGCTGGAAGAGCCCTGCCCTACCCCTCAGGCACAAAGCGGTAGCCGCTGCCGGAACGTTCGGCACGCCCGATGCCACCGCCCGGCAAGTGATAGCCAATCAGCCGCATCTGTTCCGCGGCCAGCTGATCCATCAGGCGCAGGCGCGTCGCAGCCGCTGTTTGCGGATCCTGGTCGGAGCCGACCGGCCAGGAGGGTTCGGCAAAGCTCACATGGTGATTGCCAACAGCATCGCCCAGGATCAGGACGCTTTCACTGCCGCTGCGGACTTCAAAGGCCATATGCCCCGGCGTGTGGCCCGGTGTGGCCCGGGCGGCAACACCGGGGAGGATTTCCGCACCATCGGCGAACAGCTGCACCCTGTCCTCCAGCACTTCCATCCTGCGGCGGGCCCCAGCGGCCATGGCAGCGCGGCTGCTGCCGATGCTGGCGGCCGTCTCCGGATCGTACCAGTAATCCCACTCGCCCTGCCCCATCAAGAAGGCAGCTTCGGGAAACAGTAGCTCATCGAAATCGTCGAGCACCCCCCAGAGGTGATCCGGATGGCAATGGGTAAAGACCACATGGGTTACCTCCTCCGGGCCAACCCCAATGGCTTCAAGCGCCTCAGGCAGCCTCCCCGCGCTGTCCTGGAACGCGGGCCCGGAGCCCGCGTCGAACAGCACCACCCGGCCTTCGTCCCTGAGCAGGGTTACGTTGACCTCCGGCGTCAGCGGCCCGTCCCCGATCCCGTACTGGTCTAGCAGCGGCTGCAGCGCCTCCGGGTCCAGCCCGCCAAAGATAAACTCCGGCGGCAGGGTCAGGTGGCCGTCCGACAGCGTTTCGAGCCGCATAGTACCCAGTTCGATCCGGGATAGGGCCCATCGAGGTGCTGCCGCCGCAGCCAGCCCCGCCGCAGCCGCCAGGCCGAAATTCCGTCTGCTCAAGGTCATGACCTCTCCTCCCGTGTCACTCAGCCTGCATCAAATGCAAATATTCCATTTGGTGAATTATAAGGCATGGCAGCCGAGAGGGAAACGCCTGCTTTGCCGCAGGCCGGCCAGCGGTGGCATCACCTGAGCCCTAAAGCGGAGCAATGGCGGCGCAGGGCAGCGCTAAACCGCTGGGCGGCAGCGCTAAGCTGGTGTTCACGGCGGGTGCACAGGCCCACGGGCCCCAACGTGCTGTCCGTGTTCAGCGGCAGTGCGGTCATGGTGCCGCCTTCCAGATCCGGCCGCACCACACCATGGCTGATGATCCAGACCGCCTGATGCGCCAGCACGAAGCGCCGCCCGAAGGAGGCGGACACCGTTTCGACCGGGAACCGCGGCAGCGCCAGCCCCTGCTCCAGGAACATCCGCTCGACAAAGGGGCGGATGATCGAGCCTTCCGACGGCATCAGCACCGGAAAGCCCTCGAATACGCCCGGCGGCAAGTGGGAAACGCCGGCCAGCGGGTGGTCTTTCGCGACCACCGCTGTGACGCGCTCGCGATACAGCGGGTCGAATTCCACTCCGGCCATGGTTTCGGGCGCGGGCAACCGGCCGACCACTACATCCAGACTGCCGCGGCGCAGCTGATCGATCAGATACTGATTGCCGCCGGACATCACCGTAAATCGCCCCGGAGCACTGCCTGCGCGCAGCTGCGCCAGCGTGTCCGGCACCAGATCCGCGGCCACGGTCGGCAGCGCCCCGATGGCGACCTGCGGCCCCTCCGCCTCCCCCAGCCCCTGCAACAGCGCCACCCCGTCACGCGCCAGCGCCAGGCTGCGCCCCGCGTGATCCCGGAACAGCTCTCCATAGCTGCTGAGCCGGATGCCGCGGCCATGTTTTTCCACCAGCGGCTTGCCGCAAACCGCTTCCAGCTCGCGCAGCGCCCGGGTGACCGCAGGCTGGGTCATGCCGAGCGCCTCAGCCGCCTGGGTGACGCTCATCTTGCGGGCGACTTCGACGAAGACTTCAAGGTGGCGCAACTTTAAAGAGGACGAGAGACGCATATCAATACAGTTATCATTTCATGCCTGACTGGGGATTATACAGATCACTTGCGGTATGCGATACTCCCCGGCAAAGGGAGGCTGCAATGACGCAACACCGTTACGACCGCGGCATGCAAATACGGCGCAAGGTGCTGGGCGATGCCCATGTGGACCGCGCCGAGTCCGCCAAGACCGCGCTCGACCAGCCGTTTCAGAAACTGATTACTGAGGGCGCTTGGGGCACGGTCTGGGCCTCGGACCGGATCTCCTTGCGGGAACGGTCGATGCTGACACTCGCGCTGCTGGCGGCGACCGGCAACTTTGCCGAGATCCCGATGCACATTCGCGCCACCGCCCGCACCGGCGCCAGCCAGCAAGACGTGATGGAAGCGTTCCAGCATGTCGCCATCTATGCCGGCGTGCCACGCGCCAATCAGGCGCTGAAACTGGCCAAAGAGACCTATGCCGAAATGGCAGCCGAAGGAGGGGAGCCCGCATGAGCACGCCGCCGAAACCTGGGGAGTTCTATCAGCGCGACCGGCGCTGGCACCCGCCTGCCCTGTCGCAGGACTACAAGACTTCGGTCACCCGCTCGCCGCAGTTTCCGCTGATCAGCCTGGAAAACACCGCCAGCGAAATCAGCGGCCCGGCATTCGGGCACAACGACATCAATGCCGCCGACAACGACCTGCTGAGCAACTTCGCCCAGCCCGGCGAAAGCCCGGTTGGCGAACGCATCATCGTGCATGGCCGGGTTCTGGATGAAAACGCGCGTCCGGTGCCGAACACGCTGGTGGAGATCTGGCAGGCCAATGCCTCCGGCCGCTACCGGCACAAGAAGGACACCTACCTCGGCGCGCTGGACCCGAATTTCGGCGGCTGCGGCCGGACCCTGACGGATGAGGACGGCTGCTACCATTTCCGCACCGTCAAACCCGGCGCCTACCCATGGCGCAACTGGGTCAACGACTGGCGGCCCGCGCATATCCATGTCTCGGTCTTCGGCAGCGGCTTTGCCCAGCGGCTGATCACCCAGCTCTACTTCGAGGGCGACCCGCTGATTGCCCGCTGCCCGATCGTGAACACCATCCCGGACCCGGAGGCGGTAGAAATGCTGGTGGCCCGGCTCGATATGAACGCCACCATCCCGCTCGACACCATCGCCTATCGCTTTGACATCGTGTTGCGCGGGCGGCGGTCCACCCTGTTTGAAAACCGGCTGGAGGGGAACTGATGCGGCAGAAGCTGGACTACCTGAAGGAAACCCCCTCGCAAACCGCCGGGCCGTATGTCCATATCGGCCTCGCCCCCGGTGCGGCAGGGTTCGAAATCTACGATCAGGAGCTTGGCTGGGACATCGCCGGCCCCAATGCCAAGGGCGAGCGCATCCGGGTCGAGGGCGTCGTCATCGACGGCACCAGCTCGCCGGTCAAGGACGTGCTGCTGGAGGCCTGGCAGGCCAATGCAGACGGCCTCTATGCCCACCCGGAGCATTCAGGCGGGGTGGAGGAGGGTTTTCGCGGCTGGGGCCGGGTGATCACCGACTTTGAGACCGGCGAATGGGGCTTTGACACCGTGAAACCCGGGCCGGTCATGGGCCGTAGCGGGCAGATGATGGCACCGCATATCAGCCTGTGGATCGTCGCCCGCGGCATCAACGTGGGGCTGAACACGCGGATCTACTTCGAGGACGAAGGTGAGGCCAACGCTGCCGACCCGGTGCTGAATGTGATAGAGTGGGAGCGCCGCCGCGCCACCCTGATCGCCAAGCGTGAGCTGCGCGGCGGCACGCCTGTCTACCGTTTCGACATCCGCCTGCAGGGCGAAAACGAGACCGTGTTTTTCGATATCTGAAGGGGAATTCCATGAGCAAACCCTGCATCATCTGCGTCGCCATCACCGGCTCGGTGCCGACCAAGGAAAACAACCCGGCGGTGCCGGTCGCCATCGAAGAACAGATCGAAAGCACGCATGAGGCGTTTGAGGCCGGTGCCTCGATTGCCCATTGCCACGTGCGCAACGACGACCAGACGCCGACCTCGGACCCGGAGAAATTCGCGCGTCTGATGGAGGGACTGCAGAAACACTGCCCCGGCATGATCATCCAGCTGTCGACCGGCGGCCGCTCCGGTGCGGGCCGCGAGCGCGGCGGAATGCTGCCCCTGCGCCCCGACATGGCATCACTGTCGGTCGGCTCCAACAACTTCCCCACAAGGGTCTATGAGAATTCCCCCGATCTGGTGGACTGGCTGGCCTCGGAGATGCGCGCTCACGAGGTGAAACCGGAGATCGAGGCCTTCGATCTGTCGCATATCCACCAGGCGGTGAAGATGAACCGCGAGGGACGCATTCCCGGCACGCTTTACGTGCAGTTCGTGATGGGGGTGAAGAACGCGATGCCGGTCGATAAGGACGTGTTCGATTACTACGTCAAAACCATGCAGCGGCTGGCGCCGGCGGCCCAGTGGTGCGGCGCCGGCGTCGGGCCGGGGCAAATCCTGGTCAACGAATGGTCCATCGCCGCGGGCGGCCATACCCGCACCGGGCTGGAGGATAACATGCGGCTGGACCGGGACACCCTGGCGCCCTCCAACGCTGCGCTGGTGAAACGCGCAGCAGAGCTTTGTGAAAAATACGAGCGCCCCGTCGCCACCTGGCAGCAGGCCCGCGAGATCCTGGAGCTGCGACCTGCCTGAGAGCGCCCGCTTCGGGCCGTAAGGCCCGAAGCCATGCCCAAGGCCGCCAGGCGGCCCACCAGGGCAGCCGAGGGCGCGGGAGCACACCCCGCCTCCCCCGCCGGAAGGATCACCCCTCGCCGGACAGGTCCTTGAGGATCGGGCAGTCCGGGCGGCTGTCGCCCGCGCAGCTGTTGACCAGCTCGCCAAGCGTGTCGTGCATCGCCTGAAGATCCGCGATCTTCTCCTCGATCTTGGCCAAATGCTCCTGCGCCAGCTGTTTCACATCGGCGCTGGCGCGGCTTTCGTCCTCGTACAACGCCATCAGGGTGCGGCAGTCCTCGATGGTGAAACCCAGCGCCCGGGCCCGGCCCAGAAAGGCCAGCTTGTGCAGATCAGTCTCGGCAAAGCAGCGGTAGCCGTTGGCGCTGCGGTGCGGCTTGATCAGACCAATGTCCTCGTAATAGCGGATCGTCTTGGCAGGAAGCCCTGAGCGGCTGGATACGTCCCCGATGTTCATGCGCGCGCCTCCTGCTTGCCGGTTTCCTTGGCCGCAGATACTGCCTGCTCCTCATCTATGGCAGGTTTCAGGCGGCGCAAGCGCAGGGCATTGGACAGCACAAACACGCTCGACAGCGCCATCGCGCCCGCAGCCAATGCCGGCGACAGCAACGGCCCGCCAAAGGGATAGAGCACCCCGGCGGCCACCGGGATCAGCAGCACATTATAGCCGAAGGCCCAGCCCAGGTTCTGGCGGATGTTGCGCATGGTGGCGCGGCTGACGGTCAGCGCATTGACCACCCCGCGGAGATCGTCGGAAACCAGCACCACATCTGCCGCTTCAATGGCCACATCGGTGCCGGTGCCGATGGCGATGCCTGCATCCGCCGCTGCCAGCGCCGGCGCGTCATTGATGCCATCGCCGACAAAAGCCAGCGCGCCATGCTCCGCCTGCAGCTCCTGCAGCGTCTTGACCTTGTCCGCAGGCAGGCATTCGGCTTTCACCGCGTCAATGCCCAGCCGCCTGGCAATCGCTTGCGCCGTCGCGGCTGCATCGCCGGTGATCATCGCCACCTTCAGCCCCTGATCGTGAAACGCCTTGATCGCTGCCGGGGTGCCCGGCTTGATCGGGTCGGCCACCGCAATCACCGCCGCCGCCTGCCCGTCAATGGCTGCATACAGCGGAGTTTCACCGCGTTCCGCGAGCCTGTCACCTTCCGCCGCCAGCGCGCCAAGCGCGATGCCTTCGCGCACCATCAGCCGGGCAGCGCCCACCAGAACCTCGCGCCCCTCTGCCTCTGCCCGCAGGCCGTAGCCCGGGATCGCCTCAAAGGCGTCCGCCTTGGGCAGCCCCTTGCCGGCCGCTGCCGTGATGGCGCGGGCAATGGGATGTTCGGACTGCGCCTCAGCCGCGCCGGCCAAGCGCAGGACCTCCTCGCGGGTGAAACCCTCGGAGCAGATCAGCTCAGTCAGCGCCGGACGCCCCTCGGTCAGGGTGCCGGTCTTGTCGAGCGCCACCACCTTGATCTCCTGCAGCCGCTGCAGCGCGTCGCCCTTGCGGAATAGCACCCCCATCTGGGCGGCGCGGCCGATGCCCACCATGATCGAGGTCGGCGTGGCCAGCCCCATCGCGCAGGGGCAGGCGATGATCAGCACAGAGACGCCGGCCACCAGCGCCAGCGGCAGCGACGGCGCCGGACCGAACAACGACCACGCCAGCACCGTGAGCGCCGCCACCACGATGACCGCGGGCACAAACCACAGGGTGATCCGATCGACCAGCCCCTGCACCGGCAGCTTTGCGCCTTGCGCCTGCTCCACCATGCGGATGATCTGCGCCAGCACAGTGTCGCGCCCCACACGGGTGGCGCGGAATTCCAGCGCGGAGTTGCCGTTGATGGTGCCTGCTGTCACCTCATCGCCGCGGGATTTCGCCACCGGCACCGGCTCACCGCTGATCATGCTTTCGTCGATGTAGGAGCTGCCCGAGACGATCTCGCCGTCCACCGCAATGCGCTCGCCCGGGCGGACCCGGATCAGGTCCCCTGCCCCGATCTCCTCGACCGGCGTTTCCACAGCGTCGCCGCCGGCAACCACCATGGCGGTCTTCGGCTGCAGCCCGGCCAGTTTGCGGATCGCGGCGCCGGTGCGCCCCTTGGCGCGCGCTTCCAGAAACCGGCCGGTCAGGATCAGCACCACGATCACCGCGGCGGCCTCGTAATAGACATTGGCGGTGCCCGCGGGCAGCAACCGCGGCGCAAAGGTGGAGATGACTGAGAACCCGTAAGCGGCCGAGGTGCCCAGCGCCACCAGCGCGTTCATATCCGGCGCCCCCCGGAACAGTGCCGGGAACCCCTTGGTATAGAACTGACGTCCCGGCCCCGCCAGCACCAGGGTAGTCAGGGCGAATTGCAGCAAGTAACTGTTCTGCATGCCGATATTGGCCGCAACCCAATGATGCAGCGCCGGAATAATATGGCTGCCCATCTCAATCAGGAAAACCGGCAGCGTCAGCACCGCGGCGATCAGCACCTGCCGCCCCAGCGCGGCGATCTCATCCGCCTTGCGCTGGCTCGCCTGCTCCGCCTCATCCGGTGCGCCGCTGCTCAGACGCGCCGGATAGCCCGCATCTGTCACCGTGCGGGCCAGATCGGCGGCGCGGACCGCCCCGGTCAGGAACCGCACCTGCGCGCTTTCGCTGGCCAGGTTGACGCGCGCCTCCAGCACGCCTGGCACCGCCAGCAGCGCCCGCTCTACGCGCCCCACGCAAGACGCGCAGCTCATGCCGCTGAGCGCCAGGGTCACTTCCGACTCCGCCGCCGGGTAGCCCGCGGACTTGAGCGCATCCGTCAGCTGAACCAGCTCCACTTCCGGCGCGGCCTCGACCTGGCCGGTTGCGTTTGCAAGGTTCACCGAGGCCGTCTCAACCCCTTCGACCGCAGCCAGGGCACGTTCGGCGCGCCCGGCGCAGCCCGCGCAGCTCAGATTGGTGATTTGCAGTGAAATACGGTTGTTTTCTGACATGGGAGACCTGCGGGTTTTATCCTATGTTAGGCCATATGAGGGTTCCAGTCAGGGGAAGGTCAAGGCCCCGCGGCAAGATTCCTTCCCAAAACTGGAAGCCTGCGGGCAAGCTGCTGGAATACGCAGTTTTTTCTTCCTTAACAGATGGCGCGGACCGCCGCTCAGCTGTCGCATTCGGGGCAAAGCCCGGCACACCGGGACTGCTAGGGTGCCGAGGCAATGCTTGCGTGCGCCAGCCGGCAAATGTAACGCTGGGTCATTCCGGCCCGCGGCCCTGCCGCTGGCAACGCATTCACCCCGGACCCGCCCTGCGGCGGCCCGGCCCCGGAGAATATGGACGAAGGACCAGTCACATGATCAAAACCCGCGCCGCCGTTGCGGTTGCCCCCGGCAAACCGCTGGAAATCATGGAGGTGAACCTCGAAGGCCCCAAGGCGGGCGAGGTTCTGGTGGAAATCAAGGCAACCGGCCTGTGCCACACCGATGAATTCACCCGCTCGGGCGACGACCCCGAAGGTATCTTCCCGGCAATCCTGGGCCATGAAGGCGCCGGCGTCGTGGTCGAGGTCGGCGAAGGCGTCACCTCGCTGAAGCCCGGCGACCACGTGATCCCGCTCTACACGCCCGAATGCCGTGAGTGCGAGTACTGCCTCAACCCCAAGACCAACCTGTGCCAGGCGATCCGCTCGACCCAGGGCCAGGGCCTGCTGCCGGACGGCACCACCCGCTTCTCGATGCAGGACGGCACACCGATCCACCACTACATGGGCTGCTCGACCTTTGCGAACCACACAGTGGTGCCGGAAATCGCGCTGGCGAAAATCCGCGAGGACGCGCCTTTTGACAAGGTCTGCTACATCGGCTGCGGCGTCACCACCGGCATCGGCGCGGTGATCAACACCGCCAAGGTGGAGATCGGCTCGCGCGCGGTGGTCTTTGGCCTCGGCGGCATCGGCCTCAACGTGATCCAGGGCCTGCGGCTGGCTGGTGCCGACCAGATCGTCGGTGTCGACCTGAACCCGGGCAAAGTGGAAATGGCCGAGAAATTCGGCATGACCGACTTCGTCAACCCCGCTGAGGTCGAGGGCGACCTGGTGGCGCATCTGGTCGAGCTGACCGGCGGCGGCGCGGATTACACCTTTGACGCCACAGGCAATGTGCAAGTGATGCGCACTGCATTGGAATGCGCTCACAAAGGCTGGGGTGAAAGCATCATCATCGGCGTGGCGCCGGCCGGGGCCGAGATTTCGACCCGTCCGTTCCAGCTGGTCACCGGCCGCAGCTGGCGCGGCACCGCCTTTGGCGGCGCATCAGGCCGCACCGACGTTCCGAAGATCGTCGACTGGTACATGGACGGCAAGATCGAGATCGACCCGATGATCACCCACAAGCTGACCCTGGACCAGATCAACGAAGGCTTTGACCTGATGCACGAGGGCAAATCCATCCGCGCCGTGGTGGAATTTTAATCCCCGGCAGACTGCCAAACCGCAAGACGCAGGCCCCAGGGCCTGCGTTTTCATTTTGACGAGGGGCTAGTCTTGCAGCGCCCAGTATGCCCCAGCACCAGGGCTAGGCCCGAATATTATGGTCAGTGTTCGCCGGCCGCCTCCGCAGCATCCAGTCTGACGCCGTAGCCCCACAGGCGGCGCAGGTGCTTGAGGACCTCTTCCTGATCCTCTTCATCCAGATGGATGCCGTCGCGCACGGTATGTGTCAGCTTCAGCTCGCGGTCGCCCCGCAAGTCCGCGTCCGTCACCTGGATATCCGGTTCCAGATAGGCCAGGTCATACTGCTTGGCCAAATCGCGCCGGATCGCCTTGTAACCCGCGCGGTTGTGAATCTGGCTGACAACCAGATTGGGCAGATCCGCGTCATTGGTCAGCGTGAACAGCTTGAACTTGCGGATCAGGTTCGGCGACAGGAATTGCTGGATGAAGCTTTCGTCGCGGTAGTTCGCCCAGGCATCGCGCAGCACACCGCGCCAATCCGGGTTGCCCGCAAAGTCCGGGAACCACTCCCGGTCCTCATCGGTCGGGTCCTGGCAGATGCGCCGGATGTCCTGCATCATCGCAAACCCCAGCGCATAGGGGTTGATGCCTGAATACCGCGGGTCGTCAAACTCAGGCTGCATCACCACATTGGTATGGCTGTGCAGCATCTCCATGTAGGCGCCTTCGGTGATCTGGCCTTCCTCATAGAGCTTGTTGATGATGTAGTAATGCACGAAGGTCGCGCAGCCCTCGTTCATCACCTTGGTCTGTTTCTGCGGATAGAGGTATTGCGCCAGCATCCGCACGATACGCAGGATCTCGCACTGCCAGGGCTCCAGCACCGGGCTGTGTTTCTCCAGGAAATACAGCAGGTTTTCCTGCGGCAGGTTCATCTGCTTGCGGCGCGCGCTGTAGGACGCATCCTCGGCCTCTTCCAGCTTGTCGCGCCCCAGGGTGCTATCGGTCCAGATGTCCAGCACGCTCTGGCCGCTTTCGTAGCCCTCGCGCACCTTCTGCATCGCGACCAGTTCCTCGCTGGTTGGCTTGGGCGGGCGGCCATAGCGGAACACGCCTTGGGATTGCAAGGCATGGGCGGCGTCCAGCACTTCCTCCACCGCGCTGAGGCCATAACGCTCTTCGCAAGCGGCGATGTAATTTTTGGCAAATGCCAAATAGTCATGGATGCCCGCCGCGTCAGTCCATTGCTGGAACAAGTAGTTGTTTTTGAAGAAATGATTGTGCCCAAAGGCCGCATGCGCCATCACCAGCGTCTGCATCGCCATGGTGTTTTCTTCCATGTTGTAGCTGATGCAGGGGTTGGAGTTGATGACGATCTCATAGGCCAACCCCTGGCGGCCGGTGCGGTACAGCGCCTCGTCGCGGGCGAAATGCTTGCCGAAGGACCAGTGCTGATACATCAGCGGCAGGCCGACACAGGAATAGGCATCCAGCATTTGCTCGGCAGAGATGATCTCGATCTGGTTGGGATAGACATCCAGCCCAAGATCTTCGAGCGCGATCTGCTCGATCGCGTCGCGCGCCTTTTCCATCAGCTCAAAGGTCCATTCCGGCCCGTCGAACAGCGGCGCGCGCGCCTTTTCAGCTGCCTGCATTCTGCACCCCTTTCACCTTGGGAAGGAAGAACTCCCGGAAAATCGGATAGATATGGCCCGGCTGCGAAACCCGCTGCATCTCGAAATGCGGGGCCTGTGCTTTCACTTCACGGTAGTTCTGCCACAGGTCTTCGCCTGCTTCCGGGTTGTTCAGCAGCATTTCCGCCGCTTCATCTACAATCTCCACATAGGCATAAAACTGGCTGACCGGCAGCAGGTCGTTCAGCAAAAGGTTCTTGCAGCGTGCCGAGTCATTGCCGAAGTTCTCTCCGTCGGAGGCCTGAGCGCCGTAAATGTTCCACTCATCCGGCGGATAGCGTTCCTCGATGATCTCCTTCATCTTCTCCAGCGCGGTCGACACGATGGTGCCGCCGGTTTCGCGGGCGTAGAAGAAGGTTTCCTCATCCACTTCCTGCGCGTGATGGGTGTGGCGCACGAACACCAGCTCAGTGTGCTCATAGCAGCGCTCCAGGAACAGGTGCAGCAGCAGGAAGAACCGTTTTGCCAGGTCCTTCTCGCGCTCTTGCATTGAGCCGGACACATCCATCAGGCAGAACACAACTGCACGGGAATTGCGGATCTTTTCCGGCACAAAAGTATCGTAGCGCAGATCCAGCGGGTCGATATAGCCGACCACCTTGCGTTTGCGGATGATGCCGTCCAGCTTTTTCCGCAGCGCCTCCAGGAATTCCTCCTGCGGAGGGGTGCGGTCGTCCAGCGCTTCCAGTTCAGCGATCTGCTCTTCCAGGTCGCGCTGGGATTTGGTGGTGGGACGCTGCAGGGCGATCCGGCGGCCAAGCGAGTTGCGCATGGTGCGCACCAGATTGAGGTTGTTGGGCGTCCCGGCAGTTGTCAGGCCAGCGCGGCGGGTGCCAATGGTTTCAGTTTCCACCGTGGCTTTTTCCACCAGATCCGGCAGTTCCAGCCCTTCAAACAGGATTTCCAGATATTCCTCCTGGGTGAGGGTAAAGGAAAACTCGTCCTCGCCGTCGCCCTCCTCAGACGCCTTGCGGCCGCCCTGCCCCGCGCCCCCCTGGGGACGCTTGATGGTGTCGCCGACAACAAAATCCTTGTTGCCGGGCAGCACGTGGCGGCGCAGCCCGCCCTTGGAGGAATGAAAGAACCGCGGCTCCTTCAGACCCCGCGACGGGATCGTGACCTTTTCGCCTCCGTCAGGGACGCCGCTTCCGTTCTGGATCGACTTCCCCCGGACCGACTGGTCGACGCGCTCCTTAATGTTCTCCCGGGCCCGCCGCAGGAACCGCTGGCGGTTCCCGAGGCTCTTGCCCTTCGGATTGGCGCGCCTGTCGATGAAATGATGCATGTTGCACAGCGCTCCTCTTTAGCCCGCCTTGTTGACGCGCATGTACCATTCGACCAGGCGCCGGACCTGCCGGTCGGTATAGCCATGGCCGCGCATCCGCTCGACGAACTCCTGGTGCTTGCTTTCGGTCTTGCTGTCCTTCTTGGACCCGAAGGAGATCACCGGCAGCAGCTCCTCGACCTGGGAGAACATGTGCTTCTCGATCACGTCGCGCAGCTTCTCGTAGGAGTTCCAGGCCGGGTTGGACCCGGTGTTGGCACGGTGGCGCAGGGCGAATTTCACGACCTCGTTGCGGAAGTCCTTGGGATTTGCGATGCCGACCGGCTTCTCGATCTTGCTCAGCTCCGCATCCAGAACCTCGCGGTTATAAAGCTGGCCGGTATCCGGATCCTTATAATCCTGCTCCTCGATCCAGGCATCGGCATAGGCGATGTAGCGATCAAAGACGTTCTGGCCGTATTCGGTATAACTTTCGAGGTACGCCTTCTGGATCTCGTTGCCGATGAACTCCTCATAGCGCGGCGCCAGTTCGGTCTTGATGAACTCAAGATACTTCTGCTCCATCTCCTGCGGGAACTGCTCGCGCTTGATCATCTGCTCCAGCACATACATCAGATGCACCGGGTCCGCCGCGACTTCGTTGGTGTCGAAGTTGAATGTGGTCGACAGCACCTTGAAGGCAAAGCGGGTCGAGATGCCGTTCATGCCCTCATCCACGCCGGCCCGGTCCTGGTATTCCTGCACCGTTTTGGCCTTGGGATCGGTGTCCTTCAGGCTTTCGCCATCATAGACCCGCATCTTCGAGTAGAGGTTCGAGTTCTCATGAGGCTTCAGGCGGGTCAGCACCGAAAAGCGGCTGAGGATCTTCAGCGTCTCCGGCGCGCAGGGCGCATTGCGCAGCTCGCTGTTCTCGATGAGTTTTTCGTAGATCGACGTCTCATCCGAGACCCGCAGGCAGTACGGCACCTTGACGATCGACACCCGGTCGATGAAGGCCTCGTTGTTCTTGTTGTTCTTGAACGACTGCCATTCGCTCTCGTTCGAGTGCGCCAGGATCAGGCCGCTGAAGGGAATGGCGCCGAAGCTTTCGGTGCCCATATAGTTGCCTTCCTGGGTCGCCGTCAGCAGCGGGTGCAGCATCTTGATCGGCGCCTTGAACATCTCCACGAATTCCAGAATGCCCTGGGTCGCACGGTTCAGGCCGCCCGAGAAGCTGTAGGCGTCCGGGTTATCCTGGCTGAAATGCTCCAGCTGGCGGATGTCGACCTTGCCGACCAGGGTCGAGATGTCCTGGTTGTTCTCGTCGCCCGGCTCCACCTTGGCGACACAGATCCGGCGCAGCCGCGACGGATGCAGGCGCACAACCGAGAACTTGTTGATATCGCCATCAAATTCATCCAGACGCTGCACCGCCCAGGGCGACATCAGTCCCGGCAGACGGTGCTGCGCGATGCCGTATTCCTCCTCCAGCACCTTGCCCATTCGAACCGGGTCAAACAGGCCCAGCGGGCTTTCGAAGATCGGCGAGATCTGATTTCCGGCCTTCAGCACATAAATCGGCTGATCCTCCATCAGGCGCTTCAGGCGTTCCGCCAGCGAGGATTTGCCGCCGCCGACCGGCCCCAGCAGGTAGAGGATCTGCTTGCGCTCCTCCAGCCCTTGTGCGGCGTGGCGGAAGTAGCCGACGATCCGCTCAATGGTGTCTTCCATGCCATAGAAATCATGGAATGCGCTGTAGCGCTTGATCGTTCGGTTCTGAAAGATCGGCCCGAGCCGCGCGTCCTTGGACGTGTCTACCAGCTCCTCTTCGCCAATTGCCCTCAGCATCCTCTCGGCGACGTTCGCGTACAGGCTTGGATCGTCGCGGCAGGCATTCAAATAGTCCTGCAGCGGCATTTCCTGCTCGCGCGTTTCGCCGTACTGCTCTGCAAAAAGTTCGGCAATGTCTTTCATCGTGGATCAAGCCTCCTGGTTAACTGGCGCCGTTCCTCCTGGCGTTTCTTCGCGCACGGACAGACGGGTGCCCAGCACGTGGGCATAAGTGTCCGCGTCAGTGTTGAGTTCTGATTTCTGCTCGGCGCCGCTGCTGGCGTTATACGTCCGGCTGGCCGCTCTTGGCGGCGGCCTGCGCCCGGTTACCAGGGCTGTCGGCGTCGTCTTTACTTACTCTCGAGCTTACACCAATTACGAACTTCTTCCTATCTGAAAGTGGTGTACTTTTAATTAATTGCCAGAATCTTTTGCGGGAAATTTTCATCACATCAAAGCGAACACCCCCTTCAACCACCCCTTCTGCAACGCGGCATTTCAGCGGCTTGCGGGCGCGCTTCCGCCATGAGGTGATTGCCGCACCGCGAACTCGCCCCTGAGTAATATCCCATAGCAGGAATGCTTGCTTTCATGGACCAGCCGCAGCGGAGTCCACCCCGGCACTAAGGCTGGTCCGCAGCTGCTTTCCCGTGAAAAAGCTTAAAATTTCTGCGGCAGCCAGGACACGGTTGCCGCTTAATTTACTGTAACAGCGGCGCCCATCCACTGGACAGGCCTCGAAAAATCATCACAGTATGGCCTCAAAATGGCCGCAAAAGACGGCCGGTGGGCGAAACTACAGGCAACGGAACCACGCAGCGCGCGCCAATTGATTTCGGCGCAGCCGCGTACAGATTGAGCGGTAAAAAAATGAGCACGGTAGCATTTATTACCCGCGACATGGCGGGCACTACACAGCATGGCAATTTCTCCGAAGGCACGCCGGCGCGCATTAATGCGGGCCCGTCCAAGGACATTTCGCTGAATCTCAACCCAGCCGACGTCGAGAGCTATGCCCGCCGCGGCGGCGACCTTCACATCACCTTGGCCAACGGACAGGAACTGGTGCTGGAGAACTATTACTCCTTCAGCTCCACCGGTGGTAAGAACCTCTTTCTCAGCTCTGAAGGCGAGTTCATCGAGGTCGTGCTGGAGGACAAGTCCAGCGGTATGCTCTTTGCTACCTACGAACCGCTCGACCTGACCGGCAAGTGGAGCGCCTACGACGAGATGGTGTTCCTGGACGTCGACCGGATCGAGCCGGTGGTTGCACCGCTCGCCGCACCGCTGTTCGGCGGCCTGGGGGCCGCAGGGGCCGCAGCAGGTGTCGTTGGCGCAGCCGCCATCGCCGGCAGCGGCGGAGGCGGCGATGGCGGCACCGCCGCAATCGTGCCTACGGTGAATGACCCGGACGCCACCTACCCGGTGTCGGGCTCCACCACCTCTCCGGTTGAAGTCACCGGCACCGGAGCGCCGGGATCCGAGGTGACAGTCACCGTCGGAACCGCGACCCAGACAACCACAATCGATGACGACGGCAACTGGAGCGTGACCTTCCCGGTTGATGATCTGCCGCCGGACGGAAACTACGATTCAACCGTTCATGTTGTTGACCCGGATGGCACCGAATTCGACCTGGATGGCCCCACCGTGGTGATCGACACCGTTGCCGATGTAACCCTTGATGAGGGCCAGGCTGGCGGCGATGACATGATCAACGCAGCGGAAGCCGCGGATGGCGTCACCCTGACAGGGACTGCTGAAGCAGGTGCGACTGTCGAAGTAACTTTCCAGGGTGTCACCCGCACGGTCACCGCCACAGAAAACGGCACCTGGAGCGCGGACTTTGCGGCGTCTGAAATCGCCGCTGGCGAGTACGACTCAGAAGTTACCGTCAAGGCGACAGACAGCTTTGGCAACACCGGCAGCGTGACCGGCACCATCCGTGTTGACACAACAACAGCGGTGGAGATTGATCCCGGTCAGGCAGGCGGCGACGATCTGGTCAGCGGCTCCGAGGCCGCGGCAGGCCTGACCCTGACCGGCACCGGCGAGGCAGGGGCGACGGTCAGCGTCACTGTAGAAGGCGTGACCCGCACCGCCACGGTAGACGCGGACGGCAACTGGGCCGCCGTGTTCGAAGCAGGCTCGCTGCCTGCCGGTGAATATGACACCACCGTCAGCGTGACATCGACCGACACGGCCGGAAATACTGCGACGGCCACCGCCGACCTGCGCGTGGACACGCTGGTCGACCCGCTGACCCTGGAATCCGGCAGCATCGAGGGCGACAACGTTGTCAACGGCTCCGAACGCAGCGACGGGGTGACGCTGACCGGCACAGTGGAGCCGGGCTCGACCGTTGTCGTGCAACTGGGCAACGCCACCGAAACCGCAACTGTCGATGCCGCCGGCAACTGGAGCGTGGATTTCGCCGCCTCCGACATTGCCCAGGGCAGCTACGACGCAGATATCACTGTCACGGCCACGGACGCCGCCGGCAACACCTCGGAAATCAGCGACACGCTGACCATCGACACCGAGGTAACGCCGTTCACTGCAGACAGCAGCCAGACCGATGACGATGTGCTGAACGTCGCAGAGCGCGCGGCGGGCCTGACCATGACCGGCACAGTCGAGGCTGGATCCAGCGTTGAGGTGAACATCGGCGGCGTCACCCGGGCTGCGACCGTGGATGCGGACGGCAACTGGAGCGCCGCCTTTGACGCGGATGACCTGCCCGAGGGCGACACCACTGCCACAGCAGAGATCACCGCGACCGACGCGGCGGGCAACACCCAAACCCTGACCGAAACCTTCGGCATCGACACTGAGTATGACGCTCCGAACGTCGGGGACGTGATAAGTACCGGCGCCGGTGTCAGCGGTTTCTTCAGCGATGATTTCGAGACCGGCGACACCGCGCATGAGCTGACCAGCGGCGGCAGCGTCTCAGATGTCACCGGCACCGAAACCGACCTTGGCGGCGGCCGTACTTTGTTCAGTTTCGACGCGGACGTTCCGGACGGCTCGCATCTGGTGGTCAACCGCGTCGACGACGCGGGCAACAGCTCCGGCACGATGGTTGTGCTTGAGGACGGCGCCGGCGCAACGGTGCTGGACCACGCAGGCCTGTCGCAATTCAACATCGATGAGCTGAACCTTGTTCATGCTGATGGCGTCGACCTGACCCTGACCGAGGCGGACATCAACGCGCTGTCCGGCAACTCTGACTCGGTGACTGTGCATGGCGGGGCGGATGACACGCTCACGATTACCGGCGCGACCGCAACGGGCACCGAGACCATCGATGGCGAGGCATACAACGTCTACACCATCGGCGACGACGGCACCACGCTGATCGTCGACGAAGACGTCAATACCGTGATCTGAGCGGCTGGCCTGGCGGGCAATTCCGCCGGGCCCAACACAACAAAAGCCTTAAACACAAGGGCAAAGGGCAGGATGCAACCGGGACGCTTTCTTTGCGCCATCGCAGTGATGTGCAGCCTGTCGGCCTGCGCCCAGTCACCGCTGTCCGGCGGGTCCGAAGGCGCCGGTGCAACAGCACCGCGCAGCAATTTTTCCCAATCGGGCGATGCCTCCTCCGAAGTGATCCGGAAGCTGATGGAGCGCCGCTCCCTGCTGACTGATGACAGCGCTTACGGCGAGGTGGCGCAGGCCGCGATTGCCGCCTCGTCCCGCGCGGCCGAGGCCGAGCTGATCAGCGCCAAACTGCGGGCCGAAGCGGCCTCCAAGAACTGGCTGCCGACGCTGGGCCCTTCGGTCAGCCTGACCGATCTGGGCGATCTTGTAGCGGGACTGCTGATCGAGCAGGTGCTGTTCGACAACGGCCGCCGCAAGGCAGAGCGGGCCTTTGCCGCCGCTGATGTCGAAGTCGCCGCGGTTAACCTGTCAGAAGACATGAACAGCCGGGTGGAAACGGCGGTTGGGCTGTATGCCACTGCCCTGCGCGGCGACGAGAAAGCTGCCTATGGCAACCGCGCCCTGCGCCGGATGCAGGACTTCCGCCGGATCGTTCAGGGGCGTGTTGACGGCGGTGTGTCAGACCGTGCCGACCTCAATGTCGTGGACAGCAAGATCAGCGGCATACGCACCGCCACCGCTACCGCCCAGGACGCCGCCGCCACAGCGCGCGCCGAGCTGCAGGCGATGACCGGGCAGTCTTTCCCCCGGAAGCCCGCGCATCTGGAGATTGGCACCCCGCCCGAGCAGATTCAGTTCCTGTCCGTGCTCAAGGCCGGCGCTGAGGCAGAGCGCACAATTGCCCAAGCCAAGTCGGGGCGCGCAGGCCTGCTGCCGCAGATCTCGGCTGCGGGCAATGTAACCACCGACGGGTCCGGCGCCGGGATCACCCTCGGTACCGGCCAGCCGCTGGGCCTTGGCACCCCTGCAGCCATCCAGGCGCTGGAAGCCTCCAAGGAGGCCGCAACCCGCCAGGTGGGCGAAGCAGAGGAAACCGCCCGCCGCACCTACAGCCGACAGATCCAGCAGATCGCCTCCTACCGCCGCCAGGAGGCCGAGACGGCAGCCCTGGTGCGCCGCAGCCGCGAAACCTATGAGCTGTTTCAGAAGCAATTCGAGGCTGGCCAGCGCCCGGTGATGGAGGTGATCCAGGTCTACGAGGAGCTGGTGCGCCGCGAGCAGGCCTTTATCGACGCGAAATACGAGGTGGTGCTGATCCAGCTGCAACTGGCGCGCGACCTGGGCCTATTGGCCGATGGGGACAAGATTTGACGGACACGACACAAAAGCCCCCGCGCCCCCTGCCCGCCTCCGGCAAAAAACCGGTGCTGCGGGCTGTACCTGCTTCCGGCCCGCACGCTGCACCGCAAGCCGGGATGCAGCCCGCCAATACCCCTGCCCCGGCGCCCGGTCCCAATGCACCGCTCAAGCCGCGCACCGACAATCAGACCAAACCCCAGCCGCAAGAAGCGCAGCCAGAGGTCGGCTCCCTGCTGGAGGGTGCCGCGGCCCGTATTCAGCACCGCGCCAGCCTGATAGCCACACTGGCCGCGCTGAAGGGCAGCGAAGTGCCGATCAGCGATGTCGCCGCCTTCCTGTGGAAGGAAACACCGGGAGATTTGTCCCTGCACACGCTGGCCAAGGCGGTGCAATCCGCCGGGTTGCAGCCCAAAATTCTGGAGAAGCAGAGCCTCGCCCCCGCGCTGTGGCCTGCGCTTGCGGTGATGTCCGGCGGCCAGTGCGTACTGGTGCTGAGCCAGGCAGATGAAGCCCTGACCATCTACGACACCTCCTGCCCGGACAACCGCACCGAGGTGCCGCTGGCGGAGTTCTCCCCCTATTTCACCGGCACGGTGCTGTCGGCCCGCCCTTCGCTCAGCCAGATGGCGGCCAAGCACACGCCGCAGATCGATCCCGGCCATTGGTTCTGGAGCGAGTTTCCCAAATACCGCCGCCAGGTGGGTGAGATCATGCTGGGCTCTCTGGTGGCGAACATCCTGGCCGTCTCCGTCGCGCTGTTCTCCCTCCAGGTCTATGACCGGGTGGTCCCGCACCAGTCGCACGCCACGCTGTGGGTGCTGGCGGTCGGCGCCTTTTTGGCGATCGCGCTGGAGGCAATGCTGAAGCTGGCGCGCGCGCGGCTGACCGATGCGGCCGGCCGCCAGATCGAGCTGTCGGTGCAGCACAACCTGATGCGCCGCCTGATCGGGATGCGCTCGGACAAGAAACCGCTGCCGCCCTCCGGCCTGTTTGCCGCGATGCGCGATTTCGGCTCGGTGCGTGAGTTCTTCACATCCTCCACTATTTCCACCTTGGCGGACATCCCCTTTATCGCGGTGTTCCTGCTGCTGGTCGCCTCGATTGCCGGACCGGTGGTCTGGGTGATTGTCGCGGGCGGCATCCTGATGCTGCTGCCTGCATACTTCATGCAGAAAAAGATGATCGCCTATACCCGCCAGACGCAGGGCGCCAATGCCAAGGCGGGGCGGCTGCTGCATGAGGTGGTGACCGAGCTGGACACCGTGAAAACCCAGCGCGGCGAGGACCGGGTGCTGCGGCTATGGGATGAACTGAACACTCTGTCGTCGCATTCCGCGACCGAGCAGCGCAAGCTGTCCAGCGCCCTTACCTATTGGTCGCAAGGTGTGCAGCAGGCGACCTATATCACTGCGGTGGTGCTGGGAACGCTGCTGGTCTTTGCGGGCGAGTTCACCGTCGGCACCATCATTGCCACAGGTATTCTGACCAGCCGCACGCTGGCGCCGCTCACGCAGTTTGCCGCCACCCTGGCGCGCTGGAGCAACGTCAAGGCGGCGCTGGAAGGGCTGGATGCGATTGCCCAGGCGCCGCAGGAAAAGGAACAGGAACGCACTTATCTGCGCCGCCAGAAAATCGAAGGCCGGTTTGAGCTGCGCGAGATCATGTTCCGCTACGAGGACGACGCGGCGCCGACGCTGGACGTGCAAGCAGTGGCGGTCACGCCGGGCCAGCGGGTTGCGGTGCTGGGCGTCAACGGATCGGGCAAGTCCACACTCCTGAAACTGCTGTCCGGCCTTTATGCCCCCGACCGGGGCCGCATCCTGCTCGACGGCACCGACATGGCACAGATCGACCCGCGCGACCTGCGCGCCAACATCGGCTACCTCAGCCAGGATGTGCGGCTGTTTGCCGGCT
This sequence comes from Leisingera sp., assembly GCF_982940295.1. Lineage (NCBI taxonomy): Bacteria > Pseudomonadati > Pseudomonadota > Alphaproteobacteria > Rhodobacterales > Roseobacteraceae > Leisingera > Leisingera sp. The sequence goes on from NZ_CEYXRG010000014.1 coordinate 122,513, forward strand.
CCCTGCGCGACAACCTGAACCTCAACCAACTGGAGCGCGATGACGACCGGCTGTTGGAGGCGCTGGAGTTCGCAGGCCTCGGCGCCCATGTGCGCAACCACCACAAGGGTTTGGACCTGGAGATCAGCGACGGCGGCCATGGCCTCTCGATCGGCCAGCGCCAGTCGATCGGCTGGGCCCGGCTGTGGCTGCAGGACCCGTCGGTCGTGCTGCTGGACGAACCCACCGCGGCGCTCGACCAGACGCTGGAACGCACCCTGGTCAGCCGCCTGGAAGGCTGGCTGGAGGGCCGCACCGCGGTGATCGCCACCCACCGGATGCCGATCCTGTCGCTCACCAACCGGACCCTGATCCTGCAGTCCGGCCGGATGGTGGTGGACGGACCGCGTGATCAGGTTCTGGCCCATCTGGCCGCCGGAGAAGGCAAATGAGCATGGCCCTGCACGATCCCTACGGAAATGCCGAGACACCCCGCAGCGCCAGCCGGATCATCTATCTGGCGCTGGCCGCCGTTGTGACCTTTCTGATCTGGGCCGCCTTTGCCTCCATCGACGAGATCGTCCGCGGCGAGGGCCAGGTGGTCTCCTCCTCCCGCGCGCAGATCGTGCAGAACCTCGAAGGCGGCATCCTGGCGGAACTGCATGTTCGTCAGGGCGATATCGTTTCCGCCGGTCAGGTGCTGGCCAAGCTGCAGGACACCAAGTTCCGCGCCGCCGCCGACGAGCTGCAGAACCAGATCGACGCGCTGGAGATCAAGCGCCACCGGCTGGAAGCACAGATGAAGGGCGCCTTTGAATTCTCCGTGCCGGAGATGCTGGCGCAGCGCTCCCCCGGCATCCTGGCCTCGGAACGCGGCCTGCTGACTGCGCGTCAGACTGACTTCACCAGCCGCCGCGACAGCGCCCGGCAGATCATGGATCAGCTGAACGCCGAGCTTGCCAATATGGAGCAGCTCTACAAGCAGAAGATCGTCGCGCTGATCGAGGTGAACAAGGCCCGCAAAGCCGCAACCGACGCCCGCGCCAAATACAGCGAGATCGGCACCCAAGCAGAGCTGGAACAGGCGGAGGAGTATTCGCAAACCCTGCGCGACCTCACGACCCTGCGCCAGGAACAGCGGCTGGCGGTGGACCAGCTGAACCGCACCATCATCACCTCCCCCATGGCTGGGATCGTCAACAGCCTGGCCGTGACCACCATCGGCGGCGTGATCCGTCCCGGCGAGGAAATTCTGGAGATCATCCCGCTGGGCGAAGAGCTGTTTGTCGAGGCGCGGGTGAAACCCGAAGACATCGCCAGCGTGCAGCCCGGCCAGGACGCCACCATCAAGCTGTCGGCCTATGACTACACCATCTATGGCTCGCTGCGCGGAAAGGTGGATTTCGTCTCCGCCGATACCTTTGAAGATGAACGCAACCCGCGCGCCGAACCCTATTACCGGGTGACGGTGCGGGTCGACAAATCCGGTTTCACCGAACGTCAGCAGTCGATCGAGATCCGTCCGGGGATGCGCGCCACGGCAGAACTGCAGACCGGTGCAAAGACCGTGCTGCAGTACCTGCTGAAGCCGCTGTACAAATCCCGCGAGGCTCTGCGCGAGCCGTGATGGCGCTGCCAGACCTAGGCCGTTGCAGCCGCACTATTACTTTGGTTTCCGGCTGTTCCTAGCCCGCGCGGCGCATGAGTTCGCGCAGCGAAGCATCCAGCGCTGTGCCGATTGAAACCCGCCGTTTGCCCATCGCCGCCTTGGCTGAGATCACCGAAACCAGCCGCGGCGGCAGGCCCGGACGCATCTCCAGCACCGGCGACCCGGACGCGCCAAAGTCCACTAGGCAAGACAGCACCAGGGTCCGGCTTTGCCTTGCCAACACGCTGCACGACGGTTCCAGCCCCGGCCGGGTAGCATGCCTGCGGGTATAGGACAGAACCCCCAGAATATCACCGCGCGCCGCGTCCGGCGACATTGTCAGAGGCTGGATGCGGCTGCGGCTGATCGGGCGGTCCAGCTTGAGTACCGCCAGATCGCTGCCGATCTGATGCTTCCCCGCGGGCCGGTAACGGTATTGCGGATGCATCACCGCCTTAACCACCTGCCGCAGGGCCACTGCCTGCCGTCCCGACAGACCAGCCTCAAACCAGATCGCCGCCGGCGCAACCTGCGCCCCTGTGCGCGGATCAAACAGGCAGTGCGCGGCCGTCAGCACAAGATCCGGCGCAACCAGCGCGCCGGTGCAGATGTTGCCATTTGCAATGTTCAGCCGTCCGACGGCCTCCCACCCCTCAATGGATGCGGCGGCTGACTGCGTATCACTCGCAGCCGCGCCGATGGGCATGCCCAGGGACAGGCATGCCGCCATCGCAGCAATTAGTCGTCTCATTACCCACTCCAGCTTCCCGCAAACCTATCGTCATTCAGGCGTGCGGCTGGAATGAGGCCCGAAATTGCCGTGAAGAGGCAAATTCATGGACAGATTGCGGCAGCGTTAACAATTCCCTAACCCCCCGGTTATTGATGATTAACCATGGCAAATAAGACCCATCCTTTGCCAGAAAAACCCGAACAGCGCCGATGGAAACCAGAGAACTCCCCGGAAACGCGGGAAAATATTCTGCCGCTCAACCGGGTTTCGAGCGCAGTACAGCCACCATACCAGCGATTCGCACTCCCAGCTTTGTTAACTATTTGCTGCCGCGTGGGTCCTCTGAGCCGGAGGGAATGGCTCCGTACTGCCGTCGCCCGCGCCGCCGCAATCGTTAATGGCCGGGCAGTCCCGGATGAGCGCTTGCGCGTAAAACCACAGCAACAGACTGCTCTGCGCATTGCCCTGCTCAACCTTATAGCGAAGCAAAAAAATCGAAACCCTATCGTAAAAGTGCAGGCGCATTAACCGATAAAAAATCTATCTATCGTTGAAAATGGAGGCAATCGCATCACTCGCATCTGACGCGGCACCACCCGCGGGATGCCTCTCCGCTGGAGGTCAAATTGAAAATTCTGAAATCCATGAAGCTCGCTTACAAGCTGCCGCTGCTGATCGTCAGCACTGCACTGGTGCTGACAGCCGTTCTGATTGCCGTCAGCACCAGCAACTTCCGCCGCGGCGTGCTCGAGAAGAGCGAAGTGTTCATGCAGTCCCTGGTGCAGGACCGCGAATTGGCCCTGCAATCCTATTTCGAGGGAATAGAGGCCGCCATTCTGACGATCGCCTCGGTGCCCTCGACGGCCGATGCCATGAAAGACTTGACCGCGACCTGGTCCACCCGGGCCGGCGAAGGCCAGGCCGAGGTGCAGAACCTTTCACTGTTTGCCTCTGCAGCATCCCCCTACGAAATTCACTTCGAGCGCAATCATCCCGCCTTCAAGAGGGTTATGGAGAGGATGGGCTTCTATGACATCTTCCTGATCAGTCCGGCAGGGGACGTGGTCTTTTCGGTCACCAAGGAAAGCGACTACGCCAGCAACATGATCACCGGCCAATACCGCGGCACAGGTCTGGCCAAAGCGTTCCGGATGGCGGAGGACGGAGAAGCCGGCCGGGTTTATTTCTCCGACATCGAATCCTATGCGCCCAGTGCGGATGCCCCGGCGGGCTTTGCGGCAACCCGGATCGTGGATGAGGCAGGCCGGTTCGCAGGGGTTTTCGCCCTGCAGGTTGCCATTGACGAAATCGCAACGATCACCACCAATTTCGGCGGCGAGCTGGAAACGCTGGATGTTTACCTGATCGGCGGCGACTTCAAAGCCCGAACCCAATCGCGCCTCGAGGGGCGGCACCGCGTACTGGAAGAGCTCCCCAGCCTGCCTTACATTGAATCTGCCTTTTCCGGCATCTCCTCCGGAGGCGGCTCTGCTGGCGCGGGCGGTGACCACGCCGGAATATTCCACCCTGCCGTCCAAAAGCCGGATGGGCGTACCGTGGCAGCCGTCACCGCACCCTTCGCTTACCGCGACCTCAATTGGGCAATCGTGGCTGAGCTCGACCGGGAGGAAATACTGGCGCCCGCTGTCCGGCAGCGCCAGATCATGCTGCTGATCTCCCTGTCCCTGGCTGCCGTTGTCTCCTGTCTCGGCTGGCTGTTCGCGCGGTCGATCACCCGCCCGATCGACAAAATCTGCGCGCACATGGAGGCCGTTGCTTCAGGCGATCTGGACACCAGCATCGAAGCCGCCGGGCGGAACGATGAAATCGGCAAGATCGGCAAAACTCTGGTTTCTATGCAGGCCGACCTGAAACAGGCCCGCCTCGCCGAAGAGCGCCGCAATGAGCAGCAGCAGCAGCAGCAATTCGTGGTTGAAAGCCTGAGCGCCGGCTTGGTGCGGCTGTCTGCCGGGGATTTCTCGCAGCCTATCACAGAAGCCTTTCCGGAGGACCACGAACAGCTGCGCCGTGATTACAACCTGACCTTGGAAACGCTGAAGGACACTGTGCAGCAAGTGATCGTGGCAGCGGGCAGTATCCGCAACGGTGCCGCCGAGATCAGCCAGGCCTCCGACGACCTCTCGC
>NZ_CEYXRG010000015.1:0-122140 GCF_982940295.1 Leisingera sp.
CGCGACCGCGCCAGCGAGAGCGCGACCGAGCGCGAGAGCGCGCCCGAGCCCGAGACCGAGACCGAGACCGAGACCGCATTTGTGTCTCCCTTCGAACGGGAGACGCTGCAAGAGGACACCCCGGCTGAGCCTGCGGAACATAACGCCGCGGCAGAGGCACAGCCGCACGAAATCGAGCGGGTGGTGGAAAAGCGCGGCGGCTTCGGCGCAGCCCTCTTGGGCGGTGTGGTGGCCGCGGGGATCGGCTTTGTGGCCGGACAGAGCGGCTGGCTCGACTCCGTGCTGCCGCAATCGCTGAAAGGCAGCAGCGTGGATCTGACCGCGCTGGAAACCAGCCAGGCGGAGATGCAGGCGGCGCTTGCCGCGCTGAAGCAGCAGGTTGAGGACAACCGCGCCCCTGACCTTGCTCCGCTCGCCGAACGCACCGACACCCTCGCCGCAGAGGTTGCAGCGCTGAAAGAGGCGCAATCCGCTGAGGCCCCGGATGATACGCTGCGCGCGGATCTGCAGGCCCTGGCGGAACGTGTGTCCGCATTGGAAACCCGCCCGCTGGAAGGCGCATCGCCTGAAGCGGTTGCGGCGTTTGAGGCAGAGCTGGGCAAGCTGCAGGAGAGCCTCGCGGCGCAGCGGGCCGTAGTCGATCAGAAGCTGGCAGAAGCAGAGGAAATGGAGACGGCCAGCGCCGAAGCCGCCCGCATCGCCAGCGCCCAGACCCAGCTGGCGCAGCTGCGGTCCGCCTTGGACAGCGGCAACAGCTATGACTCCAGCGTGCAGCGGCTTGAACTGTTGGGCGTCGAAGTGCCGCCAGAACTTGCCGGACCGGCGGAAACCGGTGTGGCCACCCTGACCGCCCTGCGCGATGGCTTTGCCCCGGCCGCCCGCGAGGCGCTGGCCGCCGCCCGCGAAGAGGCAAAAGGCGGCGGCAGCCTGATGGATTATGTGAACCGCCATCTTGGCGCCCGTTCCGTAGCGCCGCGCGACGGCGATGATCCGGATGCCATCCTGTCCCGGGCCGAGGCCGCCGTGGCCGCAGGCCGGATCGAGGAGGCGCTGGCAGAACTCTCCGCGCTGCCGAAAACCGCACGTGCTGCCCTAGCCGGCTGGGAAGCGGCGGCAAACGCGCGGGTCGCAGCGGTGAACGCTGCCGCTGATCTGGCCCAAAGCCTGCAAGCCAAATAAGGAAGCCGCCATGCTCTGGTCGTTGTTGAAGATCCTCGTATTTGTCGCGATTGTCGCGCTTCTGGCATTTGGCGCGGGCCTTTTGATGGAAACCGCCGGCGGGGTGCAAATCACCGTTGCCGGCACTGAATACACCTTCAGCGCGCTGCAATCGGTGATCGCGCTGGGCGTGCTTGTGGTTGCGGTCTGGCTGTTTCTCAAGCTGCTGTCGCTCTTGGTGGCCACGCTGCGCTTCCTGAACGGTGACGAGACCGCCCTGTCGCGCTATTGGGACAAGGGGCGTGAGCGCAAAGGCTACCGGGCGCTGTCCGAAGGCCTGATGGCGCTGGCCTCCGGTGAAGGACGGCTGGCCCTGGCCAAGGCGGCGCGCGCGGAAAAATACCTGCAGAACCCTGAGCTGACGGACCTGCTGGTGGCGCAGGCTGCTGAAATGAGCGGCGACACTCACAAGGCGGCGGAGGCCTACAAACGGCTGCTGTCGAACCAGCAGACCCGCTTTGTCGGGGTGCGCGGGATCATGAAGCAGAAACTGTCCGAGGGCGATACCGACACCGCCCGCCAGCTGGCCGAGAAGGCGCTGGCGCTGCGGCCCAAGCATGAAGAGGTGCAGGACACCCTTCTGCGCCTGCAGGCCCAGGCCGAGGATTGGGCCGGTGCCCGCAAGACGCTGTCGACTAAGCTCAAGACCGGCACCCTGCCGCGCGATGTCTACAAGCGCCGCGATGCGGTGCTGGCACTATCGGCCTCCAAAGGGGTGATCGACGAAAACGCCACGATCGAGCAGCGGGAGCAGGCGATCGAGGCCAACCGTCTGTCGCCTGACCTGGTGCCCGCCGCGGCGATGGCGGCCCGTGCCTACCTCGCCAAGGGCAAGAAGCGCCCGGCGGTCCGTCTGCTGAAAAAAACTTGGCAAAGCCAGCCGCACCCGGATCTGGCCCACGCCTTTGCCGAGGTCGAGCCGGACGAAAGCGCCGCGGAGCGCGTTGCCCGCTTCGACCAGCTGGCCCGGCTCAACCCGCAGGACGATGAAACCCGCCTGGTGATGGCAGAGCTGAACATCGTGGCAGAGGACTTCCCCGAAGCCCGCCGCTGGCTGAGCGACCTGACAGAGCGGGCCCCGGACGCGCGGGCGCTGACGCTGATGGCAGCGATCGAGCGCGGCGAAGGCGCGGATGACAAGGTGGTGCAGGGGTGGCTCGCCAAAGCGCTGACGGCTCCGCGCGGACCGCAGTGGGTTTGCACCAATTGCAACCATATCCATGCGGAATGGGAGCCGGTCTGTGAGCATTGCACCAGCTTTGACACCCTGTCTTGGAAGCGCCCGGAGACACCGGAGGTTGCCAGCCATGCGGCGGCACATATGCTGCCGCTGATCACCGGTGCGCTGGACAACAAGCAGACTGACACAGCGGAAGATGCGGAAGAAGCAGACTTCGCGGAAACCGGCCCGAACGCTGAAGGGGAGCCGGAAGCGGAGCGGCAGGACGCGGTAAAAGAGCCGAACTGATAATTTTGGAAAGACTGCGAACGGCGGGGCTTCCCTGCCGTTCTGCCCGTTTACCGGCATAGACCAATAAGCATTATAAACAGCGTTGCCGGACCGGAAAGGCGCCGTGCGGTTCTGCAGATTTTGTGACTGATGCAGGGGGATGGTGCCCAGGAGAGGACTCGAACCTCCACGTCCATACGGACACTAGCACCTGAAGCTAGCGCGTCTACCAATTCCGCCACCTGGGCAGGTGTCGTGTGACCGGCGTATAAGGCGGTTCGCAAGGGGCGTCAAATGGAAAACGGCAGCACATGCAGGGCCGCTGCCTGGAGCTGCTTAGCGCTGCACCGTGAAATTCATTTTGGCCGCTACAAATGTCAGGAATCTGGTCCACGCCAGCTCCGCTTCGGTACTCCAGTCCGGACCAAGTGTTTCTGAAAGGGCGCCTGTGAAGCCGAGGATAAATCCCTTGAAATGCGCATCTGACACTTCCCGCTCGCGGTGCTTTTCCCCCTGCTGCCTGAGGATTTCATTCAACCGCGCGGAATCGTCCAGCGCTTCTGCAATATGGGTCAGGATGGCCAGCAGCTTTTCTTCCTGCCTAGTCATGTCGCGGGAAAAGAGGTGGCGGACTTCGGGGCAGGCGGCAAAGAACTTGGCGTAGAAGGCGGTGGCGAAGGTATCAAGATCCATCCGCTCGCTCTCGAAACTTTTGCGGACCAGGGATTTGTCATTTTCACTGATCATATGAGCTGACCTCTTTAAACCGACAATTAAACCGCCAAAACAGGTGTTTCGGGTACACCAAATTGCCTTAACCCTGAGGGGCTGAAGGCGACGTTAACCAAATAAGGCAATTCCGGGGAAGCTGTTAACTCGGCTTGCGTCTTCGGCAGTCATTGTGGCCGTAATCCCACGTTTTGCGCCTTGTTTGACGCCCGTTGCGGCGCTAAGGCATAGGGGCAGCTAAGTTCAGGAGCCAAAAGATGTCCAAACTGGTCACGATCTATGGCGGATCCGGTTTCGTGGGCCGCTACATTGCGCGGCGCATGGCCAAGGAAGGCTGGCGTGTGCGGGTGGCGGTGCGCCGCCCCAATGAAGCCATGCATGTGAAACCCTATGGTGTTCCGGGCCAGGTGGAGCCGGTGTTCTGCAACGTCCGCGATGACATGTCCGTGGCCGCAGTGATGCAGGGTGCGGATGCAGTGGTGAACTGCGTGGGCGTCCTGAACGAGCTGGGCAAGAACACCTTTGGCGCCGTTCACGCCGAAGGCGCGGGCCGCATAGCCCGCATCGCGTCGCAAGAAGGTGTCGCCAGCCTGGTGCATATCTCAGCGATTGGCGCTGATGCGGATGCTGCCAGCGAATACTCCCGCACCAAGGCCGCGGGCGAAACTGCTGTTCTGCAGCACTTCCCGGGTGCCGTGATCCTGCGCCCCTCCGTGATCTTTGGGGCCGAGGACGAATTTTTCAACCGCTTTGCGGGCATGACCCGCCTGTCGCCGGTTCTGCCGATTGCAAGCGGCGCCACCCGGTTCCAGCCGGTCTACGTTGATGACGTGGCTAAGGCCGCGGTCAAGGGAGCAACCGGCGCGGCGGAGGGCGGCATTTATGAACTGGGCGGCCCTGAGGCCAAGACCTTCCGCGAGCTGATGGAGCAGATGCTGGAGGTGATTCACCGCCGCCGCCTGATCCTGTCGCTGCCCCGCCCCGCCGCCTGGCTGGTAGCTTTTGGTTTTGACATGCTGCAGGCGGCCAGCTTCCAGCTGATCGAAAACAAGACGCTGACCCGCGACCAGCTGCGCAGCCTGAAGTCGGACAATGTGGTGTCCGAAGGCGCCAAGGGGTTTGGCGATCTGGGTATCAGCCCGGTCAGCCTGGAGGCGGTTCTGCCGGACTACCTGTGGAAATTCCGCCCCTCCGGCCAGTACGACGAGATGACCAACTCGGCCCGCAATCTGCGCAACGGCACCTGACTGTTGCGACAGCCCAAGGGTTTGAAAGCGCGGGGATGTCCCCGCGTTTTTCGTTTCCGGCTCAGCTGCTGTAGGCGATGGCGAGCAGGATGCTCCCCAAGATCACCCGGTAGATCACGTAAGGCGTGAAACTGACAGAGCGCAGCAGCCGCATCATCAGGCTGAGCGCGGCCAGCGCCGACAGCAGGGCAAGCACTGCGGCGATCCCTGCATCGCGCATCAGGGCGGTGTTGGCCTCCAGCGCCACCTCGGTGCCCAGGAGCACGCCCGAAGCGATGATGGTGGGGATCGACATCAGCATGGCGATGCGGGCGCCGTCCTCGCGGGTGTAGCCCAGATGGCGCGCACCGGTGATGGTGATTCCGGAACGCGAGGTACCCGGGATCAGGGCCAGCATCTGCCACAGCCCCATGATCAGCGCGTCGCGCACCCCCCAGTCGCCGGCCTGTTTCACCTCGGCGCCTTTCTGGTCGGCCCAGTACAGCACCAGCCCGAATCCCAGCATTGTCCAGCCGATCACCGCCATCGACCGCAGCGCATCGCTGAGGCCGGTGAAATGCAGCACCGCACCGAACAGAACGGTTGGGATGGTGGCGATGATCAACCCCATGGCGAGCCGGGCGCCGGGCGTGTCCGTGCGGCCTGTAAGGGCGCGGGGCAGGCCGATAAGGCCCTCGCGCACATCGCTCCAGAAATAGATCATCACCGCGGCCAGGGTGCCCACATGCACCGCGACGTCGATCACCTGCCCTTGATCATTCAGCCCGGTCAGTCCGGGCAGCAGAATCAGATGGCCGGAGGAGGAGATGGGCAGGAATTCGGTAATGCCCTGGATCAGCGCTACCAGGACGAGCTGGAAAAGAGGCATACTGAAAACGTCCTTTGCTGGCCGCGAACGGGCCGTAAACTGTCGTGACTCTGTATAAATACCGCCTCTGAATTGGGAAGCGGATATTATGGTCCGATACGGACCTAAAATTTCTGTACATTTCCGCCGAACAAGGTATCAGAGGTAAAGCGCTGGCAAAATAGGTCAGCACAGTTGACATAAAGCGTTCCAGTACCTGCAAAGGTGCCCTCGCAGCCAGACAAACGATGGAGTCCAGCCCGTGGCCAAGCAACCGATGCTGAAATTTGTGCAGATCGAACGCGACATGCCTCAAAAGCGTGACGCGAGTGTACGCAAGGAAGACTTCAATGAGATCTACGCGGAGTATGCTGCTGCCAAGGCTGAGGAGCAGGCCAGCCGCTGCAGCCAATGCGGTGTGCCGTATTGCCAGAGCCACTGCCCGCTGCACAACAACATCCCCGACTGGCTGCGCCTGACCGCAACCGGCCGCCTGGAAGAGGCCTATGCCACCTCGCAGGCCACCAACACCTTCCCGGAGATCTGCGGCCGCATTTGCCCGCAGGACCGCCTGTGCGAAGGCAACTGCGTGATCGAACAGTCCGGCCACGGTACCGTCACTATCGGATCGGTCGAGAAGTACATCACCGACACCGCCTGGGAAAAAGGCTGGGTCAAGCCCGCAGCGCCGCTGGCTGAGCGCAGCGAGAGCGTTGGCATCATCGGCGCCGGCCCCGGCGGCCTGGCGGCGGCGGACATGCTGCGCAAGGCCGGTATCCAGGTAACCGTCTATGACCGCTATGACCGCGCTGGCGGGCTGCTGATGTACGGCATCCCCAGCTTCAAGCTGGAAAAGGACGTGGTCGAGCGCCGCAACAAGCTGCTGGCCGATGGCGGCGTGACGTTCAAGCTGAACTGCAACGTGGGCGAAGACATCTCGTTTGAGGACATCCGCGCCAAGCATGATGCGGTGATCATTGCCACCGGCGTCTATAAATCGCGCGATCTGGCGATGCCGGGCAGCGGTTCCGAAGGGATCGTCAAGGCGATCGATTTCCTGTGTGCCTCGAACAAGAAGAGCTTTGGCGATGCGGTTGAAGAATTCGACAACGGGTCGCTGAACGCCGAGGGCAAGAAGGTCGTCGTGATCGGCGGCGGCGATACCGCGATGGACTGCGTGCGGACCTCGATCCGCCAGGGAGCGACCTCGGTCAAATGCCTGTACCGCCGCGACCGCGCCAACATGCCGGGCTCGCAGCGCGAGACCCAGAACGCCGAGGAAGAAGGCGTGATCTTTGAATGGCTGTCGGCACCCAAGGGTTTCACCGACGACGGCGGTAAGGTCGCGGGCGTGATGGTGCAGAAGATGCGCCTGGGCCAGCCGGATGCTTCGGGCCGTCAGGCGCCAGAAGTGATCGAAGGCGCGGACTACGTTGAAGAAGCCGACCTGGTCATTAAGGCGCTGGGCTTTGAGCCGGAAGAACTGCCCACACTGTGGAACCAGCCGGAGCTGCCGGTGACCCGCTGGGGCACCATCAAGGCCGCGTTCCAGACCGGTGCCACAGAGCTGGACGGTGTCTACGCCGTGGGTGACATCGTGCGCGGCGCGTCGCTGGTGGTTTGGGCGATCAAGGACGGCCGCGATTGCGCCGAGGCGATCATCGAAAAGCTGAACAGCAAGGCCGCGGTGGCCGCGGAATAACCCGGCACCCCCCGTACACCGCTTGTGCACCCCCTGTGCACCGGCGGGCAGCAATAGAGCAGCGCCAAGGTCAGCACTGCTGACCCAGCCAGCAAAGGACAATGGACATGAGCGAATTGCAGGGACAGTGCATGTGCGGCGCAGTGAGCGTCACCGCGACGCCCGCGCGCGCCTCTATTTCTGCCTGCCATTGCGAGATGTGCCAGCGCTGGGCCAGCGGCCCGTTCCTGAGCTTTCAGGCCGGCACCGGCTATGCCGCGCTGGGTCCGGTGCGGACCTATCAGTCCTCGCGGTGGGCGGAGCGCGCGTTTTGCGGCGAATGCGGATCGGCGCTGTGGTACCGGATGACCGCAGGAGAACATAAGGGCCAGACGCAAATGTCGGCTGGCCTGTTTGAAAACGCAGGCGGCAATGAACTGCGCCTGGAACTTTACATCGACAAGAAGCCCGCGGGCTACGCCTTCAGCAGCAGCTGCCGGAAACTGACCGGCGCTGACGTGATGGAGATGTTTGCCCCCGCCGTAGAAGGAAACAGCCAATGACCAAATATGATGCCGATTGGGTGCGCGCCGAGGAAGCCAAGCGCAAATGGATGGCTGAAAACGGTCTCTATTCCGAGGAAGAGGAGCATTCGTCCTGCGGTGTGGGGCTGGTTGTCTCGGTTGACGGCAAGAAGAGCCGCAAGGTGGTGGAGGCCGGCATCGACGCGCTGAAGGCGATCTGGCACCGCGGCGCGGTGGACGCCGACGGCAAGACCGGCGACGGCGCGGGCATCCATGTGCAGATCCCGGTGCCGTTCTTCTATGACCAGATCCGCCGCACCGGCCACGAGCCGCGCCAGGATGAGCTCATGGCGGTGGGTCAGGTGTTCCTGCCGCGCACCGACTTCGGCGCCCAGGAGCGCTGCCGGACCATCGTGGAAACCGAAGTGCTGCGCATGGGCTATTCCATCTATGGCTGGCGCCATGTGCCGGTGGATGTGTCCTGCCTGGGGGAAAAGGCCAATGCCACCCGCCCGGAGATCGAGCAGATCCTGATCTCCAACTCCAAGGGCGTGGACGAGGAAACCTTTGAACGCGAGCTGTATGTGATCCGCCGCCGGATCGAGAAGGCTTCGTCGTCGGCCGGCATCTCCGGCCTCTATATCGCGTCGCTGTCCTGCCGCTCGATCATCTACAAGGGCATGATGCTGGCGGAGCAGGTGGCGGTGTTCTACCCGGACCTGATGGATGAGCGGTTCGAGAGTGCCTTTGCGATCTATCACCAGCGGTATTCCACCAACACCTTCCCGCAGTGGTGGCTGGCGCAGCCGTTCCGGATGCTGGCGCACAACGGCGAAATCAACACGCTGAAGGGCAACCTGAACTGGATGAAGAGCCATGAGATCCGCATGGCATCTTCGACCTTTGGCGACTATGCCGAAGACATCAAGCCGATCGTGCCGGGCGGCGCTTCCGACTCCGCAGCGCTGGACGGCGTGTTCGAGGTTCTGGTGCGCGCCGGCCGTTCGGCGCCGATGGCGAAAACCATGCTGGTGCCGGAAAGCTGGTCCAAGCAGGCGGTAGAGCTGCCGCAGTCCTGGCGCGACATGTACTCCTACTGCAACTCTGTGATGGAGCCCTGGGACGGCCCCGCCGCGCTGGCGATGACCGACGGCCGCTGGGTTTGCGCGGGCCTGGACCGCAACGGCTTGCGCCCGATGCGTTACGTCGTGACCGGCGACGGGCTGGTGATTGCCGGCTCCGAAGCGGGCATGGTGCCGGTGGACGAGGCCACCGTGGTCGAGAAGGGCGCGCTGGGTCCGGGCCAGATGCTCGCCGTGGACATGGAAAAGGGCAAGCTGTTCCGCGACACCGAGATCAAGGACAAGCTGGCGCGCGCGCTGCCGTTCGGCGACTGGGTAAAGCGGATCAACGATCTGGACACAACCCTCGCCAGCGTCACCGAACAGCCGCTGTTCAGCGGCGAGGAGCTGCGGCGCCGTCAGGTTGCGGCTGGGTATACAATCGAGGAGCTGGAGCAGATCCTTGCGCCGATGGCCGAGGACGCCAAGGAATCGCTGGCTTCGATGGGCGATGACACCCCGTCTGCCGTGCTGTCCAAGATGTACCGCCCGCTGAGCCACTTCTTCCGCCAGAACTTCAGCCAGGTGACCAACCCGCCGATCGACAGCTTGCGCGAATACCGGGTGATGTCGCTGAAGACCCGTTTCGGCAACCTCAAGAACGTGCTGGACGAGGACAGCTCCCAGACCGAGATCATCGTTCTGGAAAGCCCCTTTGTCGGCAACGCCCAATGGGACAAGCTGGTGCAGCAGTTCAACGCGCCGCTGGCCGAGATCGACTGTACCTTTGCACCGGGCCGCGGCGCGCTGAACGCAGCGCTGGAGCGGATCCGGGCCGAAGCCGAGGAAGCGGTGCGCTCGGGCGCGGGCCATATCGTGCTGACCGACCAGTATTCCGACGCCAGCAAGGTGGCGATGCCGATGATCCTGGCGACCTCTGCCGTGCACTCGCATCTGACCCGCAAGGGCCTGCGCACTTTCTGCTCGCTGAACGTGCGCTCTGCCGAGTGCATCGACCCGCATTACTTTGCGGTGCTGATCGGCTGCGGCGCCACCGTGGTGAACGCCTATCTGGCCGAGGATTCGCTGGCCGACCGCATCGAGCGCGGCCTGCTGGACGGTACCCTGACCGAAAACGTCGCGCGCTACCGTGAGGCCATCGACCAGGGTCTGCTCAAGATCATGGCCAAGATGGGGATCTCGGTGGTCTCCTCCTACCGCGGCGGCCTGAACTTCGAAGCTGTGGGTCTGTCCCGCGCCATGTGTGCCGAGTATTTCCCGGGCATGACCTCGCGCATTTCCGGCATCGGTGTGACCGGTATCCAGACCAAGGCAGAGGAAATCCACGCCAAGGCCTGGAAGGCGCCGGAGGGCGTGCTGCCCATCGGCGGTTTCTACAAGGCGCGCAAGTCGGGTGAGACGCACGCCTGGGAAGCGACCTCGATGCATATGATGCAGATGGCCTGCAACCGCGCCTCTTACGAGCTGTGGAAACAGTATTCGGCGAAGATGCAGAGCAACCCGCCGATCCACCTGCGCGATCTGCTGCAGATCAAGCCGCTGGGCAAGCCGGTCCCGCTGGAGGAAGTGGAGAGCATCACCGCGATCCGCAAGCGGTTCGTGACCCCGGGCATGTCCCTGGGCGCGCTGAGCCCCGAGGCGCACAAGACGCTGAACGTGGCGATGAACCGGATCGGCGCCAAGTCGGACTCCGGCGAGGGCGGCGAGGATCCGGCACACTTCGTGCCCGAACCCAACGGCGACAACCCGTCGGCCAAGATCAAGCAGGTGGCCTCGGGCCGCTTTGGCGTGACCGCGGAATACCTGAACCAGTGCGAAGAGCTGGAAATCAAGGTGGCCCAGGGCGCCAAGCCCGGTGAGGGCGGCCAGCTTCCGGGCATGAAGGTCACCGACCTGATCGCCCGCCTGCGCCACTCCACCAAGGGCGTGACCCTGATCTCGCCGCCGCCGCACCACGACATCTACTCGATCGAGGACCTGGCGCAGCTGATCTACGACCTCAAGCAGATCAACCCGCGCTGCAAGGTGACGGTGAAGCTGGTGGCATCTTCGGGCGTCGGCACCATCGCCGCGGGCGTGGCCAAGGCGAAGGCTGACATCATCCTGATTTCGGGCCACAACGGCGGCACCGGGGCGTCTCCGGCGACCTCGATCAAATACGCGGGCCTGCCGTGGGAGATGGGCCTGACCGAAGCGCATCAGGTACTGGCGATGAACAACCTGCGCGAGCGGGTGACGCTGCGCACCGATGGCGGCCTGCGGACCGGCCGGGATATCGTGATGGCAGCGATGCTGGGCGCCGAGGAATACGGCATCGGCACCGCGGCGCTGATCGCCATGGGCTGCATCATGGTGCGCCAGTGCCAGTCCAACACCTGCCCGGTGGGGGTCTGCACCCAGGACGAATCCTTGCGCGCCAAGTTCACCGGCAACGCCGACAAGGTGGTGAACCTGATCACCTTCTACGCCCAGGAAGTGCGGGAAATCCTCGCCTCCATCGGCGCCCGCAGCCTGGACGAGGTGATCGGCCGGGCCGACCTCTTGGCGCAGGTGTCGCGCGGCTCTGCGCACCTGGACGACCTGGACCTGAACCCGCTGCTGATCACCGTCGATGGCTCCGCCAGCATCGTCTACAACCGTGACAAGGAGCGGAACGCGGTGCCGGACACGCTGGATGCGGAGATCGTGCGCGATGCCGCCCGCTTCCTGCAGGACGGCGAGAAGATGCAGCTGTCTTACGCGATCCAGAACACCCACCGCACCGTGGGCACCCGGACCTCCAGCCACATCGTGCGCAACTTCGGGATGCGGAACTCCTTCCAGCCGGATCACCTGACGGTGAAGCTGCAGGGTTCTGCCGGCCAGGCGCTGGGCGCCTTTGCGGCGCCGGGGCTTAAGCTGGAAGTGTCGGGCGATGCTAACGACTATGTGGGCAAGGGCCTGTCGGGCGGCACCATCGTGGTGCGCCCGCCGCAGGTAAGCCCGCTGGTGGCCTCGGAGAACACCATCATCGGCAACACTGTGCTGTACGGCGCAACCGATGGCTACCTGTTTGCGGCCGGCCGCGCGGGCGAACGCTTTGCGGTGCGCAACTCCGGCGCCAAGGTGGTGATCGAGGGCTGCGGCTCCAACGGCTGCGAATACATGACCGGCGGCGTAGCGGTGATCCTCGGCTCGATCGGTGCCAACTTCGGCGCGGGCATGACCGGCGGCATGGCCTATCTCTATGACCCCGAGGGCAAGGCCGCGACCCTGATGAACATGGAATCGCTGGTCACCTGCCCGGTCACCGTGGCGCATTGGGAAGCGGAGCTGAAAAGCCTGATCGAACGCCATCAGCAGGAGACCGGCAGCCGCAAGGCCGCGGAGATCCTGCAGCATTGGGATATCGAGAAGGCGAACTTCCTGCAGGTTTGCCCGAAGGAGATGCTCGACAAGCTGGCGCATCCGGTGATGCAGGAGCAGGCAGCCGTTCCAGCGGAATAAGCCCGATCAGACACAGAAATCGACCCCCGCAGGCGCAAGCTTGCGGGGTTTTTCATTGCCCGCGGTCAGCTGCGCAGTCCGATCCGGACTTCATCTGGCCAAAAATATCCCGGGGTGAATTGGGCCGCAGGCTCAAGAGGGGCAGCGCCCTTCCCTCGCCTCGGGAGACTTAGGGCTGGCGGATTACGGCAGCCGGGCAACTGACCCTTTGTGAATGCCCCCCTGCCGTCCTATAGAGGGTCATGGCCAAGGCAGTTGCAAAGAAGAAGAAAACCAAGAGCAGCAAGAAGACGGCGAAGCGGCAGATTCAGCCGCTGCGCTGGCTGCGGCGCTGGTTCTTGCGCGCGGTGCTTGCGGTTGCGGCGGTCTTCCTTTTACTCATCCTGCTGTTTTCAGTGGTGAATCCGCCTATCACCCACACCATCTGGGCGGAGCAGCGCCGCCTGGGCGAGGTCGACCGGATGTGGGTGCCGCTGGAGGAGATGGCACCGGTGCTGGCGCGTTCCGTCGTGGCGGCGGAGGATGCGCAGTTCTGCCGCCATTGGGGCTTTGATGCCCGCGCCATTCAGGCCGCGATCGAGGCGGGCGGCAGCCGCGGCGGCTCGACGATTTCGCAGCAGGTCGTCAAGAACGTGTTCCTGTGGCAGGGCCGCAGCTGGCCGCGCAAGGTGCTGGAGACGCTGCTGACTCCGATAGTCGAGGCGGTGTGGAGCAAGCGGCGGATCCTGGAGGTCTATCTGAACGTTGCCGAGATGGACGAGGGCGTGTTCGGTGCCGAGGCCGCGGCGCGCAAGTATTTCGGTGTCGGCCCGGATCAGCTGAGCGCCCGCCAGGCGGCCCTGATCGCCGCGGTTCTGCCCAATCCCAAAGAGCGTTCGGCCCGTAAACCCTCGAACTTCGTGCAGCGCCGGGCGCGGCAGATTCAGGACGGGGCGGCCACGATTCGCGCAGACGGGCGGGCGGATTGTTTCGAGGATTGAATCTTTCTCCCGGCCGAGGCATTGCTGGGTATCCGTAGTCACGTTTCTGGAGATCCCCTGTAGCCATGGCGCGCCTGTACCACGTTCCCCTGTCCCCCTTTTGCCGCAAGGTGCGGCTGTCGCTGGCGGAGAAGAAGATCGAGGTTGAACTGGTCGAGGAGCGCTATTGGGAGCAGGACCCCGATTTCCTGCGCCGCAACCCGGCCGCCAAGGTTCCGGTGATCCGGCTGGACGGCCAGATGATGGCCGAAAGCGCGGCGGTCTGCGAATACCTGGAGGACACCAGGCCGGAGCCGCCCTTGATGCCCAAGGATGCCGCGGGCCGCTATGAGGTGCGGCGGCTGGTGAGCTGGTTTGATGACAAGTTCCACCACGAGGTGACCTCCAAGCTGCTGTATGAGCGGGTGAACAAGAAGATCACCGGCGAGGGCTATCCCGACAGCCGCAACGTCAAGGCGGGCGCCAAGGCGATCAAATACCATCTGGATTACATGGCCTGGCTCCTGGACCACCGCCGCTGGCTGGCCGGGGACATGATGACGCTGGCGGACTTCGCCGCTGCCGCCCATCTGTCGTCGCTGGATTACATTTCGGACGTGGACTGGAACCGCTCGGCGGTGGTCAAGGACTGGTATGCCAAGATCAAGTCGCGGCCTGCGTTCCGCTCGATCCTGGCCGATCAGGTGCCGGGCTTCCGGCCGCCGCCGCATTACACTGATCTGGATTTCTGATATCAACGGGTTGAGGGGCGCTGCCCCTCTTGGGCCTTAGGCCCAATTCACCCCGGAGTATTTGGGGAAAGATGAAAGACCGATCCGGCATCAAGCAAAGACTGGTCGCGCAGGCGCTGGCGGAGGGGTTTGTCGCCTGCCGGGTCTGCCGCCCGTGGGACGTGCCGGAGGTGCCTGGACGGCTGCAGGCCTTTCTGGAGGCGGGCTATCACGGGCAGATGAGCTGGATGGCGGAGCGGACGCATTGGCGGGGTGACCCTAGCCGGCTGTGGCCCGAGGCGCGGTCGGTGATCATGCTGGCGGAAAGCTATACACCTGATGAGGACCCGATGGCGGTGGTCGGTCAGGCGGACCGCGGCGCGGTGTCTGTCTATGCCCGGGGCAAGGACTATCACGACTTGGTCAAGAAGCGGCTGAAGCGGCTGGCGCGCTGGCTGATTGCGGAGGCCGGTGAGGATTGCGAGGTAAAGGTCTTTGTCGATACCGCACCGGTTCCGGAAAAGGCGCTGGGCCAGGCAGCGGGCTTGGGCTGGCAGGGTAAGCACAGCAATCTGGTGAGCCGGGATTGGGGCAATTGGGCCTTTTTAGGCTCTGTTTTTACCACGCTGGAGCTGCCTGCGGATGAGGCGGAGCGGGACCGCTGCGGGTCCTGCCGGGCCTGCCTGGACAGCTGCCCGACCGATGCCTTTCCAGCGCCCTACCAGGTCGATGCGCGGCGCTGCATTTCCTACCTGACCATCGAGCACAAGGGGGTGGTGGCGGAGGAGCTGCGGGAGAAGATGGGCAACCGGATTTACGGCTGCGACGATTGCCTGGCGGCGTGCCCGTGGAACAAGTTTGCGGTGGCGGCCAGCGACATGCGCTATGCCGCGCGCGAGGAGCTGAAGGCGCCGAAGCTGGCGGAGCTTGCCGCCTTGGACGATGCGGCGTTCCGGTCGATGTTCTCCGGCTCGCCGATCAAGCGCATCGGTCGCGACCGGTTTGTGCGCAATGTGCTCTATGCCATTGGCAATTCCGGTCTGCTGGAGCTGCGGCAGGTGGCGCAGCGGCTGGCGGAGGATCCGGACCCGGCGGTGGCGGATGCGGCGGCTTGGGCGGTTCAAAAGCTTTCGTGACGCAAACAGGATGGACGGGCCGCAAATAGGCGTTACACCCGGTCCGGCGAACAGAGTTTGAGAGGGCTGGGCATGGCGCTGTTGCTGGGAGTGGACACGGGCGGAACCTATACCGATGCGGTGCTGATCCGCGACGAGAAGGAGGTGATCGCCTCGGCCAAGTCGCTGACCACGCGGCAGGATCTGGCGATTGGCGTTGGCGGCGCGATCCGGGCGGTGCTGGAGCAGTCCGGAGTGAAGCCGGAGGACGTGTCGCTGGCAGCGTTGTCCACCACTTTGGCCACCAATGCGCTGGTCGAGGGGCAGGGCGGCCGGGTGGCGCTGATCTATATCGGGTTTGCCGAGGCTGATCTGGACCGGCACGGGCTGAAGGATGCCCTGAAGGGCGATCCGGCACTGGTGCTGGCGGGCGGCCATACCCATGCGGGCAGCGAGGCGGCGCCCTTGGATGTGGAGGCGCTGGAGATGTTTCTGCGCACCGAGGGGCAGGGGGTGACGGGCTTTGCCGTGGCCGGTGTCTTTGCCACCCGCAACCCGGCGCATGAGATGGAGGCCGCGCGGGTCATTCATGAGCTGACCAGCGCGCCGGTCACCTGCTCGCACCAGCTGTCGGCCAAGCTGAACGGGCCCAAGCGGGCGGTGACGGCGGTTTTGAATGCGCGTCTGATCGGGATGATCGACCGGCTGATCGGCCGGGCGCAGGACACGCTGCGCGATCTGGGCATCGAGGCGCCGATGATGGTGGTGCGCGGCGACGGGGCGCTGATGAGCGGTGAACAGGCGCGGGAGCGGCCGATTGAAACCATTCTGTCGGGACCTGCGGCCTCGATCGTGGGGGCGCGCTGGATGACCGGTGTGGAGCATGCGCTGGTCAGCGACATCGGCGGCACCACCACCGATGTGGCGCTGATCCGGGACGGCAAGCCGGCGATTGACCCGGCCGGTGCCCGGGTCGGCGAGTTCCGCACCATGGTCGAGGCGGTGGCGATGCGGACCACCGGTCTCGGCGGTGACAGCCAGGTGCATCTGAACACCAGCGGCCTGTCTGGGGGGCTGACCCTGGGGCCGCGACGGGTGGTGCCGGTCTCGCTGATAGCCACGGATGCGCCGGAGGTGGTGCATGCGGCGCTGGACGAACAGCTGCGCAATACAACGGTGGGCGAGTTCGACGGGCGTTTCGTGCGGGCGGTGCCGGGGGTGCCGGTGGCGGGGCTGAGCGAGCGCGAGGCCGGGCTGCTGGCGCGGATCGGGATGCAGGTGCACCCGCTGGGAAGCATTCTGCGGACCCGGATGGAGCACGGCTCGCTGAACCGGCTGGTGGACCGCGGGCTGGTGCAGGTGTCTGGAGTGACGCCTTCGGACGCGAGCCATGTGCTGGGCCGGGTCGCTGCCTGGGACCGGGAGGCGGCGGAGAAGGCGCTGACCCTCTTTGCCCGCCGCCGGGTGGGCAGCGGCGACATGGCGGCAAAGGATGCGGAAACGATGGCGCAGATGATCATCGATCAGCTGACTGAACAGACCGCTTTGACCTTGTTACAGTCTGCCTTTGCCGAGGAAGCCGAGAGCTTTGGCCTGCCGGAACGGGAACTGGCGCGGCATGTGCTGCTGCAAAAGGGCCTTGCCCGGCACCGTGGCCTGCTGGCGCTGGATGCCTCTATGAATGTGGATGTGGTGGGTCTGGGGGCCTCGGCGCCCAGTTACTACCCGGCGGTGGGGGAGCGGCTGCATTGCAACATGATCCTGCCGGAACACGCAGGCGTGGCGAATGCCATTGGTGCGGTTGTGGGCCGGGTCACCATGCGGCGCAGCGGCACCGTGACGTGCCCTGCGGAGGGCAAGTACCGGGTGCATCTGGAGAGCGGGCCGGTGGATTACCAGGCATCAGACGAGGCGCTGGCGGCGCTGGAGGCGGCGCTGGCGGGTGAGGCCCGCGGTGCGGCGGAGGACGCTGGCGCCGAAGACATCCATGTGCATGTGGAGCGGGACATCCGCACGGCGCAGGTGGAATCGCGTGAAGTGTTCGTCGAAGGCACGTTGACGGTGGAGGCCAGCGGCCGGCCGCGGGTGGCGCACGCCTAGGCGTCCTGGGCTGTGAAGCGGGTTTTCCGGGAAAACCCGCTGCCTCCGGCGGGGATATTTCTGGCCAGAAGAAGCACGGACGCTTGCTGCAGATCTGACATGTGAAAAGCTCCGCCGGAGTACGGCGGGGCTGAAAGCGCTTGGTTAGGGCCTATTCCGCGGCGGCGCCGCGTTTGGGCAGCACCCAGTCGGGGCGCGGGAAATGGCAGGTATAGCCGGTGGGCAGCCGCTGCAGGTAGTCCTGGTGCTCCGGCTCCGCTTCCCAGAAATCGCCCGCAGGCTCGACCTCGGTCACCACCTTGCCGGGCCAGATGCCGGAGGCGTCGACGTCGGCGATGGTGTCCTCGGCCACCGCCTTCTGGGTGTCGTCCACGTAGTAGATCGCCGAGCGGTAGCTCATGCCGATGTCATTGCCCTGGCGGTTCACGGTGGTCGGGTCATGGATCTGGAAGAAGAACTCCAAGAGTTCCCGGTAGGAGGTGACGGCGGGGTCGAAGACGATCTCGATCCCTTCGGCATGGGTGCCGTGGTTCTTGTAGGTGGCGTTGGGCACGTCGCCGCCAGTATAGCCGACGCGGGTGCTGATGACGCCTGGGCGCTTGCGGATCAGTTCCTGCATGCCCCAGAAACAGCCGCCTGCCAGGACTGCGCGTTCGGTGGTGCTCATTTCACGGTCTCCACTTGGTTGATGTAGGCGCCATAGCCCTCGGCCTCCATGTCGTCCAGATGCACGAAGCGCAGGGAGGCGGAGTTGATGCAGTAGCGCAGGCCGCCGCGGTCCATCGGGCCGTCGGGGAAGACATGGCCCAGGTGGCTGTCGCCATGGGTGGAGCGGACCTCGGTGCGGATCATGCCGAGGCTGCGGTCCTCCAGTTCCTGGATATGGGCAGATTCGATGGGCTTGGTGAAACTGGGCCAGCCGCAGCCCGATTCATACTTGTCCGAAGACGCAAACAGCGGCTCGCCCGAGACGATGTCGACATAGATGCCCGGCTCCTTGTTGTGGAGCAGCTTGCCGGTGCCGGGGCGTTCGGTGCCCGCGTTCTGGGTCACATAGAACTCTTCCTCGGAGAGGGCGGCAATGGCGTCCGGGTTCTTGAAATATCTGGTCATGGTGTCCTCCCGCCTGTTCGCGTTTGGTGCAGAACATGGGGTCTGGATGCGCAAATGCAAAGCCCTGTTACAGGCGGCTCGCAAAGCCGTGTGCGGGGGTGCTCAGGCGGCGAAGGCGCCGGCCAGGTCGCCGGGCAGGTCGAATTCCCGCAGCACCCGGGCGCGAGCCTCCGCCGACATCTTCCGGGCGGTCTTCTCGACGATGCGCTGCACCTTGTCCGCCGGATGCTTGGCGGCGAAGGGGGCGAAATACCACTTGAGGAAGACAAAGCAGATGATGTCCTCCAGCGCCTGCACCTGATCGTCGCGCTTGATGCCTTCCTTACGCAGCATCTTGGCGGCGGCTTCCGTATCCGTGGCGCCATAGCCTGCGTCCTGCATCAGGGAGGTGACCACGTCGGCGTGATGCACAGCCTCGGCCTTGCGCCAGGCGAGATAGCCGGCCCGGCCTTCGGGGAAGGCATCGCGGGCGAGCTTCCAGCGTTCCACATGCTGGCCGCGGGCGGCGATCTGCAGCACTTCGGGGGCGTCCGGGAACAGGCGTTGCTGCTCCTGGCTCATCCGCTGGCCATAGAGCAGCGCGGCAGGCTGGCCGTCTTCCAGGGTTGGGTCCAAAGCGTTGGCGGCGTCGATCGCTTCCAGAACCTGGGTCAGTTGCGCGCTCATGCGGCGTCCTCCTGTTGGGGTCTTGCCGGTCAGGTTAAGCCGTAAACACGAGGGGTTGCAACGGGCCGCGGGCGCCAGGCCCAAGGGCCGGGGGCGGGCGTCAGCCCGGCTTTGCCGCGCGGGAGAGCTCCGTTTTGCGCCGGTTGGCCTGGCGGGCCAGCTGAACGGCCAGAATGCCGCCGGTGACGATGGCGACTCCCAGCAGATCGAGCGGCCCCAGTTTTTCGCCGAGCAGCACGCTGGCGATGGCCACGCCGAACACCGGGTTCAGAAAGTGGAACGTGGCGGCGCGCACCGCGCCGATGCGGTTCAAGAGCAGCACCCAGATGAAGGTGGCCGTCAGCCCCGGCACGATCGTGGTGTAGGCAAAGGCCAGCGCCAGCGGCCAGGTGGGGTTCACGAAAATCTCCTCGGTCAGCGGCGCCGCCACGAACAGCACCGCCGAGCCGATCAGCATTTGCAGGCCCACAACCATCATGAAATTGCCACCAGAGGTGGCGCCGCGCAGGGCAAGGGTGGCAGTGGTCAGCGCCAGCACGCCAATGACGCAGAGGAGAACGCCTAGCAGGTCGACACCGGCGCTGAGCCGTGTGCCCATGATCAGCGCGACGCCCAGGATGCCCGCCGCCAGCCCGGCATAGCCCAGCGGCCGCAGCCGTTCGCCGAACAGGGCCCAGCCCGCCAGCGCCACCAGCAGCGGCATGGTGGAGGCGATGATGGCGGCCAGCGAGGCCTCGATCCATTGCATGGCGACGAAGTTCAGGCCGAGGTAGAGCGCATTCTGGCAGATGCCGAATATCACCGTGGCGCGCCACTGGCCCGGAGTCAGCCGCCAGGTCTGCCCCATGGCGCGGGCGATGGCGACGCCGATCAGGCCGGAAATCAGGAAGCGGACTGCCAGGGAGAACAGCGGGGAGGCATCCTGAACGATGATCCGCGCCGAAGTGAAGGCGGAGGACCACATTAGGGCAAAGGCCAGCCCCATGGCAATAGCGCGCGCATCCATCGTGAATTCCTTTCTCCCGCGGCGGACCTTCGGGGAATTGAGAGGGGAGATCAAGCCGGGCTGGACAATGGCTCAGCTGAGCCGGGCCGCCAGGATCTGCCAGCTGGCGGCGCCAAAGGCGGCGGCAAAGACCGTCTCGAACCCGCGGCGCAGGCGGAGGTAGATGCGGCTGGCGGTGCTGCTGGAGAACAGCATCGCGTAGCCGTGGAAGATCAGGGTGCTTTGCACCGCGATGGCGGCGATCACCACCAGCAAGGCCGAAGGTTCCGTGCCGGGCGGGATGCCGATGGCGTAGAGAGAGCCGAAGAACAGAATGGCCTTGGGGTTGGTCAGATGAAGCGCCAGCCCCTTGGCATAGGCGGCGCGCAGCGACGGTGCGGCCGAGGGGAGCAGTTCCGGGGCGCCGGAGCGCAGCGCGGAGCGGGCCGAGCGAAGGGCCAGATACATCAGATAGCCCCCACCGAGATAGCGGACGGCTTCGAACATCCAGGCATTGGCCAGCATAACGGCACCAAGCCCGAAGGCGGCGGAAACCGACCAGATCAGCGAGCCGCTGCTGACGCCGGCGGCCAGTTCCAGCCCGGCGGCGCGGCCGCGCTGCATGGAGGTGCCGGCAATGGTCAGCGTTGCAGGCCCGGGGCTGGCGCCGGCCAGCAGTGCAGCACCCAGGATCAGAAGCAGATTGACGTTTTCCATGGTGCGGCTCCCTTGCGGTTTGGCGGCAGGGTGCGCCTCTGGACGGGCGTTTGCAATCCGGAACACTGCGGTGGCGGACGAACCGTCAGTCGGAGCGGGCGGCCCATGCAAAAGAAAAGGGCCGCCCGCGGGGGCAGCCCTGAAACCGTCCGGAAGTTGTCCGGTATCAGCCGTTGACGCTGTCTTTCAGCGCTTTGGCGATGGTCATCTTGACCACCTTGTCGGCTTCCTTGGTGAACTTCTCACCGGTGGCCGGGTTGCGCACTTCGCGCTCGGGGCGCTCACGGCAGTAGATCTTGCCGACGCCCGGCAGGGTCACGGCACCGCCGCCCGACACTTCGCGGGTGATCAGCGAGCAGACCGCTTCCAGCGCAGAACCTGCAGTTTTCTTGTCACTGCCCATTTCCTCGGCCAGTGCGGCTACAAGCTGGGTTTTGGTCATCGGTTTGGACATTCTTCGTCTCCTTAAAGCTGCCCGAACTGTGGGGCCTCATCGCGAGACATTATCGTTATGTTGTATGGTAACACAACTTCTTGTGTGCTCCACATAAGGCAAAACAGGCATTTTTTCCCGGAAAACAGCGAAAATCAGCCTTAAAGGAAGGCGGTTTCGTCGAACGAGCGCAATTTCCGGCTGTGCAGCCGCTCCAAAGGCATGCCGCGCAATCGCTCCATTGCTCTTATGCCGATTTGCAGGTGGCGTGCAACCTGGGTCCGGTAAAAGTCCGACGCCATGCCCGGCAGTTTCAGCTCGCCGTGCAGCGGCTTGTCTGAGACGCAGAGCAGCGTGCCGTAGGGCACCCGAAAGCGGTAGCCGTTGGCGGCGATGGTGGCGCTTTCCATATCCAGCGCGATGGCGCGGGACTGGGACAGGCGCTGCACCGGGCCGGACTGGTCGCGCAGCTCCCAATTACGGTTGTCGATGGTGGCGACGGTGCCGGTGCGCATGATCCGCTTGAGGTCGAAGCCTTCGTATTCGGTGATCTCCGCCACCGCTTCCTCCAGCGCGACCTGGATTTCCGCCAGCGCCGGGATCGGGGTCCATATCGGCAGGTCATCGTCCAGAACGTGATCCTCGCGCAGGTAGCCGTGGGCAAGGACGAAGTCCCCCAGCGCCTGTGTGTTCCGCAACCCTGCGCAATGGCCGACCATTAGCCAGGCGTGCGGGCGCAGCACCGCGATATGGTCGGTGGCGGTCTTGGCGTTGGAGGGGCCGACGCCGATGTTGACCAAGGTGATGCCGTTCCCGTCTTCCCGCTTGAGGTGGTAAGTGGGCATCTGCGGCAGCTTGGCGATCTCCGGGATTTCAGCCGAAGGGTCGGTGATCTCATGATCGCCGGTGCTGACAAAGCTGGTGTAGCCGGAATTGGGATCCGCCAGCTGGGCGCGGGCATAGGCCTCGAACTCTGCCACGTAGAACTGGTAGTTGGTGAACAGAACGTGGTTCTGGAAATGCTCGGCGCTGGTGGCGGTGTAGTGGGTCAGCCGGGCCAGTGAGTAGTCGATGCGCTGGGCGGTGAACAGCGACAGCGGGCCGGTGCCGTTGGCGGGCTGATGGGTGCCGTTGACGATGTCATCGTTGGTGGTCGACAGGTCCGGCACGTCAAAGACGTCGCGCAGGGTGAAGCCGGCGGCGCCGTCCTGGGGCACCGTCAGGTCCGGGCGCGAGGCGACCGCAAAATGCACCGGGATCGGGGTGTCAGAGACGCCGATGATCACCGGCTGGCCGTGGTTGCGGATCAAGAGGCCGATCTGCTGGATCAGGTAATTGCGGAACAGGTCCGGCCGCGTCACTGTGGTGGCATAGGTGCCGGGCGCAGAGACATGGCCAAAGCTGAGGCGGCTGTCCACCTGGGCGAAGGTCAGGGTGGAAAAGCGGATCTCCGGGTAGAAGGCGCGGATGCGCTGGTTGTCCGGCGCGCCGTCGGCCATCGCGCGGGAGAATTCCTCGCAGATGAAACCGGTGGCCTGCCGGTAGAGCAGCTCCAGCCGGTCGACGGCCTCGGTTGCGTCGTTGAAGCTTTCGTCCGGCGGGTGGCCGGGATGTTTTGTTGTTATCATCGCGCGGGCTCGATTACCGGAATTTTCTGGAAGGTGCGGACGTCGACAAGGCCCAGGTCGGAGATCCTGAGTTCCGGGATCACCACCAGCGCCAGCAGCGAATGCTGCATATAGGCGTTGTTGAGGTTGCAGCCGCAGGCCTGCATCGCCTCGACCATCTGCTGCGCCTTGGCGGCGACCTCGGTGGCGGGGCTGTCGGACATCAGGCCGGCAATCGGCAGTTCGACCAGGGCCAGTTCCTCGCCGTCCTTGAAGAGCGTGATGCCGCCGCCCGCTTCGGCCAGGCGGTTGGCGGCCAGCGCCATCTGCGCGCGGTCGGTGCCGACCACGATCATGTGGTGGCTGTCATGCGCCACGGTGGAGGCCATTGCCATCTTGCCGCTGTAGCCGAAGCCGGAGACAAAGGCGTTGGTGACGCCGCCGGTGGCGCGGTGGCGCTCGACCAGGGCGATCTGGCAGACGTCACTAGTGCCCTCGACCAGCCCGTCCACCACCGGCAGTTCCGCCCGCAGCGCCTTGGTCGGGGCCTGGTTCTCGACCACGCCGATCACGTTGGCGGTGACGGCATTGGCGCCTTCGGGGGCGGCGAGTTCGAAGTCCCTGGCGCTCAGCTCATGGCCCAGGTGCACGGTGCCGCGGGCGCTGGCGGGCCAGTTGTAATGCGGGCATTCGACCTTGATAGAGCCTGATTCCGCCACGATCTGCCCGCGGGCAATCACCACTTCGATGGGCAGTTCGCGCAGATCTGAGGTCAGGATCACATCGGCGCGCCGTCCCGGGGTGATGGAGCCGATCTCGCGCTCCAGCCCGAAATGGGTGGCGGTGTTGATCGTCGCCATCTGCAGGGCAACCACCGGGTCGCAGCCGCAGGCAATCGCATGGCGCACCACCCGGTTCATGTGGCCGTCGTTGACCAGCGTGCCGGAGTGGCAGTCATCGGTGCAGAGGATGAAGTTGCGCGGATCCAGCCCTTTCTCCGTGACGGCAGTGATCTGGCTTTCGACGTCATACCAGGCAGAGCCCAGCCGCATCATCGACCGCATCCCCTGGCGCACCCGGGCAATGGCGTCGGCCTCGCAGGTGCCCTCGTGGTCGTCCGCCGGCCCGCCGGCCACATAGGCGGCGAAATCCGGGCCTAAATCAGGGGAAGCGTAGTGGCCGCCCACGGTCTTGCCCGCGCGCTGGGTGGCGGCGATTTCGGCCAGCATCTTGGGGTCGGCATTGGCGACGCCGGGGAAGTTCATCATCTCGCCCAGTCCGATGATGCCGGGCCAGTTCATCGCCTCGGCGACGTCTTCGGCAGAGATTTCATAGCCGGTGGTTTCCAGCCCGGGCGCAGAAGGCGCGCAGGAAGGCATCTGGGTGAAGATGTTGACCGGCTGCATCAGCGCCTCGTCATGCATATAGCGCACGCCGTCCAGACCCAGCACATTGGCGATCTCATGCGGGTCGGTGAACATCGAGGTGGTGCCGTGCGGAATCACCGCGCGGGCGAACTCTGCCGGGGTCAGCATGCCGCTTTCGATATGCATGTGGGCATCACACAGGCCGGGGATCATGTAACGGCCGTTTGCCTCGATGATCTGTGTGTCAGGCCCGATGCAATAGGAGGCATCCGGCCCGGCATAGGCGATGCGCCCGGCCTTGATTGCAATATCATGGCCTGGCAGCTGCTCGCGGGTGTGGACGTTGACCCAGATCCCCTGCCGGATCACCGTATCGGCCGGCGCGCGGCCGGCTGCTACGTCAATCAATTGCGGGGCGGTGTCGGGCCAGCTCGGAAAATTGTTTTCTGACATAATCCAATTGTTCCGATTGCGGGCGGGAAGGCAAGCGGATTGCTTGCATTGCCATCAAAGCTTCATCGTCGCGGTGGAAAGGCGCCGAAGGCTGACGCATTTGGCATTGCCGGAGGGCGGCGGCTGGGAAAGACTGCGGGCATGGATTATGAGACAACAGATGCGGACAGTTTCGGCCGCTCCCTGCGCGGGATCGGTCTCAATCTTCTGGTGCGCGATGTTCTAGCTGAAGTTTCCTTTTTAGAGACTGTTTTTGCCATGAAAGGCCATCAGGTGACGCAGGATTTTGCCATCGTTACCTATGGCAGTCAGGTGTTTCAGCTGCACAGTGACGGCACCTATGCGGAAAACCCGCTGCTGGGTCTGCTGCCGGAAAACCCGCCGCGCGGGGCCGGTATCGAGATCCGCCTGTATGACAGCGATCCGGATGAGGCCGTGGCGCGGGCGCAGGCGGCGGGGTTCACCGTTCTACAGCCGCCAACGGACAAGCCGCACGGCTTGCGCGAGGCCTGTATCCTGTGCGGAAACGGCTATGCCTGGGTGCCCAGCCGGCCCAAAGTGTAAGCGGCGGAAGTTCCTCCCCTTTCGCCGGAACGTTGGCCGGTCCATGCTGGGCGGAACCATTTGGATGCCGCGAGGGACCGCTGATGCACGCCATTGCCGATACAACCGCCCTGGTCGAGGAGGGGGTTCTGACCCCGGATCAGGCCCGCACCATAGAGGCGCGCTCGCGCGAGGTGATGGTGTCGCTGGCGGTAAATGCGATCCTGTGTTTCGGGATCATCGCCGCCACCGCCGGCTTCATCTTCTGGCTGGCCGATCCGCTGGCGGTGGCCGTCACTGGCATCCTGATGCTGGGCGGCGGGCTGGCGGTGCTGGCGCGCGGCGGCGAGATGCTGCGGATGTTCGGCAATTCCGCTGTCCTGATCGGCGCGGGGATGCTGATGGGCGGCGCCTCGATCGAGCTGGTGGACAAATACGAGGATATCGCCGGCTGGGTAATGGTGCCTGCCGGTGCGCTGGTGGCGCTGATCTGCACCTGGCGCTGGCGGCACGGGGCCTGGTCCACGGGGTTTGTGCTGGGAGCGATCCTGCTGATGGGGCTGGCGATGCATCTGGCGGGCATCGAGCTGCTGCTGCAGCAGTACGGCATCGGCTCGCCGCTGCGCAACCTGGCGCTGCTCTATTACGCGGCGGCGCTGGCCCTGGCCGGCTGGCAGGTGGATGTGCGTTTTGTCACCGCGCTGGCGATTGCGCCCTTTGCCCAGATGCTGGAGACCGGCACCAGCTATTTCCACGCGGCCTATGTGTTCTATTCGCCGGAATCGACGCTGACGATCCTGCAGATGGTGGTGCTGATCGTGCTGTGCGTCTGGGGCGCCTCCCGGCTGGCAGAGCGCGACGCCCGGCACCTGCGCATTCTGGCGATCCTGGGGTTTGTGGTTGCGAACCTTTGCGCGCTGGTTGGCTCCCTGTGGGGCGATGTGGTGGGCGAAACCGTCTGGGGGCCGGGCCGCTACAGCGATGGCTACGAGGACTGGGAAGCCTATGCGGCCGCACGCGATACCTTCCGCGACAGTGCACTGTTCATTTCTGAGAATGTCTATTCCGTGCTGTGGGCGGCGGTGCTGGCCGCAGTGATCTTTTGGGCGGCACAGCGGCACCAGCGCGGGCTGTTCAACGCGGCGCTAACCTTTGCGGCGATCCATGCCTACACGCAGATGTTCGAGTCTTTCGCAGATGAGCCGCTGGCCTATGTGATTGGCGGGCTGGCCGCGATCCCGCTGGCCTGGGGGTTGTGGCGGCTGAATTTGTGGATGGCCGCCAAGCAGGGTTAACGGTGGGCGGAATCGCCCACCCTACGCAGGGTGGGTAATTTGACCACCGCTGCGCAAAGTTCTGGGCGTTACACCAAACTCCGCCTTGAAGGCCCGGGTCAGCGCGCTGGGGTCGTCGTAGCCGCAGCGCAGGGCAATCTCCGAGACGCTTAAAACAGTCTCTAACACAAGCTTTCTCGCCTGTATCAGCCGCAGCCGCCGGTAAACCGCCTGCGGTGTCGCGCCGAGTTCGGCTTTCATCCGCGCCTCCAGGTCCTTCTGGCTGCGGCCCGCTTTCCTGGCCACGGCAGCAATCGGCAACGGCGCCTCCAGATTGGCCTGCATCACCGCAACCGCACGGGCCACGGATTTGCCGCGCACCAATATCGGGTCCTGGGTTTCGGTCGCCTCGGGTGCCATGAACAGTGTGGCAACCTCCAGCCGCAGGGCTGCTCCGTGCTGCTCGCCGATCAGCTCCATCATGGTGTCAAAGGCCGCAAGAGCGCCAGTGCAGGTGAAGCGGTTGCCGTCCCAGACCTGCCGCGCGCGCTCGGCTTGCACATCTGGAAAGGCCTCCGTGAAGCGGTCCAGCTCCTCCCAGTGGATGGTGGCGCGCTTGCCGTCCAGCAGCCCGGCTGCGGCCAGCAGCCAGGCACCGGTGTCGAAACCGGCCATAGCCTCATACCGCCGCGCCGCGGACTTCAGCGCCCGGGCGGTTGTCACAGTGGCATGGCGCAGAAAATCGTAGGAGGGCATCGCAATCAGCAGATCGCCGCTGCAATCGCCCAGCGTCCCATGCGCCCGAACCTCCATGCCCGAGGAGGATACAGCAGGCCCGCCATCCAAGGTCAGGAACCGCCAGGCATAGACCCGCCGCCCGGCGAAAGTGTTGGCGGCGCGCAGCGGCTCTACTGTGTTGGCCAGGCAATGGGCCGAGAAGGCATCAAACAGCAGCACATCCAATTGCTGCGTTGCAGCGGTATCTTTTGTCCAACTTCGCATGATTTTGTCTATCCCTGCATGATAGGTGCCGGCAAGCGGCGTATTCTGATCCGCAACAGATTTGCGAAGGAACACCGCCATGCAGTTCGGGATGACCGAAGAACAGTCGATGATCGTGGAGACCACCCGCGCCTTTGTGGAAAAGGAGCTCTATCCGCATGAGGCGGAGATTGAGCGCACCGGCCATCTGGATATGGACGTGATCCGCGACGTGCAGAAGAAGGCGATGGAAGCAGGGCTTTACGCGGCCAACATGCCGGAGGAAGTGGGCGGTGCCGGCCTCGATACCCTGACCTGGCTGATGTACGAAAAGGAACTGGGCCGCGCCAACTATGCGCTGCACTGGACCGGCGTCGCGCGGCCGTCGAACATCCTGCTGGCGGGCACCGAGGAGCAGAAGGAGAAATACCTGTTCCCCTGCATGAAGGGCGAGAAATGGGACTGCCTGGCGATGACTGAGCCGGACGCGGGCTCCGACCTGCGCGGCATGAAGGCGACCGCGCGCCAGGATGGTGATGACTGGATCCTGAACGGCACCAAGCATTTCATCAGCCACGCGGACATTGCCGACTTTGCCATCTGCTTCATGGCGACCGGGGTCGAGGACACACCGCGCGGGCCGAAGAAGAAGATCACCGCCTTCTTTGTCGACAAGGGCACGCCGGGGTTTGAGGTGCGTGACGGTTACGGCAACGTCAGCCACCGCGGCTACACCAACGCGGTGCTGGAGTTCGACGACTGCCGCCTGCCGTCCTCGGCCATTCTGGGCGAGGTCGACAAGGGGTTCGAGGTGGCCAACACCTGGCTGGGCGCCACCCGCCTGCAAGTGGCCGCCACCTGTCTGGGCCGGGCTGAGCGCGCGCTGGAACACTCGATCAGCTACGCCGCCGAGCGCAAGCAGTTCGGCCAGCAGATCGGCAAGTTCCAGGGCATCTCATTCAAGCTCGCCGACATGGCGCTGGAGCTGAAGGCGGCGAACCTGCTAACTTGGGAAGCCGGCTGGAAGTTTGACCAGGGCACCGTCACCGAGAGCGACATGTCGATGGCCAAGCTGAAGGCAACCGAGATGCTAGCGATGGTGGCCGATGAGGCGATCCAGATCCACGGAGGCATGGGCCTGATGGATGAGCTGCCGCTGGAACGCATCTGGCGCGACGCGCGGGTGGAGCGTATCTGGGAAGGCACCAGTGAAATCCAGCGGCACATCATCAGCCGCGAGATGCTGCGCGCCGTCGGAGGCTGATCCATGACCCGATCCGGGAAACCAATTGTGACCATTAGCTACTGCACCGGCTGCAACTGGCTGCTGCGGGCGGGCTGGATGGCGCAGGAGCTGCTGCAGACCTTCCAGGACCAATTGGGCGGGGTGACACTGGTTCCCGGAGATTTGGGCGGGATCTTTGAGATCCATGTTGACGAGGAGCTGGTCTGGGAACGCAAACGGGACGGCGGCTTTCCGGATGTGAAAGAGCTGAAAACCCGCGTGCGAGACCGGATTGACCCGGACCGGGATCTGGGCCATCTCGACCGGCCGGCACCTTGAAACCCAGCAGTTTTTTCGCCTTCGGCGAGGATATTTGAAGGCCAGAAGAAGAATGAAACCAGATCCAGCCCCCGGAGGGCAGCGCCGAAACCGGGGGCCTTCTCCTGGCGCGGTCATCGGCGTCCCCGCCTGTACCGCGCAACCACGGTTGCCGATCCTGGTTAATGAAACCCTACGCTTCTTCTGGCTGAAAATATCCCCGCCGGAGGCTCCCGAACTCTCAACCAGCGGAACCGCTAGAAAATGACACGCGACCTTTCCCGCCTCTTCCGCCCCAAGTCCATCGCTGTCATCGGCGGCGGCGCATGGTGCCGCCTGGTGATCGAGCAATGCCAGAAGATGGGGTTTAACGGCACTATCTGGCCCATCCACCCAAAGGCCGAAGTGGTCGCGGGCTTGCCTGCCTTCAAGGACGTGGACAGCCTGCCGGAGGCGCCAGATGCGGCCTTCATCGGGGTGAACCGCTTCGTCACCATCGAGGTGGTGCGGGGGCTTTCGGCGCGCGGTGCCGGGGGGGCAGTGTGCTTTGCTTCCGGTTTCCTGGAGGCCGCCGCTGAGGATGCCGAGGGCGCGGACCTTCAGACGCAGCTCTTGGAAGCGGCAGGCGACATGCCCTTCCTCGGCCCTAACTGCTATGGCTTCATCAACTACCTGGACGGCGCACTGCTGTGGCCGGATCAGCATGGCGGAGCGCGAGCGGAGAAGGGCGTGGCGCTGGTCACCCAAAGTTCCAACATTGCGATCAACCTGACCATGCAGAAACGCGGCCTGCCGGTGGCCTATGTTGTGACCGCGGGCAACCAGGCGCAATCGGGCATTGCTGCAATTGGCGAGGCGCTGCTGGAAGACGACCGTGTCACCGCGCTGGGCCTGCATATCGAGGGCTTTGGCGATCTGCGCGCGTTTGAGGCGCTGGCCGCCCGGGCCCGCGAACTGGGCAAGCCGATTATCGCTTTGAAGGTCGGTAAATCGGCCGAGGCCCAGGCCGCAACTGTTTCTCATACCGCCTCGCTTGCAGGCGGCGACGCGGGGGCCGGGGCTTTGCTCTCACGCCTTGGCATTCCGCGTCTTGATGACCTGCCGTCCTTTCTGGAGACGCTGAAGCTGTTGCATGTGACGGGGCGTCTGCCCTCGAACCGCATCGCCACCATCAGCTGCTCTGGAGGGGAGGCAAGCTTGGCCGCAGACACCGGCCACGCGCGGGGGGTGGAGTTCCCGCCCCTGAACGTGCGCCAGAAAACGGATCTGCGGGAGGCGCTTGGCCCGATGGTGGCACTGGCGAACCCGCTCGACTACCACACATATATCTGGCGCGATGCCGAGGCGATGACCCGGGCGTTTGCGGCGATGATGGACCCGCAGCTGGCGATGACCTTGCTGATCGTCGATTTCCCGCGTGGCGACCGCTGCGATGCGTCGGACTGGGAATGCGCGATCCAGGCCGCCATCGGCTCGCACGAGCGGACGGGGGCCAACGTCGGTCTGGTGGCGACTTTGCCCGAATTGCTGCCGGAGGATGTGGCGGCCCGGCTGATGGACGCGGGGGTGGTTCCATTTGCCGGCCTCAGCGAGGCCATCGCCGCCTGCGAGGCCGCCAGCCTGCCGCTGCCGGATGCGCCGGCACCGCTGTTGCTGCCGACACCAGCCGTGGACCCTGACCTGGTGCCGGAGGCCGAGGCTAAGTGGCAATTGGCAAGTTACGGTCTGCGCGTTCCGCGCTCCAAACGGGCGGCGTCTGCCACCAATGCCCGCGCGGTGGCAGTGGATGTCGGCTTCCCGGTGGTGCTGAAGGGCGAGGGCGTTGCGCACAAGACCGAGGCAGGCGCCGTGGCTTTGAACCTGAACTCCGGGCAGGAGGTGAGCGATGCCGCCTTCAACATGCCCGCCTCGCGCTTTCTGGTTGAGGAATTGGTCACCGGTGCGGTCGCGGAGCTGCTGATCGGCGTGGTCAAGGATCCGGCGCATGGCTTTGTCATGACCTTGGCAGCGGGCGGCACCCTGACCGAGCTGATGGAGGACAGCGCCTCCTTCCTGCTGCCGGCTTCGGATTCGGAAATCGAAACCGCACTGAAATCTCTGCGCATGGCGAAGCTGCTGGATGGCTACCGCGGCGCCCCGGCGGCGGACCGGGAGGCGGTCCTGCGCGCCATCCGTGCGGTGGAAGCCTATGTGATGGAAAATGCCCTGGGCCTGGAAGAGATCGAGATCAACCCGCTGCTCTGCACGCCTTCGGATGCGGTGGCGGCGGATGCGCTGATGCGCCGGAAATACTGAGGCTTCGGCCTGGACAAGGAACGGCATGACCCATGCCAGGAGGAGACGACATGAGTGAAAGCCCAGAGAACAGCCCTGTGAAAACCCGCCGCGACGGCGCCATTCTGGAAGTGACGCTGGACCGGCCCAAGGCCAACGCCATCGACCTGCAGACCAGCCGGGTGATGGGCGAGGTGTTCCGTGATTTCCGCGATGATCCGGAACTTCGGGTGGCGATCCTGACCGGCGGCGGCGAGAAGTTCTTTTGCCCCGGCTGGGACCTGAAGGCGGCGGCTGACGGCGATGCGGTGGATGGCGATTACGGCGTCGGCGGTTTCGGCGGGCTGCAGGAGCTGCGCGATATGAACAAGCCGGTGATCGCCGCCGTGAACGGCATCGCCTGCGGCGGCGGTCTGGAGCTGGCGCTGTCGGCGGACATGATCATCGCCGCCGGTCATGCGACCTTTGCGCTGCCGGAGATCCGCTCGGGCACCGTGGCGGATGCGGCCAGCGTGAAGCTGCCCAAGCGCATCCCGTATCACATTGCGATGGAGCTGCTGCTCACGGGGCGCTGGTTCGATGCCGAGGAGGCCCACCGCTGGGGCCTGGTGAATGAGATCGTGGCAGCGGATCAGCTGATGGACCGGGCCTGGGAACTGGCGCGTCTTTTGGCCTCCGGCCCGCCGCTGGTCTATGCGGCGATCAAGGAGATCGTGCGCGACGCCGAGGACAGCAAGTTCCAGGATGCGATGAACCGGATCACGCAGCGCCAGCTCAAGACGGTGGATGTGCTCTATGGTTCCGAGGACAACCTGGAAGGCGCCCGCGCCTTTGCCGAGAAACGCGATCCGGTCTGGAAAGGCCGTTGACGAGGTTCTCCCGCCTGCTGCGGGGCATCCAATGATGCCCCTGCACAGTTGGGCCCGGCGCCGCGCTTCGCGCGGCGTTACCTTTTTGCTGAGAAGCTCTTGAGGAGCAGGTTTGCTCCTCAAGAAGCCTAGCCGATTGTGTGACCCGCCATCGCCGCCTCAAGGGCAAGCCGCGCGTGCCGCGCGGAGGCTGCGCCTCCCTTGACACGGCGAAAGCGGAACAGTGCTACGCCTTCTGGAACAGAGCAATCAGGGCGGTGTCGTCCTTATGCGGCCCGGTGGCGCGCGGGCCATTGATGCGCAGCTCCGGCAGGGTGAGGCTCTTGATCCATTGACCGCTGAGCAGCCGGTCAAAGGCGTCGGCAAATCCTGCCTTTTCATAGAACCGGGTATTCACCGACAGCGCAAACCAGGCAGCGGGAGCGGCCGCGCGCAGCAGGGCGGGCAGCACTTCGGGGCCCAGGTGGCCGTGGGTAAAAGTGCCCGAAGACACCACCCCGCGGTACGAGCTGCGCGGAACCGGGATTCCTTCCAGCAGGTCGGCCTCGATCACGTCGCGGTAGGCATCCTTGCGCAGGGCTTCGGCCAGCATCGCAGCGCTGATGTCGGTGGCGTCGACGGGTTCTACCCCATACGTCCGCAAAGCTTGCCCGCAGAGGCCGGTGCCGGCACCCACGTCCAGAACCGGGCCGGTTCCCCCGGCATCGGCAAATGCCTTGGCAGTCAATCCGGGCAGGAGGTAGTCCTGCCCGGCGGCGAAATCCTGATCGTATGAGCCGGCCCAGTCCCTGTACAGCCGTTTGGAATCGGCAGGTGTGTGCAGGGCGTAGGCGTCTGAAAGTCCCGGTTTCCGATTGTCCATGGCGGTCATGAAAAGGCGGAAGGAGATTCGAATCAACCCTTGCGCCCCGGGCGCGGCCAACGCATCTAGGAGACATGGAGAAAACGCTGCTTTGTCTTGGATTTGGCTATACCGCACGGGCGCTTGCACGGCATCTGCCTGCTGAGGGCTGGCGGATCATCGGCACCTCGCGCGAACCGGTCGAGGCTGACGGGGTGGAGATGATCACCTGGCCAGCGCAGGAGGTGCCGCTGGATGGCGTGACCCATATTCTGGATTCCATCGGCCCCAATGCAGAGGGCGACCCGGTGATGGCGGCGATGGGGAGCAGGATTGCCGCGGCTCCCGATCTGGAATGGGTAGGCTACCTATCCACCACAGCTGTCTACGGGCACCACGATGGCGCCTGGGTGGATGAAGACACGCCTGTGACACCCTCCAGCCAGCGCGGCGACTGGCGCGCCCTGGCGGAGGCGCAATGGCAGGCCATTCCAGGCCTGCCGCTGCATATCTTCCGCCTGGCCGGCATCTACGGCCCCGGCCGCGGCCCCTTTGCCAAGCTGATGGCGGGCAAGGCGCGGCGGATCATCAAGCCGGGGCAGGTGTTTTCCCGCATCCATGTGGACGACATCGCCCAGGTGCTTGCGGCCTCCATCGCGCAACCGTGCTCCGGTGCCATCTATAACGTCTGCGATGACGACCCGGCCCCGCCGCAGGATGTGCTGGGCCATGCCGCCGAGCTGCTGGGCTTGCCAGTGCCGGCCGAGGTGCCCTTTGACGAGGCCGGCATGACGCCGATGGCGCGCAGTTTCTATGGCGAGAACAAGCGGGTCAGGAACCGGCGCATCAAGGATGAGCTGGGGGTGGAACTGCTCTACCCGACCTATCGCGAGGGGCTTAGGGCGGTGCTGGAGGCCGAGGATATGGAGAGCTTTGTGCCGCCAGCCGAGCCGCCGGGAGTGTGACATCAGTCAGCCGTGGCACTTGCGCCCCGGCCTACGGCTAACCCCTGGTGACGGGCACCTTAAGCCCGCTTTTCCCCAATCGTCGCCACGCCCAGAACCTCCAGCACCTTGGCCTCGATCTGCGGCGCGTTCATCGCTGCGGTCTCATACATATCCGCCGGGCTGGCCTGATCAATGAACGTGTCAGGCAGCACCATGGAACGGTACTTGAGGCCGCTGTCGAACACGCCCTCTTCCGCCAGCAGCTGCGCCACGTGGGAGCCGAAGCCGCCCACCGCGCCTTCCTCGATGGTGATCAGCGCCTCGTGATCGGCGGCAAGCTGCAGGATCAGGTCCCGGTCCAGCGGCTTGGCAAAGCGGGCGTCGGCGATGGTCGGCGTGATGCCCTTGGCGGCGAGCGATTCTGCCGCCTTTTTGACCTCGCCCAAACGGGTGCCAAAGGACAGGAGCGCAACGCGTTTGCCCAGCTGGATCATCCGGCCCTTGCCGATCTCCAGCACCTCCGGGGTGTCGGGCATCTCGACGCCTTCGCCCTCGCCGCGCGGGTAGCGGAAGGCGATGGGGCCGTCGTCATGTGCGGCGGCGGTGGCGACCATATGGACAAGCTCGGCCTCGTCAGCGGCGGCCATCACCACCATGCCGGGCAGGTTGGACATGAAACCGATGTCGAAACTGCCGGCGTGGGTGGCGCCGTCAGCACCGACCAGACCGGCCCGGTCGATGGCAAAGCGGACCGGCAGGCGCTGGATTGCCACGTCATGCACCACTTGGTCATAGCCGCGCTGCAGGAAGGTGGAGTACATCGCGCAGAACGGCTTCATGCCGCCCGCGGCCAGCGCTGCAGCAAAGGTGACGCCGTGCTGTTCGGCAATGCCGACGTCAAAGCAGCGCGAGGGGTAGCGTTCGGCCATCAGGTTTAGGCCGGTGCCATCGGGCATCGCCGCGGTGACGGCACAGATCTTGTCGTCCTTGGCGGCGTGCTTCACCAGCTCATTGCCGAAGACAGAGGTGTAGGAGGGCGCGTTGGAGGGCGCCTTCCTCTGCTCGCCGGTCACCATATCGAACTTGGCGGTGGCATGGCCCTTGTCGCGGGCGCGTTCGGCGGGGCCGTAGCCCTTGCCTTTCTTGGTCAGCACGTGGATCAGGATCGGGCCGGTGGCGCGGGCCTTGACCGTGCGCAGGACCGGCAGCAGCTGGTCCATGTCGTGGCCGTCGATGGGGCCGAGGTAGGAAAATCCAAGCGCCTCGAACATCGTGCCGCCGACCGCCATGCCCTTGAGCATGTCCTTGGCGCGTTTGGCGCCCTCGCGGAAGGGTTCCGGCAGCAACGAGACGGCACCCTTGGCGGCGGCCTTCAGCTCCTGGAAGGGTTCGCCCGCGTAAAGGCGGGACAGGTACGACGACAGCGCGCCCACTGGCGGGGCAATCGACATCTCGTTGTCGTTCAGGATCACGAACAGCCGCTTGCCCAGATGGCCTGCGTTGTTCATCGCCTCAAACGCCATGCCGGCCGACATCGAGCCGTCGCCGATCACCGCGATGGCGTCGCCGTTGCCCTCGGGGATCACGCCGCCCAGGTCGCGCGCCACGGCAAAGCCAAGCGCGGCGCTGATCGAAGTGGAACTGTGGGCGGCGCCGAAGGGGTCATAAGGCGACTCGGAGCGTTTGGTGAAGCCGCTGAGCCCGTCCTTCATCCGCAGGGTGCGGATGCGGTCGCGGCGCCCGGTCAGGATCTTGTGCGGGTAGCACTGGTGGGAGACGTCCCAGATCACCTTGTCGCGCGGGGTGTCGAATACCGCGTGCAGGGCGGTGGTCAGCTCCACCACACCAAGGCCCGCGCCGAGGTGGCCGCCGGTGACGGAAACCGCGGAAATGGTTTCCTGCCGCAGCTCGTGGGCCACCTGCACCAGCTGGGCATCCGTCAGCCTCTTCAGATCCGCGGGGCGCGTGATCTGGTCCAGAAGCGGGGTCTTGGGCCGGTCGGGCATGGTGTCTCCTTGGGCTGCGCCGGGCAGGGTGCGGGGCGTGGCGCGCGGGGTTAGCTGTCGCGCGCAATAACGAAACGCGCGGCTTCCTTCAAGGTTTCAGCCTTTGCGCCATAATGTGACAACGCGGCGCAAGCCTCGCCGCACAGCGCGTTTGCGCGGGCTTTCGCTTCTTCCAGACCCAGCAGCGAGACAAAGGTCGCCTTGCCGGCGTCGGCGTCCTTGCGCACGGCTTTGCCGACCTTGGCGGCATCGCCTTCCACATCCAAGATGTCGTCAGCGATCTGGAAGGCAAGGCCAAGGGCGAGTGCGTATTGCCGCAGCGGTGCGGGGTCGGCGCCCGCCAAAACGGCGCCGGCCGTGGCGGACCATTCGATCAGGCAGCCGGTCTTGCGGCCTTGCAGCCTGGTGATCTGGTCCAGCGTCAGCGGTTCGGCAGCACTTTCCGCTGCTATATCAAGCATCTGGCCAGACACCATACCGTCCTTGCCGGAGGATTGCGCCAGATCGCGGATCAGGGTCAGCGCATGGGGGCCAACCTTGGGGTTTGCCAGCAGTTCAAAGGCGAAGGTTTGCAGGCTATCGCCTGCCAGCACCGCCATTGCCTCATTCCATTTCCGGTGCACGGTCGGCTGGCCGCGGCGCAGGTCATCGTCGTCCATGCAGGGCAGATCGTCATGCACCAGGGAATAGGCGTGGATGCATTCTATGGCGAGCGCCGCCTCGATGGCTGCGTCTTGCGGGACGCCGTGCAGACGGGCGCTTTCCAGCACCAGAAAGCCGCGCAGCATCTTGCCGCCGGTGATGGCGTAGCGCATGGCGGCGTGCAGTTCGTCACTTCCTGCCAGCCGCAGCTCCGTATGCGCGGTGATGCGGGTCTGTGCGTCTTTCAGCGCCTCTGCAAAGGGGCGCGTTTGGGTGTCTGCGGCGGCGGTCATGGCTCAGCCGGCGTCCAGCGGCTGGGTGCCCTTGGGGGTGCCGTTGGCGTCCAGGGTGATGGCGGCGACCTTTTCCTCGGCGCGCTTCAGCTCATCTTCGCAGCGTTTCTTCAGCGCGGCGCCGCGTTCATAAAGCGCAATCGAGGCATCCAGCGCCACGTCGCCGCGCTCCAGTTGGTCCACCACGCCTTCCAGCTCACGCATCGCCTGTTCAAAGCTCATCTGGTCTACGGGGGTCTCAGTCATGCCGGTGCCTTCATCAATTCTTCCACATGCGCGCGCGTTGCGGCGGCCAGCGCGTTCAGATCATATCCGCCTTCCAAAGTCGAGACGATACGGCCCTGGCACAGTTCACTTGCGAGTTTGCAGAGTTCGGCGGTGAGCCAGGCGAAATCCGCGGTCGCCCAGTTCAAATTGGCAAGCGGGTCGTCCTGATGGGCGTCAAAGCCTGCGGAGATGATGATCAGTTCCGGCTTGAAGGCGCGCAGGCGGGGGAAGGCCTGGCCCTCATAAGCGGCCTGCATCTCTGCCCGGCCGGAGCCCGGCGCCAGCGGCATGTTGAGGATCTGGCCGTGTGCGCCGTCCTCGTCCGGGCGGCCGGAGCCGGGCCAGAGCGGCATCTGCTGGCTGGTGATCACCAGCGCGCGCGGTTCATCCCACAAGAGATCCTGGGTGCCGTTGCCGTGATGAACGTCGAAATCCACCACCGCAACGCGGCTGAGCACGTGATGGTCCAGCGCATGTTTGGCCGCGAGCGCGGCATTGCCGAATAGGCAAAAGCCCATTGCAGTGTCTGTTTCGGCGTGATGTCCCGGCGGACGAACCGCGGCAAAGGCGTTCTGCACCTCGCCGCCCAGCACCATGTCGACGCCGCGCACCACCGCGCCGGCCGCGCGGAAAGCCGCGTCCAGCGACCCGGGGGACAGGAAAGTGTCGCCGTCGATCTGCGCCCAGCCCTCCGCCGGGGACGCCTTGCGCAGGTCCGAGAGATAGGACGCCGGGTGGATGCGCAGGATGTCGTCTTCGGCGGCCATCGGCGCGGTGACCCGTTTCAGGTCCAGCGGCTCCAGCGCGTGCAGGATGTGCTCCAGCCGCGCTACCCGTTCGGGGTGGCCTTCGGGTGTGAGGTGATTGAGGCAATCCGCGTGGGTGATCAGGGCGGTGGTCATGGGCGTGTTCCTCCGGCTGCGGGGCTTGGCGCGACCCTAGGGGGCGGGGGGCTGTGGCTGCAAGGGGAATCGGGGGGTGGCATGCGTGCACCGCCTGTGCACTCCCCCGGTGCCATTTCGCCGGACGGATGGGGGCACTGCCCCGGCCCTGCGGAGTGGGGCTCTGCCCCGTTCGGCCCTGAAACCGTCCCCCGGACGGTTTCCAAGACGGGCCTCACCCCCCGGGATATTTCCGGCCAGAAGAAGAGGCGGGCCGGTTCTAGTCGGGCGCCAGCATGTAGCCCGCGCCGCGGACCGTTTGTAGGTATTGAGGCTGTTTCGGGTTCGGCTCGATCTTGCGGCGCAGGCGGGTGATCTGGACGTCCACCGCGCGCTCCTGCGCCTGGCCGCGGTCGCGGCCCAGATCCTCGACCAGCTTGGTGCGGGAGACCGGCTCGCCGGGCTGGGCCGAGAAGATTTTCATCAGCTGGCTTTCGGTGCCGGTGAGGCGGATCAGCTCGTCGCCCTGCCACATTTCGCCGCGCTCGATGTCATAGCGGATGGCGCCCAGGTGCAGCACCTTGGGGGCAGCCTCTTGTGCAACCGTGTCCGGCATCCGCCGCAGGATGGCGTTCACCCGCAGTAACAGCTCCTTCGGCTCGAAGGGTTTCGGCAAATAGTCGTCCGCGCCGGCCTCCAGCCCCGCGATGCGGTCTTCGGTCTCGCCCTTGGCGGTCAGCAGCAGGATCGGGGTGGCCATGGTCTCGCGCAGCGATTGGGTCAGCGAGATGCCGTCCTCGCCCGGCATCATCACGTCCATGATGATCAGGTCGAAATCCAGCCCCGCCAGCACCCGCCGGGCATGGGCCGCATCGCGCGCCGCGGTGACCAGGAAGCCCGAGCGCATCAGAAATTTCTTCAGCAGGCCGCGGATCCGCTCATCATCGTCAACGATCAGGAGATGGGCGTCATTCATGCTCATGCACCCGTTTCCCGCAGCTTGGCATAGGCGCGGCGCATGTCTGCATCCATCATTGCCTCAAGCACCTTTTTGAAACCCTGCACCGCCTCGGGGCCTGCGTCCTTGTAGGCGGCGCGCATCCGGGCGCGCTGGGCGTCCGACAGGGTGGCTTCCAGTGCCGCGCCCTGTTCCGTCAGGTAGAGGTGGCGTTCGCGCTTATCAAGCTCGCCCACCTTGCTTTCGACCAGGCCGTCGCCGATCAGGGTGCGCAGCACCCGGTTCAGCGATTGCTTGGTGACGCCCAGAATGCTGAGCAGGTTGTTCACCGTGGTGCCGGGGGAGCGGTTGATGAAGTGGATCGCCCGGTGGTGCGCCCGGCCATAGGACAGTTCCGCGAGGATCCGGTCCGGATCGGCAGTAAAGCCGCGGTAGGCAAAGAACATCGCCTCGATCCCCTGGCGCAGCTGCTCATCTGTCAGAAACAGCAGGCTTTCGCCGCTGTATCCCTGCCCTGTCCGGCCTTCAGGCATTCGGTGCCCCCTCATTTGTCTTGCCGGTCAGTTTATGTCAGTGTTGTTGACATTCCAAGGGTGAAGATGTATCGAATCCCAGCTTTGGCGCAATATTATGTCCGTTGCGGCCGTAAATTGCGCAATTATTGAAAATCACCGCAGAGTTTCAGGAGGGTGCGGCATGGCAGGTTATGACGACCGCGACGGTGTGATCTGGATGGATGGAGAGCTGGTCGACTGGCGGGATGCCAAGGTGCATATCCTGACCCATGCGATGCATTATGCCTCCTCCGTTTTCGAGGGCGAGCGCGCTTATAACGGCAAGATCTTCAAGAGCAGGGAGCATTCCGAGCGCCTGATCGCTTCGGCTGAGGCGCTGGATATGCCGATGCCCTATACCGTCGACCAGATCGAGGCGGCGAAGGAGGAAACCCTCAAGGCCTCCGGCCTGCAGGACGCTTATGTGCGGGCGCTGGTGTGGCGCGGCTCGGGTGAGGACATGGGCGTGGCGTCGGCCAAGAACCCGGTCCGGATGGCGATCGCGGTCTGGGGCTGGGGCGCCTACTATGGCGATGCCAAGATGAAGGGCGCCAAGCTCGACATTGCGGAGTGGAAACGTCCGAGCCCGGAAACCATTCCGGTCCATGCCAAGGCGGCGGGCCTCTACATGATCTGCACCATCTCCAAGCACAAGGCGGAGGCCAAGGGCTGCTCCGACGCGCTGTTCATGGACTGGCGCGGCTATGTGGCCGAAGCAACCGGCGCCAACGTGTTCTTTGTGAAGGACGGCGAGGTGCACACTCCGCTGGCGGATTGCTTCCTCAATGGCATTACCCGCCAGACCGTGATCCA
Source organism: Leisingera sp. (assembly GCF_982940295.1). Taxonomy (NCBI): domain Bacteria; kingdom Pseudomonadati; phylum Pseudomonadota; class Alphaproteobacteria; order Rhodobacterales; family Roseobacteraceae; genus Leisingera; species Leisingera sp. The sequence goes on from NZ_CEYXRG010000015.1 coordinate 40,197, forward strand.
GATGCTCAAGGACAAGGGCATTACTGTGCACGAGCGCCGCATCAAGCCGGAAGAGATGGAAGGCTTTGAGCAGTGCTGGCTGACCGGCACCGCCGCCGAGGTGACCCCGGTCGGGCAGATCGGTGAGTACACGTTCGAGGTCGGCGACCTGACCCGCGAGATCGCCGAGGACTACGAGAAACTGGTCCGCGCCTAAGCGCCCGCCAGGACAGACCGGAAAACCCCCGCCTGCGTGCGGGGGTTTTTCTTTGCGGCTGCAGGACTGCGTGGCATGTCGCAGCACATAGCGGCTAACTCCCTTTTCCTTCACAGTTCCAATTAGTGTGCCATAGTCGGGCATATTGCTGAAACGTCATTCCAGGGCATGCTGCGTGCTGCTGCCCGAAAAGCAGGAGCAGGAACGCGATGGACCTGAGCATTGCCTACGTAAGTTATTTTGAGCTGGGCCTGCGGTTGCTGTGCGCCGCGGCTGCCGGGGCGCTTTTGGGTCTGGACCGGGAGCTGCGGCACCGCAAGGTGGGGATGCGGACCTATATGATCGTTTCGCTTGGGGCGGCGGGATTCACGCTGATCACCATGGAAATGTCGATGGAGGCGCTGAACCTTGATATGGGGGCTGATCCGACCCGCATCATGCAGGGGCTTGTCGGGGCGATCGGCTTTCTTGGCGCCGGGGCGATCATCCAGGGGGATGAGCGGGTCGGGGGCATGGCGACGGCAGCCAGCCTGTGGGTGGCCGGAGGCGTCGGCATGGCATCGGGGCTTGGGTATTATGTCCACGCCGTGCTGCTGGCGGCGGGCGCTGCCGGCATCCTGGCGATGAGCCGGCTGATGAGCAACCGCGGGCGCAAGGACCGGCCGGACATCCATGACTGACGTCCACTTGGGGCTTTGCAGCTAGGCTGCGCCGTTCCTGCGGCCGTGGCGAGGCTTTGCACGGGCGTTCACATTCCCTTGCAGATCGTCCGGGACCATGGACGGCAGGTTCCACATGCCTAACATCAAGGCCATGTTGGATCTGCTCAGCGATATCCTCACCCGGCTGTCCCTCAGGGGGACGCTTTATTTCCGCACCTCCTTCACCCCGCCGTTCGGAATCCAGGTGCCGGATTACGAAAACGTAGCGCGGTTCCACTTCGTTCAGCGCGGCGAGCTGAATGTTCATGTGCCTGCGAGCGGCGAGACGCTGCGGCTGAAGCAGGGCGATCTGGTGCTGATCCCGCATGGCGCGGCGCATATGCTGCTGTGCAACGAGGTGCAGCCGCTGGAGGCGCTGCCGCTGGAGCAGGTGCTGCAGGACGCGGGCTATGACGGCGGCGGGGTGCTGGTCTATGGCGGGGCAGAGGAGGTGCGCGATACCCAGCTGATCTGCGGCCATTTCTCATTTGCCACGATGCCGGGACGGCGCGGTGCCGGGCATATGCTGATCGACCGGCTGCCGCCCTATATCGTGATCGAGAACTACGGCGAGGCTGCCGGGGCCTGGATCGAGGCGACGCTGCGGATGATCGGCTCCGAGGTGCAGGGTGCCCGTATCGGCGGCGATCTGATTGCGCTGAAGCTGTCTGAGGTGCTGTTTGCACAGGCGATCCGCGCCTATCTGGAGCATCAGAGCCCCAGCGGATCGGCGCTGGCTGGGTTTGCCGACCCGCGCATCTCGCGGGCGCTGACGGCGTTTCACCAGGCGCCTGCCAGGGAGTGGAGCGTGGAAGGGCTGGCGCGCGAAGCCGGGATGTCGCGCACCGCCTTTGCGCAGGAGTTCGCCGCCAAGATGGAGGTGACGCCGATGCAATACCTGACCAGCTGGCGGATGCAGATCGCCTGTCAGGGGCTGGCGGAGCAGAGGCTGAACGTGGCCGATGCGGCGGAGATTGCCGGCTATGCTTCCGAGGCGGCATTCTCGCGCGTATTCCGAAAACAGGTGGGCATGTCGCCCGCGGCCTACCGGCAGCAGCATGCAGCGGCCTGACATGCTGAGGCGTCCGCAGTTTGGACGATCTGCACAATTTGCGCGAGGATCTGAAATTCACCGTCCGGGATGACTGGGCCAATCTGGGGGCAGAGCCGTTTCAGCGGCCAAGACACCTCAGTTACAAGGACCTGACCCATGCCCCTGCGTTTCGTGACCCGTACCATCCATGCCTATCTCGATTATCCCGTGGCCGTCGCCCTGATGGGGCTGCCGTTTCTGCTGGGTCTCGGCGAAAGCAATCCGCTGGCGCTGTGGCTGTCGGTGGCAACCGGCATCGCCGCCTTGGTGCTGACGGTGCTGACCGACCATCACCTCGGCCTGATCCGGGTGCTGCCCTACAAGCTGCACCTGACCGTTGACCTGATTGTCGGGATCACCTTTCTGGCAGCCCCTTTTCTCTTCGGCTTTGCCGGGCTTGATTCTGCCTTCTACTTGCTGAATGGGGCTGCGGTGGTTGCGGTGATCTCGCTCACCGCGCCGGAAGAGGCCGAGGCAGCCTCTGCCTGACCGTTATTGGCGCAAGAGCCAGTCCACCACTGTCTTGGCCCGGCCCTGTGCGCTGGGCCAAAGCACATAGAACCCCTGGTCTCCCAGGCGCGGTGCCTGCCACAGGATTTCCAGCGGCTGGCCGCCCAGGAAAATGCGCGGCACCAGGGCAATCCCCTGGCCGTTCATCGCAGCATCCATCGCCAGTGCGGTCTGGTTGAATTGCAGGACCCGGCCCTTGGCGGTGAGCCCCTCCTGCCGCAGCAGATGGTCCCAGTGCCGGTGCCCGTCCTGGATCAGCGTATGCTGGGCGAGATCAGCCAATTCCAGAACTTCTTCCTGTATTAGAGCCGAATCCGGCCTGGCCACGGCCACCAGATCCACCAGCGACAGGAGGGCGGAGTTCAAACTGCTTTCCTGCGGTTTGCTGCCTTGGCGGATGGCAATGTCGATGCCGTCCCGCTTGAAATTTGTCAGGCTTTCCTCCGCCACCACCCGCAGGTCGATGTCCGGGTGCCGCGCCTCGAACTCCGGCAGCCGCGGCACCAGCCATTTTGAGGCAAAGGAGGGCGGCACCGACAGCGTCACCCGCTGTACAGCCGGGGCCAGCTTGTCTGTTGCCTCCCGGATCAGCGCCAGGGCCTGTTGCACCGGCGCATGGTAGCTGCGCCCGGTGTCGGTCAGTGTCAGCCCGCGCGCGTGGCGGTGGAACAGCTTGTGCCCCAGGTCCGCCTCCAGCCTGCGCACCTGCTGGGCCACCGCGCCTTGGGTCAGGTGCAGCTCCTCTGCCGCGCGGCCGAAGTTCAGGTGGCGGGCGGCGGCGTCAAACATCCGCAGGGCGTTGAGGTTGGGAAGGCGCATCGGGTCTCAGCCAGTAGATTTCCTACAGTCTGGCGCGATGAGACATGATTGGTCAAGCGCGGCTGCAACGGCCATCTTGGAGGCAAGCAAAGGAGTATGGATATGACCAAGGTTGCTCTCTTCACCGCCGCGGGCAGCGGCATGGGCGCGGATGCTGCCCGCCATCTTCATTCGCAGGGGTATGAGGTTGCGATCCTCTCCTCCTCCGGCAAGGGCGAAGCCCTGGCGCAAGAGTTGGGCGGGGTGGGCCACACGGGTTCCAACCTGGAGCAAAGCGATCTGCAGGCACTGGTGGATAAGGCGATGGACCGCTGGGGGCGGATTGATGTGCTGGTCAATTCCGCGGGCCACGGGCCCAAGGGCGATATCCTGGAGATCAGCGACGACGACTGGCATCTGGGGATGGAATACTACCTGATGAATGTGATCCGTCCGGCACGGCTGGTGGCGCCGATCATGGCGGCGCAGGGCAAGGGGTCGATCATCAATATCTCCACCTTTGCGGTGTTTGAGCCGGATCCGCTGTTCCCGACCTCCGGCGTGTTCCGGGCCGGGCTGGCGAGCTTTACCAAGCTGTTTGCAGACAAGTTTGCAGGCCAGGGCGTGCGGATGAACAACGTGCTGCCGGGCTTTATCGACAGCCTGCCGGAGACTGAGGACCGCAAGGCGCGGATCCCGATGGGCCGCTATGGCACTGCTCGTGAAGTGTCGGCGCTGATTGCCTATCTGGCCTCGGATGATGCGGCCTATACCACCGGGCAGAACATCCGCGTTGACGGCGGTTTGACCCGCGCGATCTGAGCCGGGCTGATTGGGGAGCAGGCTCAACTGGCGCAAAACCCATTGTTAGAGCCTGTTATCCACCTTTGGGGTCGATCATCGGCTTGGCCTTGCCGCGCTGCAGGCCCAGCCGGTGCTCGCGCCAGATCACCAGCACATTGCCGGCGATGACCAGCGCTGCGCCTGCCAGCATGACCAGCGTCGGCCACTCATCGAACCAGACGTAGCCGATGACGATGGCAAATATCATCGAGGCGTAATCGTAGGGCGCCAGCATCGAGGCCGGGGCAAAGCGGTAGGAGGAGGTGACCAGGATTTGCGCCACCCCGCCCACCAGCCCGGCGCTGACCAGCAACGCGGCGGTTTGCGCATCCGGCATCACCCAGCCAAAGGGCGCGGTCAGCAGCGCGAGGCCGGAGGCGGTCAGCGAGAAGTAGAACACGATAGCCGCGGTGTGTTCCGACTGCACCATGCGGCGGATGTGGATCTGCACGAACCCGCGGGCGACGGTGGCGGCGACCACCAGCAGCACCCCCAGCATGGCGCCATCCTCCAGATCGCCGCCAAGGCGGGGCCAGATCATGATCAGCACACCCAGCAGGCCGATGGCCACAGCGCTGATCCGTACCATGCGGATGGTCTCGCCCAGGAACAGCGCTGCCAGAATCAGCGTGAAGATCGGGGTGGCGTATCCGATGGCGGTGACCTCGGGCAGCGGCAGCAGCGCCAGCCCCATGAAAGTCATCCCCATCGCCGAGGTGCCGACCAGCCCGCGCCACACGTGAAACATTGGCTTTTTGGTGATCAGGCCGTGCCGCAGCTCTCCGCGCGCGACGAGCCAGGCGACGATGACCGGGATCGCAAAGAAGGAGCGGAAGAACACAGCCTCTCCCGCCGGCACGGTTTCGGAGGTGGCCTTGATGATCCCGGACAGCGCGGTGAACAGCGCAATTGCGGTCACTTTCAGCAGGACCGCCAGCACAGGCCGATGCGATGTTAAGGATTCCGCCATGGCGCGACCCTGCGCCCAAGCGCCGCAAAGATCAATGGCTTGATTTCGACTCAAGGCCGGGCGCAAATGGCGCCGGTTTAGACAGGAGCCCGCCAATGTATGACGCCAACCACCTGATCCGCCAGCTGCGTGAGTCTTCCCTGGGGCGTGAGGACGATGTTTTTGCCCGGCTTCCCGGTGGCGGCACGGTCACCTTTGGCGCGCTGTTTGCCGGGGCGGAGCGGATGGCGGCGGCGCTGGCGGGCCAGGGGGTGCAGCCGGGGGACCGGGTGGCGGTGCAGGTTCAGAAAACCATCCAGGCGATTGAGCTTTACCTGGGTACGGTGATGGCGGGCGGCATCTTTCTGCCCTTGAACACTGCTTATACCGGGCCGGAAGTCGCCTATTTCGTCGGCGATTCAACGCCCCGGGTGGTGGTCTGCGATCCTGCACGGCGGGAGGAGATCAGCGCGGTCTCCGGGGAGGCTGAGGTGCTGACACTGGATGCGGCGGGGCAGGGCAGCTTGCGGGATCTGGCGGACGGGCAGGGCGGCTTTGATCCGATGGCCCGGCAGGCGGATGATCTTGCGGCGATTCTCTACACCTCAGGCACCACCGGCCGCTCCAAGGGTGCTATGCTGAGCCATGATAACCTTGCCTCCAATTCGCTGACCCTGCGGGATTACTGGCGGTTCACCAAGGACGACGTGCTGATCCATGCGCTGCCGATCTTCCACACCCACGGGCTGTTTGTGGCGACCAATGTGGCGCTGTTTGCGGGCGCTCAGGTGGTGTTTCTGCCGGGGTTCGATGCCGATGCCATTCTTGAGGCGATGCCCAAGGCCACGGCGCTGATGGGGGTGCCGACGTTCTACACCCGCTTGCTGGCGGATGACCGGCTGACGCCGGAGCGCGCTGCAAATATGCGGCTTTTCATCTCCGGCTCCGCACCGTTGCTGGTGGACACCCACGAGCAGTGGGAGGCCCGCACCGGCCACCGCATCCTGGAACGCTACGGGATGACCGAAACCAACATGAGCACGTCGAACCCCTATGACGGAGAGCGCCGGGCCGGCACTGTCGGTTTCCCGCTGCCTGGGGTGGAGGCACGGGTGATACGGGACGGAGCTGAGGTGCCCGCCGGAGAGATCGGTGTGCTGGAGGTGCGCGGGCCGAACGTGTTTCAGGGCTATTGGCAGATGCCCGAAAAGACGGCGGAGGAGCTGCAGCCGGACGGATGGTTCATCACCGGCGACATGGCGAAGGTTGATGCCGATAGCTATGTCACCATTGTCGGGCGCGAGAAAGATCTGATCATCACCGGCGGCTTCAACGTCTACCCCAAGGAAGTGGAGAGCCTGATCGACGACCTGCCTGGCGTGCTGGAAAGCGCCGTCATCGGGGTGCCGCATCCAGACTTTGGCGAGGGTGTGGTGGCCGTGGTGGTGCCGGAGGGTGAGGGCACCAGCGCGGCGGCGATCAAGGCGGCGCTGTCCGGGCAATTGGCCAAGTTCAAGCAGCCCAAGGAGATCCTCCTGCTGGACGCGCTGCCGCGCAACACCATGGGAAAGGTGCAGAAGAAAGCCCTGCGTGAGGAATTCGCAGGGCTGTTTGGTTAGTACCTGATCCGCCCGGCCGATAGGCCGGGATGCGCCTGCCTGCCCCCGGCAGGCGCATTCGCGCCCGCCCAGACAGGCGCAGCCCTCAAGTCTTACGACGAGTGCGCTGCCGTATGCGCCTCTTCCTCGCGCCATTCCCGCACCGCCTGCACCAGGATCTGGAAGGCGGAGTTCAGGAACAGCCCGCCCATGATCCCGGCCACAATGAGGTCGGGCCAGCCGGTAGCGGTGCCCCAGACGCCAAGCGCCGCGATCATCACCGCTACGTTACCGATGGCGTCATTGCGCGAGCACAGCCAGACCGAGCGCACATTGGCGTCGCCGTCCTTGTAGCGGGCCAGCAGCAGCACCGAGATCAGGTTCGCTGCCAGTGCCATAAAGCCGATCACCCCCATGATATGGGCCTGCGGCACGCCGACGTAGAATACCTGGTAAACCGTGGAACCGAACACCCAGAGCCCCATCAGCAACAGGCTGATGCCCTTGCCCAGTGCTGCCAGCGCCCGGGTGCGCAGGGTGGCCCCAATCACCGCCAGCGAAATGCCATAGGTCAGCGCGTCACCCAGAAAATCCAGCGCGTCCGCCTTCAGCGCCTGGCTGCCGGACAGCTGGCCCGCGCCCATTTCCGCCGCGAACATGCCGGCGTTGATGGCGATCACCAGCCAAAGCCTGCGTTTGTAGTCCGCCGATACCCCGTCAAACCGGGCCTCATGATTGCAGCAGCCTGCCATTGCTCTTGTCCTCATTCCTGATTCGAGATCAATGTAGGGCCTCTAGTCACTAGAGCATCAAGAGGTCATTGCGATGTTTTCCATCGGTCAGCTGTCCAAGGCCACCGGCGTGAAGGTTCCCACCATCCGCTATTACGAAGAGATCGGCCTGCTGCCGGAACCGGGCCGCAATGCCGGCAATCAGCGCCGCTACGGGCAGGACGGCATGGAGGCGCTGGGCTTCATCAAGCACGCCCGGGACCTTGGCTTTTCGCTGGAGGACATCAAGGCGCTGATGGGGCTGGACGGGCAGCTGGGCGATGATTGCGCCGAGGCCGACCGGCTCGCCCGCAGCCAGCTGCGGAACGTGCGCGCGCGGATTGCCCGGCTAGAGCGGCTGGCCAATGAGCTGGAGCGGATCAGCCATCTGTGCGATGGGGGCAACGGCGGCTGCTGCAAGGTGCTGACGGCGCTGGGCGATCACAGCCAATGCGCGGGCGCGCATGATTGAGGGAATGGTCTGAGGGGAGGCGCCTGCTCAATTGATAGGCAAATCCCCTTGTTAGAGCCTTTAGTTTAGCCGATATGGCCCTGGTTTTCACCGATCTGACCGCGGTGCAGCAGCAGGTGGTCCAGGATCACGCAGGCCATCATCGCCTCGGCCACCGGCACCGCGCGGATGCCGACGCAGGGGTCGTGGCGGCCCTTGGTGATCACCTCGGTGGCGGAGCCGTCCTTGCGGATTGACTTGCGCGGGGTGAGGATCGAGGAGGTCGGTTTCACTGCGAAGCGCACCACAACATCCTGCCCGGTGGAGATCCCGCCGAGGATGCCGCCGGCGTGGTTAGAGGAGTACTCAGGCCCGTTTTCGCCCATGAAAATCTCATCGGCGTTTTCCGAGCCCTTCAGCCGCGCGGCATTCATGCCTTCGCCGATCTCGACGCCTTTCACGGCGTTGATCGACATCATCGCAGCGGCCAGATCGGTGTCGAGCTTACCATAGACCGGTGCGCCGATGCCGGCGGGAACGCCGCGGGCGACGACCTCGACCACAGCGCCGACCGAGTCATGCGCCTTGCGCAAGCCTTGCAGGTAGTCTTCCCACTCCTGCACCGCGCCTGCATCAGGGATCCAGAAGTCATTCTGTTCGATCGCGTCCAAGTCAAAGCGGCTGCGGTCGATCTCCAGCTCGCCCATTCGGGTCATGTAGCCCTTGATCTCCAATCCCGGCGCCAGAGCCTTGATTGCTTCACGTGCAACACCGCCCGCAGCCACCCGCGCCGCGGTTTCGCGCGCCGAGGAGCGGCCGCCGCCGCGGTAGTCGCGGTTGCCGTATTTCTGGAAGTACGTGATGTCGGCGTGGCCCGGACGGAAGGTCTGGGAAATCTCGCCGTAGTCCTTGGACCGCTGGTCGGTGTTTTCGATCATCAGCTGGATAGGCGTGCCGGTGGACATGCCGTCGAACACGCCGGACAGGATCTTGACCGCATCCGGCTCATTGCGCTGGGTGGTATTCTTGTTCTGGCCGGGGCGGCGCTTGTCGAGCCACTGCTGCAGCATTTCCGGCTCCAGCGGCACGTTCGGCGGGCAACCGTCAACGGTGGCGCCAAGCGCAGGCCCGTGGCTTTCGCCCCAGGTGGTGACGCGGAAGAGGTGTCCAAAGCTGTTCATCGACATGCGGCGCGGTCTCCTTTGCGGGATGTGCTTAGCGGGCGGGGGCCTGTCTCTCAAGAGGTTTCCTGTGCGGCACACCGGGCAGGGGCGCTGCCCCCGCCGCCTGCGGCGGCTCCCCCGGGATATTTTCAGCCAGAAGAACAGGGGATCCCGGTTGCGAGCGGTCCAGTTTGCCCGGAGCATAGGTCCTGACGGCGCTTTGGCTTGTTATTGCTGCATCCTGGGTCTAATGTCCGCGCCACCTCGGGGTGCGCGCGAGCGCTGAGATGACACCCGTTGAACCTGAACCGGATCACACCGGCGGAGGGAAGGTACTGGACAGCCTCCACCCTTGCCCAAAGCCGCAAAGGAGGATGGCATGAAACATCTTGCATTTGCTGCGGGACTGCTTGGCGCCTCGGCAGCGTTTGCCGAAGCGCCCGAACTGGTCGTTTACACCTATGACAGCTTTGTTTCCGACTGGGGCCCGGGCCCGGCGGTGGAGAAAGCCTTTGAAGAGGTCTGCAGCTGCGACCTGAAGCTGGTCGGCGCGGGCGACGGTGCGGCGCTGCTGGCGCGGGTCAAACTGGAGGGCGAACGCTCCGACGCGGATGTCGTGCTGGGGCTCGACACCAACCTGACCGCGGCGGCCAAGGAAACCGGCCTGTTTGCCGAGCATTCGGTCAGCGCTGACTATGCGCTGCCGGTTGAATGGAACGACGCGACCTTTGTGCCCTATGACTGGGGCTACTTTGCCTTTGTCCATAACGCTGACGCCGCGGCGCCAGCGGATTTCAAGGCGCTGGCCGCCAGCGACACCAAGATCGTCATTCAGGACCCGCGCTCTTCGACCCCTGGTCTGGGGCTGCTCTTGTGGGTGAAGGCCGCCTATGGCGAGGAGGCGCCGGAGATCTGGAAGGGTCTTTCCGACAATGTCGTGACCGTGACCAAGGGCTGGTCCGAGGCCTATGGTATGTTCCTGGAGGGCGAGGCTGACATGGTGCTCTCCTACACCACCTCGCCTGCGTACCACCTGATTGAGGAGGAAGATGCCTCCAAGGCTGCCGCGGCTTTCGACGAAGGCCACTACATGCAGGTGGAGGTTGCCGGCAAGCTGGCGAACAGCGACCAGCCGGAGCTGGCGGACCAGTTCCTGGCCTTCATGGTGTCGGATGCGTTCCAGTCGGTCATCCCGACCACCAACTGGATGTATCCGGCGGTGACACCGGCGGCGGGTCTGCCGGAAGGATTCGACACCCTGATCGCGCCGGAGAAATCGCTGCTGCTGAGCGAGTCTGAAGCGGCTGAGGTCCGTGATGCGGCGCTGGGCGAATGGCTGGACGCGCTCAGCCAGTAAGCGCCTTTCCCGGGATCAGCGCAGCCCTGCTGGTGGCTGCGCTGATCTTGGGGACGCTGGGGGCTGTGGCCCTCAGGGCGGAGGCCGGCACCGGGTTTGGCGCCAGTGACTGGGCCGCGCTGCGGTTCACGCTGACCCAGGCAAGCCTGTCGGCGCTGTTGAGCGTCGGTCTTGCCATTCCCGTTGCCCGCGCGCTGGCGCGGCGGCGGTTTCCCGGGCGGCGGCTGCTGATTGCTCTGCTGGGCGCGCCCTTCATCCTGCCTGTCATTGTTGCCATCCTGGGTCTCCTGGCGGTCTTCGGCCGGGCAGGCTGGCTGAGCCAGGGGCTGATCTCCCTTGGGTTAGAGCCTGTTCAGATCTATGGCCTGCACGGGGTGGTTCTGGCGCATGTGTTCTTCAACCTGCCGCTGGCTACCCGGCTGATCCTGCAGGGCTGGCAGGAGATGCCTGCCGAGCGCTTCCGCGTGGCGGCGCAGCTCGATGCCGGGCCGCTGGCGATGTGGCGGCTGCTGGAAGGGCCGATGCTGCGGCGGGTGGCGCCGGGGGCGCTGGCGGTGGTCTTTGCCATTTGCTTGTCGAGCTTTGCGGTGGCGCTGACCCTGGGCGGAGGCCCCAGGGCCACCACGATAGAGCTGGCGATTTATCAGGCGTTCCGGTTTGATTTTGACTTGGGCCGGGCGGCGCTGTTGTCGGGCATGCAGCTACTGCTGACAGGCGCCGCCGCACTGGTGGCGCTGCGGGTTTCGGCAGGGGAGGGCTTTGGGGCCGGACTGGACCGCGTGGTGCGGCGCTGGGACGGGCAAAGCGCCTTGGCGCGCGGCCTGGATGGCTTTTGGATTGTGCTGTCCGCTGCCTTTCTGCTTCTGCCGCTGGCGGCAATTGTGCTGGCCGGGCTGCCGGGGCTGGCGGGCTTGAAAGGCACGGTCTGGCAGGCTGCCGGGACCTCCATTCTGGTGGCTGCGCTCAGCACCGTGATCCTGCTGCTGCTGGCCCTGCCGATGGCCGCCGCCGTGGCGGCGGGGCGGAACGGCGTGACCGAGCTGTCCGGTATCCTGGGGCTTGCGGCCTCGCCGCTGGTGATCGGCACCGGGCTGTTCATTCTGATCTACCCCATAACCGATCCGTTTGCGCTGGCGCTGCCGGTGACGGCGATGGTCAATGCGGTGATGGCGCTGCCTTTTGCGATGCGGATCCTGGTGCCGCGTGCGCGCGAGGTGCTGGCGCGGTATGGCCGCCTGTCGCTGTCGCTGGATATGCGGGGCTGGGCTTTTGTCCGGCGGGTTTACCTGCCGCGGATGCGGGCGCAGACGGGGTTTGCCGCCGGGCTGGCGGCTGCGCTGTCGATGGGCGATCTTGGGGTGGTGGCGCTGTTTGCCGACCCGGATTTCGCAACGCTGCCGTTGCAGATCTACCGTTTGATGGGGGCCTACCGGATGGAAGCGGCTGCGGCTGCGGCGCTGCTTTTGCTGATTCTGTCGATGGGGGCATTCTGGATTTTGGATCGCGGAGGGCGCTGGCATGCTGAGGCTTGAGACTTGCCGGATCATGAACGGCGATTACGCGGTGGAGGCGGATCTGGAGATCAGTCCCGGCGCTTGCGTTGCGGTGATCGGGCCGTCAGGTGCCGGGAAATCCACGCTGGTGGAGGCGGTCGCCGGTTTTCTGCCGGTGACCCGGGGGCGGATTTCGTGGAACGGGTCGAACCTGACGCACAGGCCGCCGGGCAAGCGTCCGGTGGCGATGCTGTTTCAAGATGGCAACCTGTTCCCGCATATGACTGTGGCGCAGAATGTGGGCTTGGGGCTGCATGCGAACCTGCGGCTGAGCCAGGCTGAGTGGAGCCGGGTGGACGCGGCCTTGGAACGGGTCGGGCTTGGCGGCATGGGCGCGCGCAAGCCAGCGGCGCTGTCGGGCGGCCAGCAGAGCCGGGTGGCCTTGGCGCGGGTGCTGGTGCAGGGGCGCGATATTCTGCTGCTGGATGAGCCCTTTGCGGCGTTGGGGCCGGCCCTGAAGACGGAGATGCTGGACCTGGTCGCGGAGCTGGCGCGCGAGAACGGCGCGACAGTGCTGATGGTCAGTCACGATCCCAATGACGCGCGCAGGATTGCCGATCAGGTGGTGCTGGTGGCGGAGGGCAGGGCTTATCCGCCGAGAGCGACGGCGGAGCTGCTGGATAACCCGCCGCCTGCCCTGAAGGCGTATTTGGGGTAGTCTTTGGCCGGGCCGCTTGTGGCCAGGCCTGCGCCCGCCTGCTCCCGGGCGGGCGCAGGCCTCTGTTTTATGCGGCCCGCGCCGTTTCCCGCGTTTTGGTGATCATCAATGCGGCACTGGCGGCTTCGTTGCCTTTCTGCACGAAGTGCGCGCGGTAGATCGCGTTGTGATGCTCCGTCTCCTGATACTGATGCGGGGTCAGCGAGACCGAAAGCACCGGCACCCCGGTGTCCATGCTGGCGCGCATCAGACCGTCGACCACGGCCTGGGCCACAAAGTCATGCCGGTAGATGCCACCGTCGACGACTAGCGCAGCGCAGGCGACGGCGGCGTATTTTCCGGTCCTGGCCAGCTCCTGTGCCAGCAGCGGCATCTCGAAGGCTCCGGGGACGTCGAACACGTCGACCTGATCCGCCGGGATCAGCTGGAGGAAGCCTTCCAGCGCGCGGTCGACAATATCTGCGTGCCATTGCGCCTTGATGAAGGCATAGCGGGTGTGTGTCATGTCGTAATCTCCTTGTGTGTCTGACACGTCACCCAAGGCGATCACGAACGGCAGGCGCACGCAGGGCTGAAAAACCCAAAGCGGTCCTGACGCACGTTCTCTTCCATCCGGACTGTGACCGTCGGCTCTGGAGTTGCACCAGATCTGCTGACACTTCCAAAACCTCGGAAGCCGCTCGCGGGCTTGCGGGACGTGCCCGCTTACCGCCGGTGGGGAATTCCGCCCCGCCCTGAGAACGCCGGGACTGTGGCAAGCGGCGGAGATTCCTGCAAGCGGGAATTGCGGCACGGTGTCAGGTATCGACCAAGTCGTAGTGCTTGATGGTGCGCGACTCGACCAGCTCAGCTTCGGCGGGGTCGATGTGCGGGCTGGTGTAATCCTCGCCCACGAAGGCCTTGAGGGAGGCCAGGTCCTTCCAGACCATGACAAAGCTGAATTCTCGCGGGGTTTCGGCGCGCGGCGCGCCGGGCAGTACAGAGACGATGCCGTCAGTGCCTTTCATCAGCGGGATTGCTGTTTCATGGAAGAACTTGCTGAACTCGGCTTCCTTGCCCGGACGGATGACAACCTGAAATATTCGCATGATCATTGGGGGTCTCCTGCCACTTGTTACACAGACCCAGTTTAACACAGTGCGGTGATTGCCCCTTCCCCTCAGGCCCGCTTGCATTAGGCTGCGGCCAAACAGCGGAGGATTTTCCATGAGGCTCACCTATTCCCAAGCATCACCCTTTGCCCGCAAGGTCGTTGTGCTGCTGCATGAAACCGGGCAGGCGGACGATGTTGAAATCTTTGATGTCACCACCACGCCCTTGAAGCCCAGCCCGGATGTGAAGGCCAGCAACCCGCTGGCCAAGATCCCGGCGCTGGAGCGCAATGACGGGCCGGCGCTGTATGACAGCCGGGTGATCTGCGCCTATCTGGATGAGCGGGCAGGCGGCAAGCTGTATGGCCGCGGCTGGGACAGCAAGGTGCTGGAAGCAACCGCTGACGGGATCATGGATGCGGCCGTGCTGATGTCCTATGAAAAACGGCTGCGCCCAGAACAAAAGCAGTGGGACGGCTGGCTGGACGCACAGCAGAGCAAGGTTCTGGGCGGCTGCGCGGCGCTGAATGCGCGTTGGATGAGCCATCTGCGTGGGCCGTTGGATATCGGCCAGATCGCGGTGGCCTGCGCGCTGGCCTATGTGGACTTCCGCCACCCGGATACAAACTGGCGCCAGGGCAACGAGGCGCTGGCTGAGTGGTTTTCCGAGTTCGAATCGCGCCCGTCGATGCAGGCGACAAAACCGCCTGCGGCGTGAGCCCAGCCTCTTGAAACGGACGGGTGCCGCAACGATATGGGTGCGGCACTGTCACACAGGCGTGACAGAATCGCCGTCTGCGGCTTTCTGCGCGCCCATGACCGCTGGACGAACGGCTCTCTCCCCGCTAGACACGCGCCAGAGTCACTGCGAGCAATCGCGGTGCATGCGCATGTTTGCCCTAAACGGGCGCTGGAATTGGAGAAAACCTCGTGTCCCACGCAGAAGACCACGAAGGAACCCGGAGAGATTTCCTCTACTACGCCACTGCCGGCGCCGGGGCAGTGACCGCGGGTGCCGCCGTATGGCCCCTGGTCAACCAGATGAACCCCTCCGCCGACGTTAAAGCGCTGTCCTCGATCCTGGTCGATGTCAGCGGCGTGGAAGTAGGCACGCAGATTTCGGTCATGTTCCTGGGCAAGCCGGTGTTCATCCGCCGCCGCACCCAGGAAGAGATCGAGGCCGCACGTGCCGTGGAGCTGTCCGAGCTGATCGACCCGCGGTCGGAAAACCCGAACAAACCGGGCACCGACGCGGCGGACGTGAACCGCACCATGGACGACGCCGGCGAATGGCTGGTGATGATGGGTGTTTGCACCCACCTCGGCTGTGTGCCGCTGGGCGACGGTGCCGGCGAATTCAACGGCTGGTTCTGCCCCTGCCACGGCTCGCACTACGACACCGCAGGCCGCATCCGCAAAGGTCCGGCGCCGGAGAACCTGCACGTGCCGGTGGCTGAGTTCACCGACGCCAACACCATCAAGCTGGGATAAGGAAACGCGCTCATGTCCGGTATTCCCCACGACCATTACGAGCCGAAGACAGGCGCAGAGAAGTGGCTGCACAGCCGCCTGCCCATCGTCGGCCTGATCTATGACACCATCATGATCCCCACCCCCAAGAACCTGAACTGGTGGTGGATCTGGGGCATCGTCCTGGCGTTCTGCCTGGCGCTGCAAATCGTCACCGGCATCGTCCTGGTGATGCACTACACCCCGCATGTCGACATGGCGTTTGCCTCCGTCGAGCACATCATGCGCAACGTTAACGGCGGCCATATGCTGCGCTACCTTCACATGAACGGCGCTTCGCTGTTCTTTGTTGCTGTCTACATCCACATCTTCCGCGGCCTGTACTACGGCTCCTACAAGGCGCCCCGCGAGATCACCTGGATTGTCGGCATGCTGATCTACCTGCTGATGATGGGCACCGCCTTCATGGGCTACGTGCTGCCGTGGGGTCAGATGTCCTTCTGGGGCGCCACCGTGATCACCGGCCTGTTCGGCGCGATCCCGTTCATCGGCGAAGCAATCCAGACCTGGCTGCTGGGCGGCCCGGCGGTGGACAACTCCACCCTGAACCGCTTCTTCTCGCTGCACTACCTGCTGCCCTTCGTGATCGCAGCGCTGGTTATCGTGCACATCTGGGCCTTCCACACCACGGGCAACAACAACCCCACCGGCGTTGACGTGCGTAAAGGCTCCAAAGCCGAAGCGGAGAAAGACACCCTGCCGTTCTGGCCGTACTTCGTGATCAAGGACTTCCTGGGCCTGGCCGTTGTGCTGGTTGTGTTCTGGGCGATTGTCGGCTTTATGCCGAACTACCTGGGCCACCCGGACAACTATATCGAAGCCAACCCGCTGGTGACCCCGGCGCACATCGTTCCGGAATGGTACTTCCTGCCGTTCTACGCGATCCTGCGTGCCTTCACCTCCGAGGTCTGGGTTGTGCAGTTCGCCTCCTTCATCACCGGCGGCATCGTGGATGCGAAGTTCTTTGGCGTGATCGCCATGTTCGGCGCGATCCTGGCGATGGCTCTGGCGCCCTGGCTGGACACCTCGCGGGTCCGTTCGGGCCGCTACCGTCCGATGTTCAAGTGGTGGTTCGCGCTGCTGGTGATCGACTTCTTTGCCCTGATGTGGCTGGGCGCGATGCCGGCGGAAGAGCCCTATGCATCGTTCTCGCTGATCGCATCGGCCTATTGGTTCGGCTACTTCTTCGTGATCCTGCCGCTGCTGGGCGTGATCGAGAAGCCGCTGCCGCAACCGGCGACCATCGAAGAGGATTTCGAAGCCCACTATGGCAAGAAATCTTCTGCTGAAGCCACTCCTGCCGAGTAAGAAGAAGGAACACCTAGCAATGTTCAAGAAACTGGCAACCGGTGCCGCCTTCGCTCTGGCCCTGATCCCTGCTGCGTCTTTCGCAGCAGGCGGGGCAGGCCACATCGAAGACTATGACTTCTCCTTCGAGGGTCCGTTCGGCACCTATGACCGCAACCAGCTGCAGCGCGGCCTGCAGGTCTACACCGAAGTTTGCGCAGCCTGCCACGGTCTGAAGCTGGTGCCGATCCGCACGCTGTCGGACGAAGGCGGCCCGCAGATGCCCGAAGATCAGGTGCGCGCTTACGCAGCTGACAACTTCAGCGTCTACGATCCGGCACTGGACGAAGACCGCCCGGCCAAGCCGGTCGATCACTTCCCGGAAAACAACAACGCCGGCGCTCCGGATCTCAGCATGATGGCCAAGGCGCGCGCGGGCTTCCACGGCCCTTACGGCCTGGGTCTGAACCAGCTGTTCAAAGGCATGGGCGGTGCCGAATACATCGCCTCGCTGCTGGCAGGTTACACCGGTGAGACCAAGGAAGAAGCAGGCACCACCTTCTATGAAAACACCGCCTTCCCGGGCGGCTGGATCTCGATGGCGCCGCCGCTGTCGGATGAGCAGGTGGAATACGCCGACGGCCACGCCAACGACGTGGAAGCCATGTCGCAGGACGTCGCGGCCTTCCTGATGTGGACTGCCGAGCCCAAGATGATGGCACGCAAGCAGGCCGGTTTTGTCGGCGTGCTGTTCCTGACCGTGCTGTCGGTGCTGCTGTATCTGACCAACAAGAAGCTGTGGGCGCCGGTTAAGGGCAAAGAGTAATCCCTGGATGGCTGACAGCTTGAAACAACGAACCCCCGCAGAGTTCTGCGGGGGTTTTTATTCTTGAGGGCGCGGCCCGGCAGTTTACGCCAGCGGGCTGACCGTCAGGTGGGGGAGGCCGTTTGAGGTCTTCTGCGGCGAGCGGTCGTCTGCATTGATGACTGCCGACACCCGGTGGCGCCAGGACGAGAAGCTTTCGAATTGGACCACATCGACGGGCGCGTCGAACTGCAGCGTGACCCGCCGGTGGCCGCTGCTGCCGCAAGCGGCGAGCGCGTGGACATAACCGGTGAACGGCTGTCCCAGGTAGCGGCCTTCGACCCGCATGCCGACCTGAAGCTCCGGCGCGTTGGACGCGCGCGCAGAGAGAGTGTTCCAGTCGCGGAAGCCATAATACTGAGCGATCCGCTCCAGGGCGGTGCTATGGCTGATGGGCTGGCCCTGAGTCTCAGAATGCTTGCGCAGCAGGCGTGCTTCGGCCTTGAGTTGCGGAACGGTTGGAAGGGCAGAGTGTGTCTGCATGGATGTACCTTTCGCAAAAGGGTGCATATGCCGTTGCAGACAGGGCTCGCGTTGCTGTCCGGGCGCGCACCCAGGCGTCAGGATAAACCTTATCCGGATTTCACCATGGCCAGAGGCCGCGAGCGGCAGGTATCCGGGACCTTGGCTTGGTCATAGCGTGGCCTGAGCCGGGGCGCAAACCATCAAAGACTGGGCCTGCCGGGGCAGTTGCGCCTGCGCCGCTCCTCTCGTGCGGGAACTTTTGCGCCTCGCTTCCTGTCTGTGACACGCTTGACGGAGTGCAGGGCAGAGGCGCACCCTTTAAAGGTTGTATATTTTTTACGAGTGGGAGGAGTTGCAATGTCCGGTCAATCGAATGCAGAGATCCTGCGCGAGGCCATGGACCGCTGGAACGCCTGCAAAGCGGGGGATCTGGCTATGTGGGACGATTACACCAGCGAGGACATGTGCCTGCGTTCGCTGGCGGAGGGGGGGCACGGTCTGGATTTCAGTGCGGCGCGGAACGGGCGTGAGGAACTGCGCAGCTATTTGTCCGAATTGACCAGCGCATTCGAAATGGAGCATTGGACGCTGGAAGAAACGGTTTCAGAAGGCGACCGGGTGGTGGGGCTGGGCACCACTGCCTGGACTTGCAAGGCCACTGGCAAGCGCGTGAAGACTCCTATCGCCGTAGTGTGCCGGTTCCGGTACGGGCGTATTTGCGAACTGCATGAATTCTACGACACGGCGTCGGTGGCAGCTGCTGCCTGCTAAAATGAGCAGGGCGTTGATCAGGCCGTCAGCTGGCTGCCTGTCACGCCGGTAATGGCGGCGGTAACGATCTGGCCTTCGTCCTGCGGTTCCGTGAACGCCACCTCGGTGAATTGCTCGGTGCGGCCCATGTGCGGGTTTTCCATCAGGATACGGTGGATCTTGCCGACCTGTCCGGCCAGATGGCGGGAGACCTGGGCATCGCCGGCAGCCCGCAGACGTGCGGCGCGGTCCTTGATGATGTTGCCGTTCACCTGGCTGGGGATTCTGGCCGCCGGGGTGCCCTCGCGCTTGGAATAAGGGAAGACGTGCAGCCAGGTCAGATCGCAGTCTGTGACCAGTTTCAGCGAGTTCTCGAAATGCGCATCGGTTTCGGTCGGGAAACCCGCGATGATGTCGGCGCCAAAGGTCATTTCCGGGCGCAGCTTGCGGGCCTCCTCGCAGAAGGCGATGGCATCGTCGCGCAGGTGGCGCCGGGCCATGCGCTTGAGAATCAGGTCGTCGCCGTGTTGCAGCGACAAGTGCAGATGCGGCATCAGCCGCGGCTCGGTGGCGATCGCCTGCATCAGGTTCTCGTCCGCCTCGATCGAATCGATCGAGGAAATGCGCAGGCGCGGCAGGTCCGGCACCAGCTTGAGGATCCGCATTACCAGGTCGCCCAGGCGCGGCTGGGCGGGCAGATCGGCGCCCCAGGAGGTGAGGTCCACTCCGGTCAGAACCACCTCGTTATAGCCCTTGTCCACCAGCCGCTTGATCTGGTCGATCACCACGCCTGCGGGAACAGAGCGGGAGTTGCCGCGGCCGTAGGGAATGATGCAGAAGGTGCAGCGGTGATCGCAGCCGTTCTGGACCTGCACATAAGCGCGGGAGCGGGTGCCGAAACCGTCGATCAGGTGGCCTGCGGTTTCCGTCACCGACATGATGTCGTCGACCTGGACCTTCTCGGTGGTGCCGATGAAATCCGGGCCTTTGGCGATCTGCTGCCAGGTTTCCGGCTGCATCTTCTCGGTATTGCCGATGACGCGGGTGACCTCCTCCATCGCGGCGAAGGTTTCCGGTTCGGTCTGGGCGGCGCAGCCGGTGACGATGATCGGCGCCTCGGGGTTTTCCCGGCGCAGGCGGCGGATTTCCTGACGCGCCTTGCGCACCGCCTCAGCCGTCACCGCGCAGGTGTTCACCACAACGGCATTGGCAAGCCCCGCCTGCTGGCTGAGCTCCTTCATCGCCTCCGTCTCATAGGCGTTGAGGCGGCAGCCGAGGGTGGTGAACTTGGGGACGCTCATGCCAGTGTTTCCAGGAATTCGCGGGTGAAGGTGCCGTCAAAGACATGCATGGTCGGGCCGGTCATCCAAACGCCGTCCTCGGCCCAGTCGATCCACAGGGTGCCGCCATCTAGGTCTATTTGCACTTTGCGGCCCGTCAGCCCGCGGCGGGCGGCGGCAACGGCGGTGGCGCAGGATGAGGAGCCAGAGGCCAGGGTCACCCCCACCCCGCGCTCCCACACGCGCATGCGGATGCGGTCGGGGCCGGTCACCTGCGCGACCTGCACATTGGTGCGCTGGGGGTAGAGCGGGTGGTGCTCGTAGCGGTGGCCGAATTCCTCCAGCGGAATGACCTCTGCGTCCTCGACAAAGAAGGTGCAATGCGGATTGCCCATTCCGGTGGCAGTGGGTCCACCCTCGATCGGCAGCTCCAGCGTGTCCGCTTCCTCGGCCAGCGGAATGTCTTGCCAGTCAAGCTGCGGCGCGCCCATGTTGACGGAGGTGAGGCCATTGCCGGCATCGCGGGCGTAAAGATCGCCGCGGCCGGTGGTCAGGTGCAGCTCGGGCTTGCCGCTTTCCAGGATCAGGTGGCGCGCCACGCAGCGGGTGGCATTTCCGCAGGCGCCGGAGGTGGAGCCATCGGCATTGTAGAAGGTCAGATGCGCGTCGCCCTTGCCATTTGAAATCACGGTCAGCTGGTCGAACCCGACGCCGAACTGGCGGTGGGCGATTCCCTTGGCCATTGCCGGAGTGATGGCTATGTCCTGCGCGCGCGCATCGACAACGACGAAATCGTTGCCCAGCCCGTGCATCTTCATGAAGGGGAGTGCGGTATCTGCGGAGGTGCTCATGGCGGGCATATAGACCCGGCGCAAAGATGAATCCAGCCTTC
This sequence comes from Leisingera sp., assembly GCF_982940295.1. NCBI lineage: Bacteria > Pseudomonadati > Pseudomonadota > Alphaproteobacteria > Rhodobacterales > Roseobacteraceae > Leisingera > Leisingera sp. The sequence goes on from NZ_CEYXRG010000015.1 coordinate 60,997, forward strand.
GGCGAGAAAAGTTGAAAAAAGGGGTTGACCCCCCGCGCTACTCCCCCTAGATACGCCGCCTATCGGGACAGCAAGACACACGCTGCCAAGCAGTTCCGAAGCGAAATAAGTGCTTGAACCTTCTGGGAAAAACACTTAGACCGCGACGAAGAAGTGGGCCGTTAGCTCAGTTGGTAGAGCAACTGACTTTTAATCAGTGGGTCGCAGGTTCGAATCCTGCACGGCTCACCACTTCCTCCCAAAAACACCGCTGAATACTATTAAGACGCTGATCCCCTTCGGGATTCCTGCGGCCGTCCGGATGTGCATACCGGTGTTTACAGGAGAGTTGGCGAAGCCCTCCCCCTTTCGGTGTAATACGCTGAGTGTTTGCGCTCGCTTCAGCCAAGTTCGTTTCCTGCTTTGAGGCAGCAGCGTGTTTCAACGGGGCAGTGCAACCGGCGGAACTTCGGCGGAGGCGCCGATGGTCTGTGCATGGGTTAGGAAATTCAACTCGTTAGGTGCCGTAAGCAGGGTTTACAGGCTCATTGTTTGTGGGTCTGACTAGGCGGGAGGCCATACCAAAAGGATATTCAGATGGGTGAGGTTCTGTTTGCTCTGCCGGCGACGCCGGTGATTCCGGTTGCCCGGGAGGCCGCAGGCTATCCCGTCGGGCGGGTGTTTTGTGTCGGACGCAATTATGCAGCACACGCCGCTGAGATGGGAAACGAAGTTGACCGGGAGGCCCCCTTCTATTTCACCAAGGCGGCGGTCAATGCGGTGCTGTCAGGTTCGGAGGTGCCCTATCCGCCGGGCACGGAGAACTTCCATTATGAAATGGAGCTGGCCGTGGCCATCGGGGCGCCGGTGTTCCGGGCGTCACCGGAGGAAGCCCGGGATGCGGTTTTCGGCTACGGCTGTGCCCTGGACATGACCCGGCGTGATCTGCAGATCCGCGAACGGCAAAAACAGCGGCCCTGGGATCTGGGCAAGGACCTGGAGAACGGCACGGTCCTGGCACCGCTGACCCGGGTGGCAGATTGGGGCGGCCCGGAGAAGCAGCGGATCTGGCTGGAGGTGAACGGGGAGACCCGGCAGGATGCCACGCTGGAGGAAATGATCTGGTCGGTGGAGGAGATCATCTGCCATCTGTCAGGGTTTTACCATTTGCGCCCCGGGGACCTGATTCTGACCGGCACGCCTGCCGGGGTAGGCCCGGTGCAAGGCGGCGACCGGATGCGCGGCGGGATTGACGGGCTTGTGCCGGTAGAGCTGTCCCTGACTGCAGCGGAATGACGCAAGGCTGGGCAGCAAACGAATATTGTTGCTTTGCGGTGGTTTCAATATGTATCAATTTGAATGTGATTGCGGGAGCTTCGTAACATATCAAGCGGAGAATCTGCTTGCGGCAAGAGCCGGCAGGCAGATTTCATGAGTAAAAAATGCATAATCTGCTGTTGATGGTTACAAACGCACCTAATAGCAGAGAAGCAGCCGGTTCGATAAACGAACCTTTTGCAGGGCTCTGACGGCAGAAACGGAAAGATAATCGCTGGTTTCCGCAGCAAAGTTGCGAAGGCGGGAAACCGGCAAGGGATGAGGTCAAAGGGAGGACGATATGACCACTCGGAGAAAGCTACTGGGCGCCGTTGGCGCGGCAGCTGTTGCAGCATTCTGCGCGGCACCGGCATTTGCGCAGGAGGTGACACTGAAGCTGCACCAGTTCCTGCCGGCGCAGGCGAACGTGCCGAAACTGATCCTGGATGTCTGGGCGGACAACGTCGAGGAATCCTCGGGCGGGCGCATCAAGGTTGACCGCTTTCCGTCGATGCAGCTGGGCGGCAAGCCGCCGGAGCTGATGGACCAGGCCATTGACGGCGTCGCTGACATCGTCTGGACCGTGGTGGGCTATACCCCGGGCCGCTACCCCTCGACCGAGGTGTTTGAGCTGCCGTTCATGATGACCAACGCACGCGCCGTGTCGCATGCCTATTGGGAAATGTTCGACAAGCACATGAAGGACACCGAGTTCAAGGATGTGAAGATCCTGGGCACCTGGGTGCATGGGCCGGGCATGATCCATACCGCCGATCCGGTGGAGACTCCGGAAGACCTGGAAGGCATGAAGATCCGCGGCGGCGGCCGTTCGGTCAACGCGCTGCTGACCGAGCTGGGCGCGACCCCGGTCGGGATGCCGGTTCCGGCGATCCCGGAAGGCCTGTCCAAGGGCGTGATCGACGGCACCACCATTCCGTGGGAAGTGACCGCGGCGCTGAAGGTTCCGGAGCTGGTGGAGAACCACACCGAGTTCACCGGCAAGGCGCTTTATACTCTCACCTTCGTTCTGGCGATGAACAAGGAGAAGTACGAGAGCCTGCCGGATGACCTGAAGAAGGCCATCGACGACAACTCCGGACTGGAGTTCTCGGTCTTTGCCGGCGGCACACAGGCGGATTCGGACGGCCCCTCGCGCGAGATGGCGCTGGACCTGGGCAACAACGTCATCACCCTGGACGAGGACCAGACAGCAATCTGGCGCGAACGTGCGCAGCCGATCTATGACCAGTGGATCGCTGACATGAAGGAAAAAGGCATCGACGGTGCCGCGCTGATCGAGGAAGCCAGCGGGCTGATCGAGAAATACACGCCGCAGTACCAGTAAGGCGTTTGAATTGATAAAGGTGAAGGGCCGCGCGGCATTGGCACTGCGGCCCTTTGCATACCGGAACAAGGCAACTGAACCATGCACAAGCTCATGATGCGGCTGGCCAAATCAATGGCCTACCTGGGCGGTGCGGTCCTCACTCTTCTGATCATTCTGACATGTGTTTCGATCGCTGGGCGCTTGCTCAACGGTTTCTTCCATGGCGATTTGATGGAGCGGATTGCACCAGGGTTTTCGAAATGGATGACGGGCTGGGTCGGGCCGGTGAACGGCGACTTCGAGCTGGTTGAGGCCGGTGTGGCCTTTGCCATCTTCGCCTTTCTGCCGTTGTGCCAGATCACGGCAGGCCATGCCTCGGTCGATGTGGTGGCCAATGCGTTTCCGCGCGGTGTGAAACGGTTTCTGCGGATGGTGACCGAAATTGTCTTTGCCGCGGTGCTGGTGCTGATCGCCTGGCGGCTGGCGGACGGTCTTGCAGGCAAGTACTCCAATGGCGAGACCTCCTTCCTGCTCGAATTTCCGATTTGGTGGGCCTACGCCATCAGCCTGGTGGCAGCCGTCGTGGCGGCCATCGTGGGCACTTACATGGGTGCGGTGCGCACCATCGAATTCTTTACCGGCCGGATCCTGATCTGGGACGGCGTGGAGGGTGAACAGTGACGGCTCTTGAAATTGGCATTGCCTCCTTTCCGGTTTTGATGATTCTGATCTTTCTGCGGGTGCCGATCGGGCTCTCGATGTTCCTGGTCGGCCTTGGCGGGCTGATCTGGGTGACGGATGGCACGCAGGTCGCATTCGGGCGGCTGAAAAGCGAGACCTATACCACCTTTTCCTCCTATTCGCTGACCATCGTGCCGATGTTCCTGCTGATGGGGCATTTCGCGACGCTGGGCGGCATGTCCACAGCGCTGTTCAAGGCGGCCGAAGGGTTCCTGGGGCACCGCAAGGGCGGGGTCGCGATGGCAGCGATTGGCGCCTGTGCGGGTTTTGGTGCGATCTGCGGCTCGTCGCTGGCAACCGCGGCCACCATGGGCCGGGTCGCATTGCCGGAGCTGAAGCAATACGGCTATGCCGGCGGGTTTTCGACCGCGACACTGGCGGCAGGCGGCACGCTGGGCATCCTGATCCCACCCTCGGTTGTCCTGGTGATCTATGCGATCCTGACCGAGCAGAACATTGCCAAGCTGTTCCTGTCGGCCTTCATCCCCGGCCTGCTGGCGGCATTGGGCTATGTGATTGCGATTTCCATTTACGTCCGCCTGTTCCCGGAAAGCGCGGGCACCCGCCCGCCGGTTCCGATGCGTGACCGCTTTGCCGCGCTGTTCCATGTCTGGCCGGTGCTGCTGGTGTTTGGTCTGGTTGTCGGCGGCATTTACCTGGGCTGGTTCACCCCGACCGAAGGCGCGGCCGTGGGGGCCTTTGGCACCGGGTTCATCGCCTGGACCAACGGCGGGCTGAACCGCGAGACTCTGGCGGACAGTTTCCTGGTGACGGCGCGCTCCACCGCGATGATCTTCTTCATCGTGCTGGGCGCAGGCTTCTACAACGGGTTCCTGGCACTGACCAAGGTGCCGCAGGAACTGGCGGACCTGGTTGTCAGCCAGGGACTCAGCCCCTGGATGGTGCTGGCACTGATCCTCGCCTTCTATCTGGTGTTCGGCTGTCTGATGGACTCGCTCTCGATGATCCTGCTGACCATCCCGATCTTCTTCCCGGTGATCTCTGCCTTGGACTTTGGTCTGCTGTCCCTGCCCGCGATGCAGGCGGATGCGGCGATGGAGGTGCTGAAGGCCGGCGTGCCGGAGGGGATGGGGGCAGAAATGCTTGCCTCGATACAGGATGCCATCGCCACAGGGGCGGAGCTGACCCGTGAGCAGATGAAGGAGCTGGGCATCCGGGTGACCGAAGGCCGGGTGAACCGGATCGAGGCGGAATATGTCGCTATCTGGTTCGGTGTGCTGGTGCTGATCGTGGTGGAGGTGGGCCTGATTACCCCGCCGGTGGGCATGAACCTGTTCATCATCAACGCGATGGACCGCAAGACCAAGATGATCGACACCTACAAGGCGGTCATGTTCTTTGTCGCCTCCGACCTGATCCGGGTGGTCATCCTGGTGGCCTTCCCGATCATCACGCTGCTGCCGCTGATGCTGATGCAGTAACGCGCTGCCCTCTCCCGCCCCGCGCGGGTGGGGGCTGGCTGCCGGATCTGATCCAGTGCCGCTACCGCGCCTGTTTGTTGACGCAGCGGCGCTTAGGGTCCGTGCCGTTTGATACCGCGGACTCGCGCCGGTAGGATCCAATTGAAGAAATATGCAGGGCGGCAGGAAATGGCAGGGTACGACGCTTTCGTTTATGAAATCCGTGTGGGCTGGGGCGATTGCGACCCGGCGCGGATTGCCTATACCGGGCGGCTGCCTGCCTTTGCCTTGGAAGCGATCGACGCCTGGTGGGAGCATCACCTGGACGGTGACGGCTGGTATCAGATGGAACTGGACCGCGGCACCGGCACACCGTTTGTGCATATGAGCATCGACTTCCGGTCCCCTGTCACGCCCCGCCACCGGCTGATGTGCGAAGTTTGGCCGGCTGCCTTGGGCAGTAAGTCGGTGACCTTCCGGGTCAATGCACGGCAGGACGGGGTGCTGTGTTTCGAGGGCAAATTTATCTGTGTCTTCATCGCCCCTGAGACCTTCACCGCCAAATCCGCACCGGAAGACTACCGGGCGGTGATCGAGGCGCAACTGCGGCCCGAGTAGGGCCGGTCAGCGCAGCCAGCCATCAGAGAACGCCACCGCGCTGACACCTGCAAACCGCGCCACCCGGTCCAGCTCCGCCTCCAGCCGCCTGATGCGGGCCGCGCCCCATTTCACGCCCCTCTCCGGCCAGACGGCGGTCACGCGCAGCAAGTCTGCGTCGCGGTCTGCTTTCATGTCGATGCGGCCCGCAAGGCGTTCGCCCTCCATCAGCGGGAAGACATAATAGCCGTATTGCCGTTTTGGGGCGGGGGTGAAGACCTCGATCCGGTAGTGGAAGCCGAACAGGCGCTCAGCCCGCTTACGGTCGCGCAGGGCCGGGTCGAAGGGGCTGAGGACCCGCATCCGGCCCGGCGCCGGACCAAGATCCGCCGCTGCTTCGATGGTGCCAGGACGGCTGAACACCTTGCGCAGGTTGCCGACCGCCTGCTCAATTTCGATCTCTTCCAGCTCGCCCCGACGCAGCTGTTCCACACACCAGGCCTTGGCTTCCGCCGGAGAGGCCGTGTCCCAGAAGGCGGCGAGCTCTCCCGATGTGGCAAAGCCCAGCCGGTCCAAGGCGGCAGAGCACAGCCAGTTGACCGTCGCCGCCTCATCGCAGCGGGCACCGGGACGCAGTTGCTCCTCGATCACCCGCTCCGTCAGGTCATAACGTTTCTGAAACCCCTCACGCCCCACCACCGTCAGCGCACCAGAACGCCAGAGGTATTCCAGCGCGGTTTTGGACGGGTGCCAGTCCCACCAGCCGCCTGAGCCCTTTTTCTCGTCCTTGCCAACGTCGGAAGAGCTGACCGGCCCGTGATCGCGGACGTGGTTCAAGACGGTTTCAAACTGCGCCTCGAACCCGTCGCGCCGCCAGTTGCGCCAGCGTTTGCGCAAGAGCTCGGTGTCGCGTTGAAACCTGAGATGCCAGTGCGGGTAAAACGCCATCGGGATCATCGCGGCGTCATGGGTCCAATGCTCAAACAGCCCGCGGTCCAGCTCGTAAAGCCGTTTGAGGTTTTGCGCCCGGTAGCCCGGCCGACGGGAATAGAGGATCACGTCATGGGCGCGCGCGACAGTGTTGATGCTGTCGAGCTGCACGAACCCCAGCTGCTGGATCAGGTCCAGCAGATCCTGGCCTTTGGCTGGACCCGCGGGCTTTTCCAGCAGCGCGTGGCGGTCCAGGAACAGCCGCCGCGCGCTTTGGTTGCCAAGCCGCCGCAGCGCCATCAGCGCCGTTTCAGCGTATCGCCAAAAGAGATGGTCGGGGTCAGTGTTACGTGAGTCTCGATCTCCGCGTCCGGATCCTCCAGCTGCGCGGCAATGATCTCAGCCGCCTTGCGGCCGATTTCCAGGCGGCAGGCATCCATGGTGGCAAGCTTGCGCGGCAGCCCCTGCAGCAGCTCCACGCCGTTGAAACCGGCAAGGCCGATTTGGCCGGGCACGTCGATGCCCTGATCCAACAGGTACAACAAACCGCCTGCACCGATCATGTCGTTGGAATAATAGAGGAAATCCAGCTCCGGCGAACGTTCCAGCATGGCTTGGGTCATCTCGCGCCCCTTGGCCAGGGCCGAGCCGCCGGAATAAAATTCGCGGTCCTCGATCTCCACACCTTCCTTGGCCAGCGCCTCGGTAAAGCCTTCGAAGCGTTTGCGGGCGCGGTGGTCGAGCGGCATCTTGGTGCCCATGAAGCCGATGTGGCGGTATCCCGCCTTGAGGATCGCCTTGGCCATCTCACGCCCCGCACGCCGGTGGGAAATGCCGACCATCGCATCTACCGGTTTGCCGTCGGTGTCCATGATCTCCACCACCGGGATGCCGGCGCTGTTCAGCATGGCGCGGGCGGCTTCGGTATGCTCCAGCCCTGCGATGATCACGCCGGAGGGGCGCCAAGAGAGCATCTCGTACAGCACCTTTTCCTCTTTTTCCGGCTGATAATCGGTAACGCCGACAACGGGCTGCAGCTCGGTGTTTTCCAGCACCTTGTTGATGCCGGTCAGCACCTCGGGGAACACCATGTTGGACAGCGACGGGATAATCACCGCAACCAGATTCACCCGGTTCGAGGCCAGCGCACCCGCAATCTTGTTGGGCACATAGCCCAGTTCCTTGGCGGCGCTCAGCACTTTGGTGCGCGTCTTCTCCGACACGTCTCCGCGGTTGCGCAGCACGCGGCTCACGGTCATTTCGGAAACACCGGTCGCCTCTGATACATCGCGAAGGGTGAGCGGGCGCTTGCTGTCCGTTGTCACGTTATTGAGCCTCTTGTTACTGCTGCATTCAGGTTAGCGCAGACATCTGCTGCTGCACAATGGAAACTGCGCGCGGCAAAACAGCTGCTGGCACGGTCCATCCCATTGTGATCGCAGGATGGATTTGCTATCGCGTAAACACGCGCGGCCCCGTGGCTCAACTGGATAGAGCAGCCCCCTCCTAAGGGGCAGGTTGCAGGTTCGAATCCTGCCGGGGTCGCCAATTTCTGCAATCGAAAATCCGTGGATTCACTTTTGAATTCCTTGGCCGGCCGACCTTTGTTGGTTCCAGCGACGCTACCGGAAGCTGGATGCGCCCGCCAAGCAAACTTGGCGTGTCCGGGAGATTATGATCAAGAGGATGGTTCCGGAAAGCCGGACGCCGCGCGGGTGGTGCTGGGTAGCTCGCCAAAGCGCGCGCGGTAAAGCTGGGAAAACCGGCCCAGGTGGGAAAAGCCGCTGTCATATGCGATGCTGCTGACCGGCGTCCCGGCAGGGCGGGACAGCAGCAGGTAGCGGGCCAGATCCAGCCGCAGGTCGCGCAGGTATTCCACCGGGGTCAGGCCGAAATGCTGGCGGAACCCGGCTTGCAGGGTGCGGATGCTGCAGCCGGCCGCGGCGGCAATGGCAGTGACAGTCAGCGGCTCAGCCGCATTAGCGTGGATAAAGTCCTGCGCACGGCGGATCTGGAGGCTGCTGCCTTGGGGCGCGCGAGGGGACAAAAGATGGCGGATATTGCTTTGCTGGTGGGTCAGCAGGCCGAGGATCAGCTGCTCCTCGATCACCTGCTGCTGCAGCGCGCTCCAGTGGCCGAAACCGGCCCGGGCGTCGGTGGCGCGGACGCAGGCGATGAATTGCCGGGTCCAGCTCTGCAGAGGCCCGGTGCCGAGCGGTGCCGCAGTGTCAAAGACCACCGGCTCGGACAGTGGCAGCCCGGCTGCACGCTCGGCTAACCCGTGCAGTGCGTCCCGGTCGATTTGCAGAAGCAGCATCTGGCAGTCGGCGTGCCAGGTCATCCGGGTTGCCCGGGTCGGGTTGAGAACGGTGGCCTGACCGGTGTGCGAGTCCACCGCTGCGGCGCCGTTGGCGACTTGGGCGGTGCCGCAGAGGGGCATTTGCACCAGATAGAAGTCCCTCAGTTCACCGGGGTCGATCTGCACGGCGGAGCCATAGCTCAGGTAATTGAGAGACAGGCTGCCCCCGGGCACATGATTGTGGCGGGTGCCGAAGCCACGGGTCCTGCCGGCAGGCCGCAGGCGGTGGTCGCAGAATTTCTGCGCCACCAGCGCGCGGGCCTCGTCAAGGTCGCGGCTGTTAAATTGCCGCCACGCGCGCAAAGGCTCGTGCTTCTGTGATGGCTGCTGCCGGGTCATCCGCGCAGCCTAACACGGTTCTGAAATCAGGCAATCGCGCGCGTCTGCGCTATTTTGCGCATTCTGGATAATCCTTTTCCACTGCTGCACCTAGGCTCAATGAATGAGCGATAAGGGAGGAAACTATGGCTCTGGATCAGGGAATCACCAAGGCGGCCGGCGGGCTGGAGGGCTTGTCCTGGAATGTCGTCGGGCACACCTATACGCCCAAGCTGCACAGCGAGAACGCATTTATCTGGCACGCGGTCATTCCGGACGGAACCTTTGTGCCGCCGCATGTGCACCCCACCCAGGATGAGTGGATCACCATGCTGGAAGGCACGCTGGACGTCGAGTTCGGCGGTGAGGTTTACCAGGCCGGGCCGGGCGACACGGTGCGGATGCCGATGGGGGTGGCGCATGGCATCTTCAACCGTTCAGGAGCAGAGGCTACCTGCGTTTTCGGGGTGGCGCCGTCGCGCAAGCTGTTCGAGCTGTTCTCTGCGCTGGACGGGGTGACTGATCCGGAAGAGCTGGTGCGGCTGTCGGCATTGCACGAGGTCGATTTCCTGCCGCCGCCGTCGGAATAAGGGAGGCGGACATGGTGAAACGCAAGACGGTTGCCGTAATCGGCGGCGGGGTAAGCGGGCTGGCTGCGGCCAAGGCCTTTGCCGAAAAGGGGCATCAGGTTCTAGGCTTCGAACGCAGCCACGATCTGGGCGGGGTGTGGGAGCCGTCGCGTTCCTACCCCGGGGTGCAGACGCAATCGCCCAAGGACCTGTACTGCTATACCGACCATCCGATGCCGGATGATTACCCGGAATGGCCCAAGGGGCCGCAGGTGCACGCCTATCTGCATTCCTATGCGGACAAGCACGATCTGCACCGGCTGTTCCATCTGAACACCAATGTGTTGGAGATGGACCGGCGCCCGGACGGTCAGCCGGGCTGGCGGCTGGTGATTGAGGCGGGTGGCGAGACCCGGGCGCAGGACGTGGATTTTGCCGTAGTCTGCACCGGGCAGTTTTCCGAAAAGAACATCCTTACCCATCCCGGGCAGGAGGCCTTCACCGCGCAGGGCGGGGAGGTGATGCACTCCTCTGAGTATCTGGATCCCGAACATGCGCGCGGGAAGCGGGTTGTGGTGCTGGGCGGCTCCAAATCCGCGACCGACGTGGCGGTGAATGCGGCGCAGAACGGCGCCAGGCAGGTGCATCTGGTTTACCGGCAGAATGTCTGGCGGGTGCCGTATTTTGTTGGCGGCATCAACTTCAAGAAGCTGCTCTACATGCGGGCGCAGGAGGTGCAGTTCAACGGCTGGGGCCGCAGCTGGCTGCACAAGGCCTTCTATGGTTTGGCCAAGCCGCTGATCTGGGCCAATTTCCGTGGATTAGAGACGCTTTTGAAGCTGCAGCTGGGGCTGAAGAAGTGGGACATGGTGCCCGATATTCCGATCGAAAAGGATGTCTCCTGCTCGGTACCCATCGTCACGCCGGGACTGTTCGAAGGCTTCAAGGACGGCTCGATCCTGCCGCACCGCACCACCTTCTCGCATTATGACGGTGACGAAATTGTGCTAGAAAATGGTGAGCGAATCGGCGCTGATCTGGTGATCTCGGCGGTCGGTTGGAAGCTGGGTATTCCCTATCTGGCGCAGCGGCATCTGGACAAGCTGATCGAGGCGGACGGCCAGTACCGGACCTACCGCCTGGCGGTGAATCCGGACCTGCCTGAGATGGGCTTTGTCGGTTTCAACTCGAGCTTCTGCACGATCCTGTCGGCGGAGATGGTGGCGAACTGGCTGGTCCGCTATGCCGACGGGAAGCTGGCGCGGCAGCCTTCGCGGGCAGAGATGGAGAACAATATTCAGATGATGCTCGATTGGCGGCGCAAGGAGCGTCCGGCGGCGCAGATCTATGGCGGTCTGTGCTCGGCACCGTTCCATTTCAAGCACTTCGATGAGCTGCTGATGGATATGGGGGCAACGCAGTGGAAGCGGTCTAATCCATTCGTGGAGCAATTCGCGCCGCCGGATGCCAGCGCCTATGGCCGGTTCCTGGCAACGGCTCCGCACTATCAGGCGGCCTGAGGTCTGCCCCTGCGTCTGCCGGAAACGGCCGGCGCTCAAGCTTTCCGGATCGCGCAAAGACCGCGATGGAGCGTGCAGATTTCCAATAAGGGGGAATGGTGCCCAGGAGAGGACTCGAACCTCCACGTCCATACGGACACTAGCACCTGAAGCTAGCGCGTCTACCAATTCCGCCACCTGGGCAGGTGTCGTGAGGGGGCGTATAAGGGGAGTCGCGAGCAGCGTCAAACGGAAAATGTGAGTCTTTGGCGAATTTCCTGATCATCTGCCTGATGATTGTTTTCCCAAGTGAATCCAGTGCTTTGAAGGGGCCGGCCGGATTTTTGCCTTTGAGGAATTCCGGGTGCCGGTTTGATCCTGCGCAAAGTGGCGGATTCGCAAAAGGGGCATAGGAAAGTCATGAAACAGATTGACCGCCTCCAAGCCCTTGGACTGTTCGACAGCCGGGTGCCCCGCTACACCTCTTATCCGACCGCGCCGGTGTTTTCTGCAGCCGTTGGTGCCGCGGAGCAGGCCCGCGAGCTGCAGGCTCTGGATCCGGATGTGCCGGTTTCGGTTTACCTGCATATCCCGTTCTGCGAGCGGCTGTGCTGGTTCTGCGCCTGCCGCACTCAAGGCACCCAGACGCTGAGCCCGGTGGAGAGCTATATCGGCACGCTGGAGCAGGAGCTGAAGCTGGTGGCGCCGCTTCTGCCCAAGGGCTTGCGGATGGGGCGGATGCATTGGGGCGGCGGTACGCCGACCATCCTGCCTCCGCACTTGATCCACCGGCTGGCACAGGCGGTGAAGGCAGTGTTCCCGCACACCCATGACTGGGAGTTCTCGGTGGAGATTGACCCGACCATGGTTGACCGGGACAAGATCGCGGCGCTGGCGGCGGAAGGTATGAACCGGGCCAGCATCGGTATTCAGGACTTTGACCCGCTGGTGCAGCAGGCGATCGGGCGGGCGCAGCCGTTTGAGGTGACCAGGGCTTGTGTCGAGGATCTGCGCGCGGCGGGGATCAATTCGCTGAATGCCGATCTGGTCTATGGGCTGCCGCACCAGACGCAGGCGCGGATGGCGGACACGGTGGAGAAGGTGCTGAGCCTGAACCCCGACCGGCTGGCGCTGTTCGGGTACGCGCATGTCCCGTGGGTGGCCAAGCGGCAAAAGCTGATAAAAGAAGAGACACTGCCTGGCGATCTGGCGCGGTATCATCTGGCCGGGCTGGCGGCGGAGAAATTTGCGAAGGCGGGCTTTGCCGCGATTGGCATCGACCATTTCGCCAAACCCGGCGACGGGCTGGAGGCGGCGGCCCGAACCGGCCATCTGCGGCGCAATTTCCAAGGCTACACGGACGACACTTGCCCGACGCTTATCGGGTTCGGTGCGTCCTCGATCTCCCGCTTTGCCGGGGGCTACATCCAGAATGCCGCCGCAACGCCTGCCTATGTGCAGCGGGTTGAGGCCGGGCAGCTTACTGGCGCGCGCGGCCATGTGATGAGCCAGGAGGACCTGCTGCGCGGCCGTGCCATCGAGATGCTGATGTGCGAGTTCCGGCTGGACCGGGCAGAGCTGCGGCAGCGCTTTGGGGATCTGGCGGCAAGCTTGGATGCAGATCTGGCGCAGATCGCGGCCCGCTTTGGCGATCTGGTGAGCTTGGACGCGGAAGCGCTGGAGATCCTGCCCGAGGGCCGTCCGCTGACCCGGATCATTGCCAGCAGCTTCGATGCACATGTGCCCGAAGGTGTGCGTTACAGCAGGGCGTCCTGAACCGGGAGCGGCGTGCTCCCGCCTGTTCAAGAGCCTCCTGCCGGAGGCCCCTCACAGTTGGGCGTGGCGCTGTGCTGGCGCACAGCGCGGCCATCCTCATCACCGGGCTCCGCTCGCCAGCACCGGGTTAGGGACTGCAGGTGCAGCGCCTTGGTGCGGTTTGCCTTAGAGGCGGGTATGACCGGCCAATAATCGGAAGAGCCGTTTAAGGCAGGCGTGTCTTTGAACGGCTATTGACGGGACAGGCAGCGCAGCTGCCGGGCCCAAGGCCGCGAAGGATTTCTGGCGCAGCCGGGGCACCTGCGGACGCGGGAGTACGCCCCTTTTTCCTGGCGTCAGCCGTCTTTCACCAGTCGGAATCCCAGATAATCCGGCGGCAGCCCGACGGCGCAGCCGCCGACGCTGGCATCCCGGATGAAATCGATCACCACCGCCCGGTGGCGGCCGCCGGTGATGCGGGCGCTGCAGTAGGGGTCGCCTAGCTCTACACTGCCGTCCTTGTTCACCTCGCCGTTTTGCATGCAGCCGCCGGTCCATTCCCAGATGTTGCCGCCAAGGCCGGTCAGCCCGTTGCTGTTCGCGCCGGGCTCGCTCTTGGGATCCTGAGCCGGTCCCGGCAATCCGCGCAATGTGACGCCGCGGGCGTATTGGCGCAGCCAGCGCTGGGCGGGGTCGCCGCCATCGGTCTCAACCGCTTCGTCCCCGAAAATCTCGGCCGCAGCGAGCTGCCATTCGGCTTCATCCGGCAGCCGCCAGCTCTCGCCGGTCTTTTTGGAGTACCATCGAGCATAGGCGGTGGCGTCATGCCAGCTGACATGGGTTTGCGGCTGGCTGCCCTCTGCCGGGTTGCTGTCCGCGTCCTTGCAGGCGCCCGCTGCCACGCAGGCCGCATATTCCGCGCCTGAGACCTGGTGTTTCATGATTTCAAACGCCGCAACAGGCCGCTGCTGTTCCGGCGGCACCACGCTTTTGCCGTTGCGGTGAAAGTTTCCGATCGGGCGGTACGCAATCGTGCCTTTTGCGACGGACACGGTTTCGGCCTGCGGTACCGGTTCCCTGGCAGTGGAATACCAAAGCCCCGGCAAGCCAACGGCGGCAGCTAGCCCGGCAGCAATCAGCTCAACTTTCATGTTTGTGTCCCCTCAAGGCAAAAACGGGCGGCCGCGTGCTGCGGCCGCCCTGTCCAGTTTTGCTTCCGGCCGGAGGTCAGGCGCCGGAGTACTCGGTCGGGGCGACCACCTGTTCCATCAGGTCGTTGTTCCATTCACCCTCGACCACCACATGCGCGGTTGCGCCGAGGTTCACCGCCTCGATCAGGTTGTGGTTCACGTAGGCATAGACACCCGGCTGCAGGAACTCATAGAGCGCTGCCCCGGCCGAACCGCCGCGGATGAACCAGGTTTCCAGATCCCGGTCCGGCACGTTGTTGAACTTACCGGCTTCCCAGACCAGGTCGCCGTGACCGCCGATCAGGTGCGGACGGCTGTCGCGGTTGGCCTGGCTGTGCACGAACAGCACTTTCTCGCCCTGCTTCGCCTTCATGGCGTTCTCACCGGTCAGCGCGCCAACAGCACCGTTGAACACGACATGGCTGGGGATCAGCCCGTTCATGACTTCCAGCGTATCGGGATAACTTTCACCCACGTCCTCATAGCGGATGTAGTCGCCGTTTTCGTCCTTTGGAATGTAAAACTCGTTTTCGCCGATGTAATAGACGCGGTCGTATTTCACCGGGTTGCCGTTGTGGTCCGACAGCCCTTCGCGCGGCAGCACCATGATGGTGCCGGCCATGCCCGAGGCGACGTGCCAGGGGATCATGGGGCCGCCCGGCGCGCAGTGGTAGACAAAGGTGCCGGGGCGGGTGGCCTTGAAGCGCAGCACGGTTTTCTCGCCCGGGTTCACCAGGGTCAGCGCGCCGCCGCCCAGGGCGCCGGTGGCTGCGTGGAAGTCGATGTTGTGCTGCAGCATGTTTTCCGGCGGGTTGATAAGGGTGAGTTCGACATAGTCGCCCTCATGCACCACCATCATCGGACCTGGGATGGAGCCGTCAAAGGTCATCCCCTGAAGGTAGGCGCCCTGGTCGACCTCGATCTCCTTTTCGATGATCTTCATCTCGAATTCGACGATGCGGGGGGCACCCGGGGCGATTTGCTCGTGTTCATGCACGAAGGGCGGTGCAACCAGCTCGCGCTTGATGCGCTTGAGGCTGGACAGGTCCACAGGCGCCGCGGCCTCGTGGACGGATGTGCTCTCGGCCTTTGCGGCTTTGGCCAGTACAGGCAGCGCTGCTGCGCCGGCTGCCCCCATCAGTGCGGCTCTGCGGGTCAGCATGATGATCTCCTTTCAGTGTTCAATGTGCTGTGTTGAGGAGACCCTAGCGCCGCGCGCTGTACAGGTGTTTGTCCCTTATCAACCTTCGATATGAATTCTTGATGGCAAGATAAGAGGTTTTTAACATGCAGGATTTGCCGCTGTAGAACTTGGCCAAGGCTGCGTGATCAACGAAGCGGTTTAGGAAGGAACTGCCGGCAAATTTAATTGTTAAGGCTCGTTTAACGCGCCGCCTGCTATTTCAGGGATGGGTGAAAATAGTGGTGGTGGATATGAGCGCACAGAGCAATGTGGCGCCCATTATCATCAAGAAGAAAAAAGTCAGTGGTGGCGATGGCCATCACGGTGGCGCGTGGAAGGTGGCCTATGCCGACTTCGTGACCGCGATGATGGCCTTCTTTATGCTGATGTGGCTGCTGAACGCGACGACGGAAAAACAACGCAAAGGGCTGGCGGATTACTTCTCGCCTTCGATTCCGCTGAGCCGGGTTTCCGGCGGCGGCAATGGTGCGTTTCAAGGTGACAGCATGTTCACCGAAGAAATCAAACCGCAGTCTGGTACTGGGGCAACGGATATCAACCCGATGGATGCCCAGCAGGCGCAGGGTGAAACCGGGGTTGAGTCCAACGAGAATCGCGAGGAAGAGGATTCCAAGTTCCGCGCAATCGAGGAACAGCTGTCCGGGCGCGGCGGCGAGAGCATGGTGTCGGTCGCAATGTCCCGCCATATCGTGACCCGGGTCACCGACGAAGGGCTGATCATCGAGTTGTTCGCCACCGAGGACATGCCCCTGTTCAAACAGGACCAGGCGGAACCGGAACCGCTGTTCAGGGATCTGGTCAGAATGATTGCGCGGGTCTCGGAAAGCGTGACCAGCAATGTCGCTATCGGCGGCCATATCCGGTCCCACCCGGTTGTTCTCGCGAAGAATCCGGTTTGGGAGTTGTCCCACGCGCGGGCGGACAAGACGCGCACGCTGCTCGAATCGGGCGGTCTGGCCGCGGGCCGCGTTTACAGGGTGACTGGGCATGCCGACCGTAAGCTGGCCGTCGGAAATCCCATGGCCGCTCGCAACGACCGGATCGAGATCATCTTTTTGCGGGAATAAGTCCCTGAAAACATTGAGGCAGGCGGCTGACAGATAGGTCATATTTTATCTGTTAGCCGCCCGTTAATCGCTCCTGCGCTAGCTGTTGCAACCAGAATGATTAGATGCAGCAGAAAGGCGTGCTATGACCATTTCTTCGTCGCTGAACGCGGGCGTTTCAGGATTGAGCGCCAACGCCAGCCGGTTGGCTTCCATTTCCGACAACATCGCCAACTCCTCGACCCGCGGCTACAAGCGGGTCCAGACCGATTTCCATTCCATGGTCTTGTCCGGTTCCGGCGGCACTTATTCTGCGGGTGGTGTGCGCGCGACCAACGTCCGGCTTATCGACGAGCGCGGCCCGCTGGTTTCGACCAACAACGCCACCGATCTGGCAGTGCGCGGCCGCGGCATGCTGCCGGTGGCCTCGATCACTGAGGTGGAGGCTGGCGGCAGCCCGTCTATGATGCTGACCAGCACCGGCTCTTTCCGGACTGATTCCAACGGGTATCTGTCGACGGATTCAGGCCTGGTCCTGATGGGCTGGCCCGCGCTGGCTGACGGCACGGTTCCGGATGCGGCCCGCGATACCAGCGACGGCCTTGAACCCGTCCGGATCGACCTCAACAGGCTGTCGGCGGAACCAACAACGGAAATCAGCCTGACGGCAAACTTGCCCGCCGCCGAAACCGATCCGGGTGCCTCCGGCGCCGTTGTCGAACAGGTGGTACAGTATTACGACAACATGGGCCGCTCCGAAGAGCTGACGATCACCTATACGCCCACGGTTGCAACGCTGCCGGCTACCACCGGTACGAACGAATGGACAATGCAAATCGTGGACTCCGCGACAGGCGCAACGGTCATCGGCGAATACACACTGACATTCGATGACAGCGCATCGTCGGCCGGCACGCTTCAAAGCGTAGCGACCGTAACCGGGGGTGCCTACGACGGAACCGCCGGCTCGGTGACCATCAACGTTGCGGGCGGCCCGGTCGAGATCAACATCGGTGTCATCGGCGAACAGAACGGGATGAGCCAGCTGGGCGACGAATTCGTGCCTGGCACGACTGAGAAGGACGGTACGGCAGTCGGTTCCTTCGTTTCGGTTGAGGTCAACGCCTCCGGTGAGGTGATTGCCGCCTATGACTCCGGCGATACGAAGGTCATCTACAAGGTTCCGCTGGCGGATGTCTCCAACATCAACGGCATGCGGGCGCTGGACAGCCAGACCTACAAGCCGACTGACGATTCCGGGGCGTTTTACCTGTGGGATGCCGGTGACGGGCCGACTGGAGAAATCCTGGGTTACGCACAGGAGGAATCGGCGGTCGACGTGGCGACAGAGCTGACCGACATGATCCAGACCCAGCGGGCCTATTCGTCTAACGCCAAGGTAATCCAGACCGTTGACGAGATGCTGCAGGAAACCACCAACATCAAGCGCTAAAGCGCTTGATGCTCCCTGACATTGGCTTCACGAAAGCAGGCTGAACATGTCTCTTTACACCGCCCTTAACAGCGCGATGAGCGGGCTGACCGCGGCCGGCCGGTCCTCGCAAGTGGTCTCTGAAAACCTGGCCAACGCGCTGACCCCGGGCTACACGCGCCGGGTTCTGGATCTGAACAGCCCGGGCGTGGGCGTTCCCGGTGTCCAGACCGGCAACGTCCAACGCATGAATGATCCGGTGCTGATCTCCAACCGCCGGGTTGCCGAAGCGGAATACGGGGCCGCCAAGGCGGAGGCCGATTTTTTCGGCCGGATGTCCGATCTGGTGGGCACTGTTGATGACGGGATGTCACTGGCCGCGCAGCTCTCGGACTTCGAATCTTCGCTGATCGAAGCGGTCTCGAGACCGGACTCGCAACCCCGTCTGAACGACCTTGCGGTCAAGGCCAACTCCTTGGCAGACTCGATATCGCGCACGGCTGAAGGGCTGCGCGACCTGCGGATCAATGCGGACAGTGCGATCGGCAGCCAGGTCAATACGGTGAACCAGGCACTGAAAGAGATCGAGAAGCTCAACGCGCGGATTATGGTGGTGGAAGCAGGCGGCATGGACGCCGTGGCAATGCATGACCAGCGTGACCAGCTGATTGACCAGGTGAACGGGATTATTCCGGTCAATGTTGTCCGCCGCGACAACGGCCAAGTAACCCTGTATTCGACCGGCGGAGTGATGCTGCTGGATCACAAGGCGTCTGAGCTGAGCTTCACGCCTTCGCGCGATATCATGCCGCACATGACATTGGGCAACGGCATGATTTCCGGCCTCCAAGTCAACGGTAAAACAATCGACACCAGCCCGGATGGTCCGCTGCGCGGCGGTACCCTGACCGCGCAGTTCGAAATCCGTGATGTGACCGCGGTCGAGGCTCAGGAGGATCTGGACGCCATGGCCGCCGATCTTATCGAGCGTTTCCAGGACCCGGCACTGGATGCCAGCATCGGGGTCACGGACGCAGGTATTTTCACTGATGATGGGGCCTTCTACGACCCGTCGAATTTCGTCGGAATATCCAACCGGATTGAGCTGAATGATCTGGTGGCTTTGGACGGCACCGGTGAGACTTGGCGGTTCCGCGATGGCCTTTATGCAGCCGGCCCCGGCGATCCTGGCGATTCCAGTTTGCTGCAGGCCTATTCCGACACGCTGAACACCACCCGTACGGTGTCCTCTGTCGGACTTGGGACCGCAGACATGACAGCTGCGACTCTAAGCGCGAACCTGCTGTCGCGGTTTGCACAGGATAACGAAACCGCCTCGCGTGCATCAACTTTTGCCGCAACCAGTTTCAACGAGCTGAGCCAAGCGGAACTGGCGCTGGGTGTCGACACCGACGCGGAGCTGCAGAATTTGATGCTGGTTGAGAAGTACTATGCCGCCAACGCCCGCGTGCTCACCGTGGTCGACGAACTTATGGAAACACTTTTGAGGATCTGACCCATGATTTTGAATTCATACGGCGATATGGCGCAGCACCTCTTTCTCCGCAGCCGTAATACGGAACTGAAGGAAAACGTCACCACCCTGTCCGAAGAGTTTGCCACCGGTAAATCGTCCAACTTGAGCGAGCGGCTCGGCGGCGATTTCACTTATCTTGCAGATCTCGAGAGCTCGCTGAACAGGATCGACAGCTATATGGTTGCCAATGGAGAAGTGCAGTTGTTTGCCACCGCCACGCAAGGCAGCCTTGATAAAGTGCACAGCCAGGTGGAGGCGATGCGCAACGACATCCTGAGGCTGTCGCCCGCGATTGACACGGATAACGCGCAGCAGTTCGGCAGCCAGGCCAAGCAGCGAATGTCCAGCGCCATCAACCTGATGAACACCTCAGTCGGGGGGCGGACGATCTTTGCGGGCACGGCGACGGACACCAAACCTCTGAATGACGCCAGCACTTTGATGACTGCCGCGCTCGCGGAAGTCGCAGGGCTGACAACCAGCAATGGCATCATCCAGGCCGTCAAGGACTGGTTCGACGATCCTGCCGGCTTTGACACCGTAATGTACCGCGGCTCCACGACGTCGCTTCAGCCGGTTACTGTTGGCGAGGGAGAACAGGTGACCCTGGGCATCCGCGCCGATGATGACAACCTCAAGCATGCCCTGCAGAGTTATGTAATCACTGCTCTGGCGGATGAACCCAGCCTCGGCCTGACCGATGACGTGCGGATCGACTTGGTTATCGAGGCCAGCAGCGAGCTGGCTGAAAGCGCGGATAAGCTGATTGATCTCCAAGCCGATGTAGGGTTCATCGAAGGCCAGCTCGAGGCGGTCAACACCCGCAACGAGGCTTCGAAAACCAGCCTGAGCATTGTCAAAAACAATCTGGTATCAGCCGACCCTTATGAGACCTATACCCGGCTGCAAGAAGCGCAAACGCAGCTGGAAGGACTGTACACTATCACAGCCCGCAGCTCGCAGCTGTCCTTGCTGAAGTACATCTCATGATGGGTTTCTTGCGTCTCTTACTCGCTTGCCTGTTTCTGCTGCCTGTGGTGGCGCAGGCAAGCACCATCCGGCTCAAAGATCTGGTGGAATTCGACGGGGTTCGCGGCAATGACCTGGTCGGCTACGGTTTGGTTGTCGGCCTGGATGGCACCGGCGACGGACTGCGGAATTCGCCGTTCACCGAAGAAATCATGTCCAACATTCTGGAGCGGCTTGGCGTCAACGTGACTGGCGAGCAGTTCCGGCCCAAGAACGTCGCGGCGGTTTTTGTGACGGCGACCCTGCCGCCCTTTGCCCGCGTCGGCAGCACTATTGATGTGACAGTGTCGGCCATCGGCGATTCCAAAAGCCTGATGGGCGGCACGCTGATCATGACACCTCTGAATGCCGCGGATGGCCAGATTTATGCCGTTGCCCAGGGGACGATCCTGGCTGGCGGTGCGGTGGCTGAAGGTGAAGCCGCCACGGTTACCCAGGGGGTGCCGACGGCTGGCGTGATCCCGGCCGGTGCGCGTGTCGAGCGGGAGATCGATTTTGACCTGGCTTCGCTGAGCTCTATGCGGCTGGCGCTGCGGGAGCCGGACTTTACCACTGCCGGGCGGATCGAGCGGGCGATCAACAACGAATTTGGCCGCAACGTTGCCTTGATGCGCGATTCCGGGACGGTCGAAGTCGACATTCGCCGAACCAATACACGTTCCACAGCGCATGCGGTGGGCAGGATTGAAAACATCTTGGTTGAGCCACAGCGCAAGGCGCGGGTGGTGGTCGACCAGCGCTCCGGCACCATCGTGATGGGCAGCGACGTGCGGATTTCCCGCGTGGCTGTTGCCCAGGGGAACCTCACCCTTCGGATCGAAGAGACGCCGCTGGTTGTTCAGCCCAATCCCTTTGCAGATGGTGAAACGGTTGTGGTGCCCAGAACCGGTGCCGCCATCGAGGAAGAGGAGGGGATCCAACTGGCGGAAGTGCCCGAAACAACCTCGCTTTCAGAAGTTGTGGCAGGCTTGAATGCCCTGGGAGTGTCTCCGCGGGACATGATCGACATTCTAAAGAGCCTCAAGGCCGCAGGGGCCCTGCACGCGGAGTTCGTTGTCCGCTGACACGCGCACCAGTTCCGACGGAACACGCCCCGGCTTCATCTGCTGAAGCCGGGGTATTTCTTTGCTTTTCCCTAAACCACTCGTCTCCGGCGCTCACTTGGCTGTGAATAGCGCTCAGGCCCAGTGCTGGATGTTTGCTTGCAGGCTCTCGGAGCGCAGCAAGGGCAGGAGGCAAACTATCAAAGAGCTTTGGGCATTTATCGGGACTTGCAGTGGTGACCGAGCGCGCATTTTCCTTGCCCACTTCAGACAAGCGGCTGTGCTTGAGGGGACGGAAGCGTCTGGCCACTTTCCGCGGCGGGCGGAGCGAGCGGCCAGAGGGCCGGACCTGCGCAGTGCCGGACCTCATGCAACTCAACCCCCCCTTCGGCTTTCAAGGAGCACCAGTTTCTGGCAACGGCAAGAGTGCCCGCACAGGAAAAAGCCCGGGCACATGATGTGTCCGGGCTATTCCTAGTGTGTGGGTTCAGATGTTTAGGGGTAGTAGCTGCGAACAAGCGCGGTGGCGATCAGGCTCCAGCCATCGGCGACAACAAAGAACGCCAGTTTGAACGGCAGGGACACGATGGCCGGTGGCACCATCATCATACCCATCGACATCAGGATGGCGGCGACCACAAGGTCGATCACCAGGAAGGGCAGAAAGACCAGAAAACCGATCTGAAAGGCGCGTGCAATTTCCGACAGCAGGAAGCTCGGGATCAGTGCGGACAGCGGCGCTTCTGGCACCGGGTCCATGCCCTGAGTTTCCGGTCTGAGATCAGCAATGGCATAAAACGTGTCCGGATCCAGACGGTTGGCCATAAACGCCCGGAATGGTTCCAGGCTGCGGGTGATGGCCTCGCCCGGTTCAAGCCGCTCCTCCAGCAGCGGGTTGATTCCGGTGCTCCAGGCCTCGGTAAAGACCGGCTCCATCACAAAATAGGTCAGGAACAGCGCCAGGCTGATGATCAGCATGTTCGGCGGCGCCTGCTGCAGCCCGATGCCCTGGCGCAGGATCGACAACACCGTCACTAGGAATGGAAAGCAGGTAACCATGATCAGCAGGCCGGGGGCCAGGCTGAGCACGGTAATCAGAAGGATCAGCTGGATTGAGCGGGCCGAAATCGACTCGCCGTCTGCCAGCGAAAGGCTCAATTCTTGAGCCAGGGCGGTTTGCGGCAAGGCCAGCAGAAGCGCTGAAACCAGGGCCGCCCGCACAATCGTCTTGTGTGTCATCCCAAACCGCTTTGCAGATCGGCAATTTCCGTCAGGCGTACGGCCAATTGGCCTGCTTGCTCGCCTTCCAGCTCTTCCAACTGGCCGCGGGCGACCAGCCGGTCCCCGACATAGAGGTCGACAGGGTCTTCGACCCGTTTGTCGAGCGTCAGGATCGCATTTTCACCCAGGCTGACCAGATCTCGGATCAGCGGCCGGGCCTTGCCGACCGAAACAACCACTTCGACGGGAACCGAAACAAAGGGGTTGTTTGCATCAGCGGCTTTCATGTTCAGGTCGGCGGCGTCATCCATACTGGCTGTCCTCTTTCGCGTGGTAGGTGAAGGCCTCAATCGAATCCTGGATCGATTCGAGAAGGGCATCGCAATTGATTTCGCATTCGGTGCTGCCGACGCTCAGATAGGCTTGGCCGGAAGACAGCGCGCTGTCTTCCCGAACGGTCACCGGAACAGAGAAGTTCTGCGGCAGCAGGCTGCGTACAGGCGCCCCTTCGCCCGGAGAAACCACGATTTGCATCGGCTGGTCGGTCTGCCCTTTCGCCATTCCGGCAAGCTGATCGACGATGTGGTGCCCGAAGGAGGCAGCCATGGCATCCGGCAGTATGGCACTGGTCAGCACTTTGAACATCGGATCCAGCGAATCGAGCAGCTGGCTCTGCGCCTCGTGATAGGTAAAACTCAGATCTTCCAGAGAGTTGGCCAGCTCAGTGGATATCCGGATGGTTTCCTGATCCTTGGCGGTCACGGCGTCGTCCCAGCCGGCGCTGTAACCCTTCTCAAAGGAGGCCAGCCGCTGTTCTTCGATGACCTCTTCGGACACCGTCGGCAGCACCGGGGCCGCCGGTGTGTCGAACCCGAAATCTTCAAGCAAATGCGCAATTGTCATCAGGCTTGCTCCCTATTTTCTTCCAGCCAGCCGCGCAGGATCTGGACGGTTTCCTCCTGCCGCTCACCAATCAGGTTACGCAGCCGGTCGACGGGATCATCCATGCCGCCGCCCAAGGCCGGCAGCCCGGCGGCGCCCATCATGTCGCCCGTGCCCATAGCCGGCAGGCCGCCCATCGGTTCGAACTGCCCGGTTTCGTTGTTTTCGATTTCACCATCAAGCGCGAGCCCCGCGCCCAGGTCCGGAGCGGTCATGAAACCGTCGCCGCCAACGCCGGGCAAACCAGGCAGGTCGCCTCCTTCGGGGCTTGGCAGCGCTGCCACCGGCGCGGCTTGATTCGACAGGATCGGCCGCACCACGAAGAGGCCCAGGATCAGGCTGACGAGAGCCAGCGCGCCGATCTGGATCAGCGACATAGCGTCGAAGTAGAGATTGTCGAAGAAGGAGGCCGTGGCCACCGTGCCCTGCGGCTCCACCGCCGGCAGCTCCATGGACTTAAGGGTAATGACGTCTCCACGATCCTCGTCAAAGCCGACGGCTGCGGAAATCAGTTCCCGCATTGCGGCGAGTTCGTCTTCCGGCCGGGGCTGGAAGACTGTTTCCCCAGCAGCGTTGGTGATTGCTGTGCCATTCACGAGGACGGCGACAGTCAGGCGCTTAATGGCGCCGGGTCCACGGAGGATCTCTTTTTCTGTCTCGGAGATCTCATAATTGATCCGCTCGCGGGTTGCGCTGGTATTGGCCTTGGACCCTTGGCCGGAGGCGGCGTCACCATCGGGAATATTGGAGGCAACGGTGACTTCACCCGCCTGATTGGTGGAAGAATCGGCGCGTTCCTCGACATCGGTGCTAACCGCGACCCTGCTTTTGGGATCCACGCGCTTTTCGCGAATGGATTCTGTGTCGGTTACGGTTTCGACACTGACCTCGACCACGGCGTTGCCTTGGCCGACGCGGGCCTCGACAAGGCGCATGACACGTTCGCGAATCATCTGGGAGCGGTCATCGGTGCCGGCACCGGCTGCAGCGGTGGCATCCGACGACCCGATCAGAGCGCCATTGGCATCGATCACGGCAACATTTTCCACCGCAAGGCCGGTGACAGCGGAGGACACCAGGAAACGGATTGCGTTGGCCTGCGCAGGCGTGATCGGGGAACCCATGGGCACGATGGAGACCGATGCGGTTGGCTCAACCGTGCGCTGGAAGGGATTCGAACCTGTGTTGGCGATATGCACCCGGGCCTGGCTGACATGCGGGCTGGCGACAATGGTGCGGGCCAGTTCGCCTTCCTTGGCACGCCAGTAGGCGGCGTCGAACATCTGCGAGGTGGTGCCAAAGCCGCTGAGCGAATCGAGCAGCTCATACCCTTTGCCGCCATTGGCCGGAAGGCCCTCGCTTGCCAACGTCATCCGCAGTTCGTCACGCTGCGTCGACGGCACATAGATAGAGCCGCCACGCACTTCATACTGGGTGCCGCGCTGTTCCAGCGCCCGCACCACATCTCCGGCCGAGCCGCTTTCCAGCCCGGCATATAGCAGTGTCATTGATGGCTTGCTTGCCACATGGGACATCGCGATGACGCTGAGAATCATAATTACCGTGGCACCCACGGCAATCAGACGCTTTCGCATGTCCATCTCTGCCCAGACATTCTTGATCTGCTGCACATTAACCTCCGTCGCACCGGCGTTCTGTCCGGCGTGCAACCCTTTTGACGGATCGGCCTTAACATTCGGTTAGTTTCTCGCAGGTTATGAAGATGCTGCACGACGTTTTAGGGATAGCCATGACAGACGCTGCAGTAGATACAGAAGCAGAAGCCCCGGCCAAGAAAAGCAAACTGCCCCTCATCATCGGGGTGGTGCTGGCACTGGTTGGCGGCGGCGGCGGATTCTTTGCCGTTCAGTCAGGCCTTCTTCCCTTTGGTCAGAAAGCAGCGCCGGAACCGGCGGCTGCGGCCGAAGAGGCGCCAGAAGGCGTGGACACTGGTGAGACGGCGGAGGATATCGCCAATCTTGCCTTCATCGAAATGGACCCAATTGTGATTACCCTGCGCAAAGCCAGCGGTATCAAGCACTTGCGGTTCCGCGCGCAGCTTGAGGTCGACCTGGCGCACCAGGCCGAGGTCGAGAAAATCCTCCCGCGGGTTGTCGATGTCCTGAACAGCTACCTGAGAGCACTGGAGCTTGAGGATCTGACCGATCCGATGGCTCTGCCGAAACTGAGAGCGCAGATGCTGCGGCGGATCAACATTGCCACCGGCCAGGGCCGGGTGCGCGATCTGCTGATCATGGATTTCGTACTGAACTAGGAGGACAGGATGGACATTATTGCTGATATCCTGCTTGCGGCCGGGGCGCTGGGCGCCGGATTCTATTGTCTGGTGCTGTCGCGCCGTCTCAAGCGGTTCAATGATCTGGAGAAGGGCGTGGGTGGTGCAGTTGCCGTTCTGTCCGCCCAAGTGGATGATCTCAACAAATCATTGCAGGCGGCGCAGGAGGTGTCGGATGGCTCCAGCAAGGCGCTGCAGCAGCTGACGGGCCGGGCCGAAACGGTCGCGCAACGTCTGGAGCTGATGATGGCGTCGATGCATGACATTGACGAAGCCGACGCTGCGGTACCAGCGCCAGAGCCCGCTGCGGAAGATGAGGAAATGGCAGCTGCCTATGAGGCTGAAGCGCAACCGGCAGAGGAGAAACAGGAAGAGAGCAAACCCTCCGGCTTGATGTTTGTCCGCCATAACCGCAGCCAGAACCGGGTGGCGTGATGGCAAAGGCAGCGAAGAAATCCAAGCATTTGCGGCGTGGCAGCACACTGATGATGCTGGCGGTTCTGCTCATGGGCTCTGCAGCGGTGCGGCTGGGCCTGGAAGCCGGGCCGGCAATTGCCCGTGAAGTGGCCAGCTTGAAGGAGCCGGGTGGCGAAGAGCAGGCACACAAGGGCGAGCCGCACCGCGAATCCATGCCGACTTCGGCCGAGCTGCAGACGATGCTGGCCGCATTCCAGGAGCGGGAACAGGCATTGGCTGCCCGGGAAGCGGAGATTCAGGACCGGATGAAGGCGCTGGAAATCGCTGATCAGGCGATCGACAAGAAGTTGGCGGCGCTGGAGCAGGCGGAAGAGAAGCTGCGCGCGACCCTGGCACTG
The DNA here is from genome assembly GCF_982940295.1 of Leisingera sp. NCBI lineage: Bacteria > Pseudomonadati > Pseudomonadota > Alphaproteobacteria > Rhodobacterales > Roseobacteraceae > Leisingera > Leisingera sp. Next base: position 87,564 of record NZ_CEYXRG010000015.1, read on the forward strand.
GCTGACGGTGCGACTGAGGCGGATGTGACGCGTCTGACCTCTGTCTATGAGCAAATGAAGCCCAAGGAGGCTGCAGCCCTATTCGAGGAAATGGATCCTGCGTTTGCGGCTGGCTTCCTCGCCCGGATGCAGCCGGAGGCCGCGGCAGGAATCATGGCGGGGCTCAGCCCGGAGGCGGCTTACACCATCAGCGTTGTCCTGGCCGGACGGAACGGAGCTGTGCCCACGGAATGAGTTGGGCGCGCGGGCTTAGTCTTTCCTTAGGACGACTCGTCTAAACTAATAAAAACCAACGGAATTCGGAGTGGACCTATGATCGGGATTGTAGGCATTGTGGTTATCTTTGCCATGGTGTTCGGCGGATACCTTCTGGCCGGCGGCAAACTGGCGATCATCATTAAGGCGCTGCCATTTGAAATGATGATGATTGGCGGGGCGGCTGTTGGCACCTTCCTGATCAGCAACGACATGGGGGGCATCAAGCACACGCTCAAGGATGTCGGCAAGGTGTTCAAGGGCCCCAAGTGGAAGCCGGATGACTACCGCGACTTGCTGTGTCTGCTGTTCGCCCTGATCCGGATTGCGCGCGCGAACCCGGTCGAAGTTGAACAGCACATCGAAGACCCGGAAAATTCCTCTGTTTTCAACAAATACCCCAAGATCCTGGGAGACAAGGAAGCGGTGAACCTGATCTGCGATACCATGCGTTCGGCATCGATGAACTATGACGATCCGCATCAGGTGGAAGAGGTGCTTGAGAAGCGGATCGAGGCGAATCATCACCATGCCATGCACGGCAGCCATGCGCTGCAGACCCTGGCTGACGGCCTTCCCGCGCTTGGGATCGTTGCGGCGGTTCTCGGTGTGATCAAGACCATGGGATCGATCGACCAGCCGCCAGAGGTTCTCGGCAAGATGATCGGCGGCGCTCTTGTGGGGACCTTCCTGGGCATCTTTCTGGCTTACTGTCTTGCGGCGCCCTTTGCCGGCAAGGTGAAGACCGTGGTCGAGGAAGATGCACACTTCTACCAGCTCATCCGCGAGGTGCTGGTGGCCAATCTGCACAATCACGCAGCAGCTATCTGCATTGAAGTCGGCCGCCAGAATACCCCGTCGCATTTCCGCCCCGGCTTCTCGGAGCTGGAAGAAGCCCTGAAATCGGTGAAACAGGACGCAGCATGATCTGGCGAGCACTTGCCACGACGGCTGTTGTCCTGACAGCCGCCACTGCCCAGGCGCAGACCATTGTGACCCGCTCGGGCGAACACAAGGGGTTCACGCGCCTGGTGATGCGCCTTCCGAACGGCGCGGACTGGTCGTTGACCCAAAGCGGCAATACGGCGACGGTCAACATTGACGCGCCTGAGGTGGTCTTTGATACAACCCGGGTCTTCAACCTGATTCCCCGCACCCGGCTGCAATCCCTCAGACAGAATGGACCGGGCCAGCCGCTGCGGCTGCAATTGGGGTGCGAGTGCACGGTAACCTCCTATGTGCAGGAGGATGGCTATCTGGTGGTCGATATCCGCGATGGCGGTAAACCGGCGCAGCAGCCGCAATATTCCACGGCAGGCAGCATTCTTCCGGTGACCACGCCGGCTTCGGGCACCGGCTACCGGTTCAGTTTCTCTCAGTCGGCCTCAGCGGATGCGCGGACGGCCTTGGCCGCCGCAGTAGCGGGGCGGTCTGATCCGGGGAGTACAATACGGCCTCAAGAAGACAACCAGGCGCTGGATCTTGCGCCTGAATCTGCTGCGTCCGAAGAACCGGCAGCAGAGGATATCGTTTTGCCGCTCGACGGAAGCAGCTACCGCGTGGACGCGGAAGGCATCACCGAAGACGTCCCGCAGGCGCAGCCACAGACCGGGGCGCTTATCAATCTGGCGGAAACCGAGCGCGCTGCGGTGGTCAAAGAGTCCGAGCAGCGGTTGCTGCAGCAGATTGGACGCGCGGCGAACCAGGGCCTGGTGAGCGTGGCCGCGGACGGGCTGCCCGCCGCGGAAGCAGCGGCCGGGCTGGATCCTCTCGGACGTTCGGATAGGCCCCTGAACCCGCTCGACCATATCTCCGTGACTTCCGCAATTGACCGTGAAACCGGACTGATGGCCGTTCTTAGCGATGGCAGTCCCGAGGCATCTCATTGTTTGCCTGACAACGCAGTGGCCATCAGCACTTGGGGCTCCGACAGCCCGTTTTCCGACCAGATTGGTCCGCTGCGCAGCGCGCTGGTCCGCGAGTTCGACGACATCAACCCGGCGGGCGTCTTTGCGCTGGCACGGATCTATCTCTATTTCGGCTTCGGAGCGGAAGCCCGGTCCATGCTGGCAATCTTGCCGCCCGGGGACCGGGACGGCGCGGAGGCTGCCTTGCTGACGGCCATGGCTCTGCTGATGGATGGTGCGGAGCTGCCACCGCAGCATCCCTTCTCAGCGCAGCAGGGCTGCGAAGGAAGCAGCGCCCTCTGGGGAGTTCTGGCTGACGGTGCGGTCAAGAAAGGCGCCGATACCGATGCTATTCAGCAGGCGTTCTCGAAGATGCCGACCCATCTGCGGGTTCATCTGGGGCCGCGGGTCAGCAAGATGTTTGCCGAAGCTGGCGATCATCATGTGGCGGAAGCGGTGCTGCGTGCCGTGGACCGGACTGGAATTGAGGACGTGCCGGAAATCAACCTGGCTGAGGCGGCAATTGCCGAATTGGAAGGTGATTCTGAGAAGGTGGCCGAAGAGCTGACGAGCGAAGTCGCGGAGCGTACCGGCAATGCACCGGCCGCGCTGATTGATCTGGTGGCCCTCAGCGTAAAGGAGCGCAAGGCGCTTTCGCCGGATGTGCCGGATCTGATTGCCTCTTATGAACTGGAGAACCGGGAGACGGAGCTGGGCGCTGAGCTGCGTAAAGCCCAGGTATCTTCTCTGGCGCTTATGGGGCAGTTCCAGGACGCGTTTCATGAGCTCAAGGGCCTGACGGAACGTGATGGCCCAGGTGCCAGGGCCGCTGCGCTGGAGCCGCTGATGCTGCTGCTGGCTGAACGCGCGGACGATGTGACTTTCCTGCAGTACGGGCTGGTCTTCGCAGGGCAGGCCACGGCAGCTGAGGCTGCCCCGGTCGCCGTGCCGGTGGCCCGCCGGTTACTGGACCTTGGGTTTGCGGACCAGGCTCTGGTGCTGCTCAACAAGCTGTCGCTGGCGCCGGAAGATGAGGCCCGCCGTCTTATGATGGCCGAAGCTGCGCTGGCGCAGGATAAACCGCATCGGGCGTTGGTTGAGTTGATGGGGCTTGAAGGATCCCGGGCCAACCGCCTGCGCGCCGAGGCTCTTTGGCGCAATGGCGAGTATGCCCGTGCTGGGGAGTATCTCCTGGCCGAGGATGACAAGGATGCAGCCGCCCGCGGTTTCTGGCACTCTGAGGATCTGGGAGTGATCGAGGAAATCAAGCCGGAGGAAGGGGCGCAATTCGGAACTGTCGCCTCTGTCACCACAAAAATCGGTGAAACCGTCCAGGATCCGGATAATCTGCCGCCGCTGGCATATGCGCGGGCACTGGTGGAGAGCAGCGAGGGGACGCGGGGCGGTATCGCCGACTTGCTGAACCAGGTCGGCACAACACTGGACGCACCTGAAGAAAGTCAGTGATCCGGCATTCGGTTTACTGTGTTCTGGCCGTCCCGCCCGGGGCGGCCTTTGCGTTCTGCTGATAACACTTTGTCAACTGGCTGCCGGTAAACTGGGTAACGGGTGAATCCTGATCTGGAACGGGCAGAATGCCGGAAAACAACTTTAAACTTTGCCTGCAAGGGCCGAGTCCGCGCGCAACGCACAGGGCACGCGAGGCTATTGGCGCCACTGGTGCCACTCTCACACATTTCTCCAAGGTTAATTCCGGATGGCTTGCAGAGGCAGCCGCCGGGTCGATGCCAGCCGGCACCGAGCGGGCTGCTGACTGGCTAACATCCGGATGGCTGCCGTTTCTGGCTGTGGCGCCCAGTGAGATTTTCAATCAATTGAAAAACATTAATAAATGGGGCCGAAACTGTGCCTAAGCTGACGACAGAACAACTTTTCAGCCCCACTGTCCTGCTGGCGCTGGCGCTGATGGCGATCATCGTAATGATGATCCTGCCTATGCCGGCCTGGGTGCTGGACGTCGGGCTGGCGGCTTCATTTGCGCTTGCAATTCTGATCTTCACCATCACGCTGTTCATCGAACGGCCGCTGGATTTCTCCTCCTTCCCGACGGTTCTTTTGGCCTCGCTTATGCTGCGCCTGTCGCTGAACGTCTCCTCCACTAAGCTGATCATCGGTCAAGGCCACTCCGGCACCGATGCTGCGGGTAACGTGATCGAAGGGTTTGCCCAGTTCGTTATGGGCGGCAGCGTGTTCCTTGGCCTGGTGGTCTTTGGGGTACTTTTGATCGTTAACTTCATGGTGATCACCAAGGGCGCCGCCAGGATGGCCGAGGTGGGTGCCCGTTTTGCCCTGGACGGAATGCCCGGCAAGCAGCTCGCCATTGACGCCGATATGTCTGCAGGTGCCATCGATCACCAGACCGCCAAGGAACGGCGCGAGCGCGACCAGCAAGAAACGACCTTCTTCGGTTCGCTGGATGGTGCGTCGAAGTTCGTCAAGGGCGACGCCATTGCCGGTCTGTTGATTACCCTGCTGAACCTCGTCATGGGGCTGATCATGGGGGTGCTGGTCCACGGCATGCCGGTTGGGGCCGCGTTTGAGACCTATGCTATTCTGACCGTAGGCGATGGCCTGGTATCGCAGATCCCCTCGGTGATTATTTCGATTGCGGCCGCATTGCTGCTGGCGCGCGGCGGCACCACGGGTGCGACCGACACCGCATTGTTCGAACAGTTCGGCCGGCATCCCGCAGCATTGACCACCGTTGCCGTGCTGATGGTTCTGTTTGCGCTGGTGCCGGGGTTGCCGTTTTTGCCCTTTGTAATCGGAGGGGGAGTTCTGGGTTACACGGCGTTCCGGATGGCCAAGAAGAAACAGGACGATGAAGAAGCCGAGATCGAGGAAAAAATCGAGGAGGTCTCCGATCCTTCTGCCGCGCGGCCGCTGGGCGACATTCTGGATCTCGACGATCTGCATCTGGAGTTCGCACCCGATCTGGTCAGCATGGTGTTGGACCATGGCACTGGGCTTGATGCGCGGATCGCAAACATGCGGTCCCACATCGCCACGACATTCGGCCTGATCCTGCCGGAGATCCGCCTGACCGATCAGCACGATCTCGAGCGGGGCACCTATGTGATCAAGGTGCAGGGTGTCGAACAGGTGCGCGGCACCCTGCATCCCGATATGGTCCTGGCGCTGATGCCGGACAACCATGATGCTTTGCCCGCCGGCGCGGACGTGACGGAGCCGGTCTACGGTGCCCCGGCGCGCTGGATTTCCGCCAAGGCACAGGAGCAGGCGGCGCTGGCCGGCGCAACCGTGGTCACGCCGCCGGAAATCCTGGCGACCCACCTGCTGGAGATAATTAAGCAGAACTTCAGCAGACTGCTGACGCTCAAGTCCCTGCGCCGGCTGCTTGACGAAATGACACAGCTTACCGACAGCTTCCGCGCCGAGGCGAACCGCAAGCTGCTGGATGCGCTGGTGCCGGACAAGGTGCCGATGGATACGCTGCATGCGGTTCTGCGGCTGCTGCTGGAGGAGAGAGTGTCGATCCGGAACATGCCTTTGATTCTGGAATCGATTGCAGAGGCGCGCTTGCATACCACGCAGCCTGAGCTGATCTGCGAGCACGTGCGCCAGCGCCTCGGCTTCCAGCTGGTGGCCGAGATGAAACGCGAGGACGGCACCATTCCTCTGATCCAGCTTGCGCCGGAGTGGGAGGACAAGTTTTCGACCTACCAAGTCGACGCGCAAGGCGCCGGGCTCGACATCGCACTGCCGCCGGATCTGTTCAACCGCCTTGCCGACGGGCTGAGCGATAAGCTCTCGACTATTACCGATCAGGGCGTGTTCGCCGCAGTGGTTACGTCGACCCGCCGCCGCCGCTATCTGAGGACGATTCTGAAGTCCCGCGGGATCACCAATCCGGTCCTGTCGTTCGAGGAAATCGGCCTGGAGGCGCGGCCTGCCCTCGTTGGCATGGTGCAGGCATGAACCTGAACTTTCTGCCGCCAGAGCTTGTTCTGATGCTGGGGGCAGGCTTCTGGCACGCTGCCATCGTTTTCCTGCGAGTTGCTGCGATGGTGTCAGTATTACCCGCGATGGGGGAACTCTACGTCCCAACGCGGGTCAAGCTGGCGGTCGCTGCGGCCTTTACCTTCGTAGTGGCACCGGCGCTGCCTCCATTTCCAGAACCGGACAACGTGCTGGCCTATGGCCGCTTTGCCGTGACTGAAGCCATCATTGGCCTGGCAATGGGCATTGGCGTCCGGATCTTTGTGCTGGCATTGCAGACGGCAGGAACGATGGCGGCGCAAGCCACTTCGCTGTCGCAGGTGCTGGGCGGCATCGGTGCAGAGCCGATGCCGGCGCTTGGCGCCGTGCTGATGATCTCCGGCGTGACCCTCGCCACCATGATGGGTCTGCATGTGCGGGTGGCGGAACTGCTGATCGGCTCTTACCAGATGTTCCCAGCGGGCCAGTTTCCGGTTGCGGCCGGGCTGACAGAATGGGGTGTTTTCCGTGTCTCGCAAAGCTTTTCGCTGGCGTTTACGCTGGCAGCGCCCTTTGTGATCACCGCAGTGATCTATAACCTCGCGCTCGGCGTGATAAACCGTGCGATGCCGCAGCTGATGGTGGCCATGGTTGGCGCACCGGTGATCACTCTCATGGGGCTGTTCATCCTTATGGTCGGGAGCCCGGTAATTCTGGATGTCTGGTCCCGGGCCTTGATGACCTTCTTTGCCGATCCAGGGGGCGGGATGCCATGAGCGGCCAGGACGACGACTCAGACAAGTCATTCGAGCCAACGGAGCAGAAGCTCCGCAAGGCCCGGGAGAAAGGTGAAGTTGCCAAGTCCACAGACTTGTCGGTGGCAGCCGCCTATCTAGGGCTGATTATCGCCTTTTACGCGGCCGGCAGCAGCAGCGTCGAAGGGATCGGCACCGCGCTGATGGCCTACCTGGACCAGCCGGACCGGCTGGCGCCGCTGTTCTTCGAGGGCTCCGCCGCTGCGCCGGTGGGAGGGTTCATTGGCAGTGCTTTCCGCCCGGTGCTGCCATGGTTTCTTGTGCCTTTCGCTATTGTGCTGCTGTCGATTGTCGGACAGCGGGCGCTGGTGTTTGCGCCGAGCAAACTGGAGCCGAAATTATCGCGGATCTCGATCGTCTCAAACGCTAAGAACAAATTCGGCCGCTCCGGATTGTTCGAGTTTTTCAAAAGCTTTGTAAAGCTGACACTCTATTCGGTGTGCCTAGGCATCTACCTCTCCCATCGGCTGCCAGAGATGATTGCGTCTTCCGGAACTGGACCCCAATCGGTGGTTATGATGCTCGCGCAGCTGTCGATGGAGTTTCTGTTCCTGGCACTTATCATCGCGCTGGCAATCGGGATCGTCGACGCGGCATTCCAGCATGCCGAGCACCGCCGCAAGAACATGATGTCGCGCAAGGAAATCCAGGATGAGATGAAGGACGCAGAAGGTGACCCGCACATGAAGAGCCAGCGGCGCCAGCGCGGCCAGCAGATTGCGATGGGGCAGATGCTGGCCGATGTGCCAAAGGCCGATGTGGTGATCGTCAACCCGACGCACTATGCGGTTGCTCTGCAATGGAGCCGGGAGCCCGGTGCCGCACCGGTCTGTGTTGCGAAGGGTGTCGACGAAATTGCCGCGGCGATCCGGCGTGTTGCCAATGAAAATGCGATCCCGATCCACAGCGACCCGCCGACCGCGCGGGCACTGCACGCGGCAATCGAGATCGGGGATGAGATTCTGGAAGAACACTATGCGCCTGTCGCTGCGGCGATCCGCTTTGCCGAAGAGATGCGCCAGCGTGCCAAAGGACAGGTTACATGAAGCAGAAGATGCTGGATCAGATGGCAGCAGTGACCGCTGCGCAATACATGCAGGAACACGCCAGAATTCAGCCTGTTCTGGCTCGGGAGGCTCAGCTGCGCGGCCAGCTTGCCAAGCTGAATGATCAGGTTCAGGCCGCGCGCGAGCACGCCGATGGCGATCAAGCGATGAAGGCGTTGGGTGCGGACCTTCTTTGGCAGGGCTGGCATACACGCGCCCGGCGGGAGCTGAACCAGGAACTGGCCAAAGCCACTGCGCAAAAACTGCGGAGCATGGATCAGCTGCGTAAGGCTTTTGGGCGCAAGCATGCGGTTGAGACCATGGCCGCCGACGAACACAAGAGGCACAAGGCGGAAAAGGCCAAGGCGTTGATGGCGCGGCTGCTCGAGAACTGATACCTCCGGTTTTCCGTTTGCAAACAAAAAATGGCCGGCCCCAAAAAGGCCGGCCATTTCGTTTTTTTAGCTACAGAGCCGGGGTCAGACGTCCTGCCGGGATATCTCCATAATCAGAACATCATAGACGTTTTTACCGAGATGCCTTTGTGCGGCTTCCCGCAGTGCGGTGCGTAGAGGCTCCAGCACATCTGACCGGGTGAACGCTCCACGGAAGCCGCCCATGTTGGCGTGGTCGAAGAGGACTTGCAGGAACACATCGCGCAGTTTCGGCTCCAAGGCGCGAACTTTCTCGTCAGTGCCTTGTTTGGCCTCCAGGCTCAACGACAGCACCACCAGCGAGGTCAGTTGGTCGCGCTCCACAACTGGCACGACGAACTGATTGGTAATCTTGATGTATTCGCGCTGGGTTTCTTCGCTTTCTTCGGCGGCGTCGTCTTCGGCTTCTTCAGCGGGCTTTTCGGTGGCGCCAGCCTCGGCAGCATGCTCTTCTTCCGGCGCGGGCATCAGCAGGATGCCGGCACCGATGCCGCCTCCGGTTCCGAGGATCAGCAGGATGACTGGCAGGAGTTTTGACAGCATAGCAACCCTCAGAATGGCAGGACAGCGTCAAGCAGCTGCTGGCCGTAGCGTGGCTGCTGAACATCGGTGATCTGGCCGCGGCCGCCATAAGAGACTCGTGCCGAAGCGATCTTGTCATAAGTGATTTCATTCTGACGGCTGATGTCCTGGGGCCGGACATAACCGGTCACCAGCAGTTCGCGCAGTTCGAAGTTCACCCGCAGCTCCTGGGTGCCGCTGATCGCCAGAACCCCGTTGGGCAGAACATCGACGACGGTTGCCGCCACCCGCAGCTCCAGTTTTTCGCTGCGTTTAACGGATCCCTTGCCTCCGGCCGCACTTGAGCTGCCCAGCTCCACCGCGTCTGCCGAGGTTGCGCCTTCCGGGAGTTTCCGGTCCAGCCGCTGCGGCAGGCCCAGCAATTGCGGCATGTTCAAGCTTTCGGACCCCGACCGCGACCGCTGGGTGTCGTTGGAGATCTCCGCTTCTTCGTCGATTTCGATCACAACCGTCAGGATGTCGCCCCGCTTGATGGCGCGGCGGTCGCCCAGCAGCGATTGCTGCGAACCGCTCCACAGGGATGAACCGTCGACGGTGCGCCGGTTCTGGGTTTGTGCGGGCAATCCTTGGTAGAGCATCGCCACATGTTCCGGCGTTTCATTGGCGGGAGTGAAGCTGGGCGGCTTGCCCAAGTGGTCCATCCGGCCGCAGGCGCCCAAGAGAGCCAGCCCGAAGAGCAGTGGTTTGACGGGGGAAAGTTTCATAGTCATCAGTTTACCTCGACGGAGCCGTCTTGCTTGATCCGGCCGGTGACGGTGGTGCGGGAAGAGAGATTCATGACCCGGACGGCTTCGCCAGCGGCGCCGCGCCCCAAGGCACGCCCCTCCGCGGCAATAGTCAGCACGCCCTGACGGAAAATCAGGGTGACCAGGTCGTTACGTTCAATGATGGCCGGCGGGCCGATATCGCCGGGCCGCAAGGGCCGTCCGGCATAAAGCGCGACGCGTGCTTCCATGCCTGCGACCTCTGCGGGGTCCGACAGTGCGCCCAGGATCTCGCCCTTCTTGAGTGCCAGATCTTCGGTGTTCACGATCTCCTTGGCGCGGATTGTGCGCAGCGGGATCAGGTAGTCCGCCCAAGCGGGCGGCGCGCACAGCGCGGCAGCAGTGAGGCAGGCAAGAGCGAGTTTCATCAGCGCACCTGTGTGGTTGCACCCATCATCTGGTCGACAGCCGAGATGACCTTGGCGTTCATTTCATAACCGCGCTGGGCTTCGATAAGCTCCGTCACCTCGCGCACTGCATCCACCGAGCTGCCCTCAAGATACCCTTGGCGCAGGGTGCCAAGCCCGTCTTCACCAGCGGTGGAGACAGTGGCGGCGCCTGAGGCTTCGGTTTCGGTGAACAGGTTGCCGCCGATCGCCTCGAGCCCTTTGGGGTTGGTGAACCCGGCCAGCGTGAACTGACCCAGAAGCTGGCCTTCGGGAGAATCCGAGAAGTACCCGTAGACTTCGCCCTCGGCGTTAATCGAAATGCTGGTGGCGTCGTCTGGAATCGTGACTTCCGGCGACACGGCGAAACCGTCGGAGGTTACGATCAGCCCCTCGGCCGAGCGTTTCAGCGCGCCGTCGCGGGTATAGGCGGATTGACCGGAGGGCAGGGTCACCTCCAGGTAGCCTTTGCCATCGATGGCAATATCCAGGTCGTTGTTGGTCTGCTGCAGCGCGCCCTGCGCCAGGTGCACCGAAACAGCTGCGGGGCGTACACCGAGGCCAACCTGCACGCCGGTTGGCAGCACGGTTCCGTCCGACGCGTTCACGGTTCCGGCGCGGGAGATCTGCTGGTAGTGCAGATCGGCGAACTCTGCGCGGCGGGCGTTGTAGGCAGTGGTGTTCATGTTTGCGAGGTTGTTGGAGATGGTCTCCACCCGCAGTTGCTGGGCGCTCATGCCGGTCGCGGCGATCTTCAAGGCACGCATCTGGATTCTCCTAGGACTTGATCAGGTTTTTGATGGCGTTGCGGATGCGTTCGTCCTCCGCTTGCAGAAAGCTCTGGCCCATCTCATAGGCGCGCTGCACTTCGATCATCCGGCTGACTTCGGAAATCGCGTTGACGTTGGATCCTTCCAGAAAGCCCTGCAGAACTTTCGAGTCGAAGTTCTCCTCAATGTCGCCCTCAACACGGAACATCACGCCGTCCTCGCGCACCAGCGTGTGCTTCTCAACCGGTTGGAACAATCCTAACTGTCCCAGCAGGCGTCCGTTTGCGCTCAGCGATCCATCTGCACCCACTTCGATCTTGCCGGCATCCGGCGGCACGAAGACCGGCGCACGGCCAGCATCCAGAACCCGGTAGCCGTCCATTGTCACCAGATCGCCGGCGGCGTTGGAGGAAAAGGCGCCGGAGCGGGTCAGCCGTTCCCCTTGCGGGGTCTCGACCATGAAAAAGCCGTCTCCTTCTATGGCAAAATCGAAGGTCCCGCCCGTCTGGGTCAGCTGGCCCTGCTGCATCGAGGTGTTGAAGATGTTGGCGCGCGACATCGACAACGATGGTTCGCCGGGTGAGGTTTGCACGAATTCTGAAAAGATCAGCCCTTCCTGGCGGTAGCCGGTCGTGGCGGAGTTGGCGATGTTGTTGGCAATGACGCGCATTTCCCGCATCAGGCCCGACTGGCGTGAAATGGTGGTGTAGCCTGTGGTTCCCATTACGAGCCTCCGGCAATCATCGGAACAACGTGGCCGTCGAAGAAGGCCACAAGTGTTTGGGTCATGAAGCCCATAGTCATCCAGAACACGACCAGGATCGCTGTCAGCTTAGGCACAAAGGTCAGCGTCATTTCCTGCACTGACGTAAGGGCCTGGAACAGACCGATGGCCAGACCGACCACCAGCGCGACGACCAGGATTGGCGTCGACATGGTGACAGCGGCCCACAGCGCTTGGCGCAGCGTGTCATAGAAGAGGCTTTCGCTCATCATGGCTTAGACCGGCATCCTCAGGATTTCCTGATAGGCCTCAACGACCTTGTTGCGCACGGTGACCGCGGTTTCGACTGCCAGTTCAGTCTGTGCCAGTGCCTGCACCAATGCATGCGGGTCTGCCTGCGAGGTCATTGCCTGCACCGAGACCTGTTCACTGTTCTGCAAGGTTGCTGCGAAGTTCTCGAAACTCTGCTTCAAATGGGCGCCGGCGCCACTGCCTTCGTGCGTGGGATCGGCTTTGGTGGCCGGGCGGGCTGCGGCATAGCCGCTAGCGGCGGAAAGGCTGCGAATATCCATTCTGGATCTCCAAAAATTTCAGTTAACGTCTCAAAAGTTCCATGAGCGAGGCCGACATCGAGCGGGTCTGCTCGAACATCTTGAGGTTCGCCTCATAGCTGCGCTGGGCTTCGCGGGCGTCTGCAACTTCGATCATCAGATCGACGTTTGAGCCTTCGAAATGCCCGCTCTCGTCGGCCAGCGGATGCGAAGGATCGTAGACCTTCTCCAACTCGCTGCGGTCCAGGGTGACCCGTCCGGTGCGTACATGTTCCACCTCCGTCTGCAGCTCGCGCACCGATTCGAACGGCACTGCCTTGCGGCGGTACCCCGGCGTGTCGGCATTAGAGATGTTTTCCGACACATGGCGCAGGCGTGCGGCTTGTGCCTTGAGACCGCTGGCGGTGACGGAAAGGGCTTTGGAAAATTCACTCATCTGTCATGCCTCCTCAGGTTTTGCCCAGGCTGGCGCGCAGGATATTCATGGAGGACTTGTAGATGGCCATGGCACGCTTGTGCTGGCGTTCCGTATCAACGCCCTTCAGCAGCTCGGTCTCCACGGACACCGAATTGCCGTTGGGATCGCTGCCGGTTTCGTCGGCAATAACAGCCCAATCCATCCCGCTGCTGGCGGTGCCGTGCAAATGGCTGCCGCGGGACGCGATCATGCTGTTCGGGCGGGCACCGGCTGCGAATACTTCTTTGAAGGGCTTGATGTCCTTGGCTTGGTAACCGGGCGTATCGGCGTTGGCGATATTCTGGGATACCAATGCCTGGCGCTTGCCGGCATGGGTTGCCATGGAATAGGCAATTTTGAATACGTTCAGTTCTGTGAACACCAGGGCTTCTCCCTTGATCGATTTCAATCAAGGCTTAACCCCGATTCCTTTAGAAATTGTTTTCAGGACACCAATGGAGAGCGCGCAATGAAAGCAGAGCTGCAAGCACTGACCCGTCAAATCGCCAGTAAGCACCTGGCGACGCAGATGGGTCGGGTGACGGGAATCTCGGGCGGGGAGATCGAAGTCAGCGGGCTGGCGTCTGCTGCCAGGATCGGTGACCGGCTGGTGCTGCGCCGTGGCCCAAATGATGAGCTGCACGGCGAAGTTCTCAAGATTAGCGGTAATAATATCAGTATGTTGCCTGACCGGGCTCCCGACGGCGCAGCAATCGGCGATGCGGTTCTGCTGCATCCTTCGCCGGAGTTCGCACCCAGCGATCACTGGATTGGCCGGGTGATTGATCCCTTTGGTGAGCCATTGGACGGCCGCCCGATGCTGCCGGGCTCAGCTCCGAGGAACCTGATGGCGCCGCCGCCCAAGGCCGCCGGACGGCGGGCCATGGGTGAGCGGCTGGCCACTGGCCATGCACTGCTGAACACGATTCTTCCGGTTGTGCGCGGCCAGCGTGTTGGCTTGTTTGCAGGTTCCGGGGTGGGGAAATCCTCTCTCCTGGCCAAGTTGGCGCGGTACATGGAAGCCGATGTTGTGGTGATGGCTCTGATCGGTGAGCGCGGCCGCGAAGTGAATCACTTTGTCGAGGATGTCCTGGGTCCCGAAGGCATGCGCCGGGCCGTGGTGGTGGCCGCAACCTCCGATCAGTCGGCACTGGTCCGGCGCCGCTGTGCCTGGGCTGCCATGACGGTGGCGGAGCACTTCCGCGACCAGGGCAAGAATGTGCTGTTCCTGGCCGACTCTGTGACCCGCTTTGCCGAGGCGCACCGGGAAATCTCCGCCGCTTCGGGAGAGGCGCCTGCATTGCGCGGCTACCCGCCCTCGGTGACTCCGCTGATCACCGGATTGTGCGAACGCGCTGGCCCTGGCGGCGAGGGTCAGGGCGATATCACCGCCGTTTTCAGCGTTCTGGTGGCGGGCTCCGACATGGACGAGCCGATCGCGGATATCCTGCGCGGGGTGCTGGACGGGCATATCGTCCTGAGCCGGGAAATCGCCGAGCGCGGCCGGTTCCCGGCGATCGACGTCTCTCGCTCGGTCTCCCGAAGCCTGCCAGCCGCGGCCACGCCGGATGAAAACGAGGCAATCCAGCAGGTGCGCAAATTCCTGGGTGCCTATGAGCAATCCGAGGTGATGATCCGGGCCGGGCTTTACGCAGAAGGCAACGACGCTGTGCTGGATCAGGCGGTCAAGCTTTGGCCCGAACTGGATGCCTTCTTTGGCCGCGAGGACCCGGAGGGGATCACCAGCAGTTTCAATCGCCTGCTTCTGCTGCTGCGGCGCGCAAAGGCAGGGCGCTGACGGCCAATTCTTGTTTCAAGGAACCTGATGAAAGCGGCGTCTGGCGCCATTGCCGTGGCGTCGCTTTCAGATGGCGGGACAGGCTGACCAGCATGCCAGTAGCGGAGAAGCTGTTTAAGCTGAGGAATTGCTTTCCTCGAAGCCGACGGCTTTTCCCGGATCGAAATGGCTTTGACGAGCTCTTCATACTCTCCGAACCACTACCTTCGGCAGTGTCATCGGTTTCGAGTAGCGCTTGCGGCGTTTCCCCAGAGATGCCCAACCGCCGGCAGGAGCCGGTTTAGCCCGGTCTCGGCGGCGGCCCCGGCACATTTTCGCAATGTCCACGCAAGGCGGGCTGACAGATGAAGTTTCATCTTTTTGCAATTTCTTTGCGTGCTGACTTCCCCTAGGCTGGATAATTCTCGTCTGGCGCACATTGCAGCCTGCTACGGATGATCCCGTTCCTGGCCGCTTGGCAGTGTTGCACCTGGCTAGTGACGACCGGATTGAGCACTGGCTTGGCTTCGTCAATTCTTATCTACAGTACCGAGCCAATTCGAACACCGTTGCGGGATGTCCGGAACGGGCACAGATTATGCACTTTGCCATTGGCTTAGAGGCAGCGTCACTCTCCGGAGAGATTTGATCCTTAAAGCTGCGTAGGAGTTTTCACCTTTCAGGCCAAACCTGCCTTGCACGCAGCAAAAACGCCGGGGACCGCTGATCTGGTCCCCGGCGCTTTGGACATGGCCGATGTTATTCAGAACGCGATCGGACACGCGCGGCAGGTTTGCATCCTGCTTGAACATCGAGAACTGTTTGCCGTACGTGGCCTGGGGTAAGCTTCAGCCCGCATTACCTGTGTCTGGCAGGACGGGCTGCAAGGATCAGGACGGGCGAACCGCGAACAGCCGGTCTTCACGTGCCAGCAACGTGCGCAGCGCCTTCAGGCACCGGTAGTGGTTGTTACCGATGAGGGCGTCAGTTGCCTCTGCCAGAGAGGCGCGGCTGTCGGGGTCAGTGAAGACCTGGCTCAGCTCTTCGATCCGGCGCAGCATTGGCAGACGCTCTTCCTCCGGGTCGGCATCGCCGGACAGGATAAGCTGCGCGGCATAACATACACGGCGCACCGGCGTATTGGCCTCTTCGGGGTGGATGGCATCGCGCAGGCGCAAGATGTTGGCATCCGGGGTTACAATGGACAGGCGGCTGCGGCGGTCGCCGTTCTCAATCACCGCGCCATTTACAAGGACACGCTCCTTGGGGGCGAGTTTCAGGACAAGTCCGCTCATATTCAGGAAGCTCCGCTGCGGAGGCCACGCAGGATGGCCGTATTGATTTCCACCAGGGGCCGCACATTGGCCTTGCGCTGAAGCACTTTGCTGGTGTGTTGTCTCGTGAATTCCGCCAATTCGAAGAGATTCCGCTTGAGATCATCCGGCAAGGGGTTGCTTTTCATTGCGAGATCCGCCGTGAAAATCGACCAAAGCTTGCGGTTGTCGTTCAATGCCTGAGCAAGTTCATTAAACTCATCGCCGCCTTTCTGCGCAGCCGTGATCAACCGGCGGGTAACGCGGGTAACCACTTCGTATTCAAAGTTTTTTGCTGTCCGGGTCGGGGCATTTGCCGCCGAATAGGCACTCTTCGCCTTCAGAAGGGCATTCACGTGTTTTCCTAACGTATTATTCTTCAGATTCTCTGAGAGGGGAAGACCGGGGCGCTATGCGCGCCCCGGTAAGGATTGTTAACGGAACAGCTGCTGCAAGGTGGACGGCGCCTGGTTCGCAATGGTCAGCGACTGCACCGCCAGCTGCTGCTGGGTCTGCAGGGCCTTCAACCGGGCGGACGCCTCTTCCATGTTGGTGTCGCTCATGGTGCTGACGCCGGATTTCAGCGAGTCGTTCAGCTTGGACACAAACGAGCTCTGGTCGGACAGACGGTTGCTATCCGCACCCAGCTGAGCGGCGCTGTCGATCGCAAAGGTCAGCGCAGTCTCGATCTCAGCCATAATGGTAGTGGCGTTGGTCGCGTTGAGGGTGTTACCCATAGCGCCGGAGATGCTGGTGGCAGCGTCAATGTGATTGACCTGAATGATATCGTTGGCCGGATCCAGGCCGCCCAGAACATTCAGCTGCGTTGCACCGGAAGTGTCCAGCAGGTTGGCGCCGTTGAAGGACGCGGACGAGATGATGGAGTCGATCTGTTCGCGCTTCTTCGCCAGGTCGCCTTCGATCTTGCCGTGGTCCACGTTCTCGGAAACGCCGGACACCACCAGCTCACGCATTTCCTTCAGGGTTTCGACGATCTGCTCCATGCCGGAGGAGGCAACAGCCACAGTGGCTTCACCAAAGTCGAGCGCATCACCCACGGCTTCATACGCCTGGATGTCCGATTCCATCGACTTGGAGATCGCCCAAACAGCCGAATTGTCCTTAGCGCTGCCGACTTCTTTACCGGTCGAGATCTGGTTTTGGGTTTCTTCCAGATTGTTGTTCACAGTCTTCAGAGTCTGCAAAGCAACCATTGCGCCGTTGTTGGTCAGAATGCTGGTCATAGCTTTTTCCTTTAGCTGTGGGGCGCTTTAGCCCCGGTATTCTGTGCCCCGGCGGGGCGTTGATTGACGTCTTTCTGACTGTGCGTTCCGCCGTCCGGCTTCCGCGCCACCCCTCATGAGGTGCAAAGCGACTTTGGCGCAGGAGTTGCTAAGGGAGTGCTAATACCGGCATTTGGTTTTTTAGAATTTTCCCAAAATTGCATCAGGCACGTTTTTCCAGCTTTGCTCCGCCGCGCGTGCCATAGCGGTTCCTGCGTCCGGCCTGGTCATAAACGTCCAGACCTTTTCGGATTCGGCGCAGTTCGGCCATGCGGGCGGCAACCGACCGGATACCGTCCATCGCGCTGTCCAAGAGCTGCTGATTGCGGGTTACCTTGGTCTGAACCTGCGCCAGAGACTCGCGTTCCAGTTCTGAAACGGAATTCAGCTTGCCGATCACCTTTTCCTTCTTGGCGAGGAGCTCTTCCAGTTTGGGCAGCTCTCCTGCCATCAATGCGGCGCGTTCGCGGTCGAGGATTTGATCCAGCTCATCAATGAGCTTTTGCGGTTTCGAGTCACTCACCTTGGGTCTCCTTCAATGCGTGATAAAGCGATTCGGCCAGACCGATGCCGCCGGAGCGGGCGATCTGATTGGCTTGTTCGCGGATGAGAAAGCTGGAAAACTGGTCTTCGCCTGCGCCGCCGCCAAACCCTTCGCGGGATTCGCCAAGGCCTGCGGATTTCAGCATTTGCGCAAGAAAGGAGGCTTCCAGCTCGATAGCAGCCTCTCGCAGCGGATCGCTGGCTGCAGGCCGTGCTTTGGAAGCTGCAGATGCAGTCTGCAGCGGGGTGGGCAGTATATCTGGCATGTCCGGTTCTCCGGTTTAACGTCGAATTTCATCGATTTTCTAAAACTGCGCCGGAACCGGTTAAAATTGCCGTAACCGCTTTGGGATAAGTCTGTCCGGGTCGAGATAGAATGTCCGGAAGACAATCATGATGATGAATTCAATCCTTGGCTTTGAAGCCGGTTCTGTTGGCAAGACGCCGGCCGCGACCGGGGAGTCATCCAGAAAATCTACCAATTCCAATAGCTTTGCCGATCATGTTGCGTCCCAGCCAGGGCGTGAAAGCGAGGCTGGTGAAACCGTTCCAGGCAAGGGCGAGCCGGCTGAGACGAGCGCCAAAGCCGAATCAGACACCGCCCGCTCAAAAGGGTCTGAAGCCGAATTGGATGAGGCGGCGGCGGAACTTCCAAAGACCGAAGCCGGGCATTCCGAAACCGGAGCGGAGGAAGATCCGGCGGCGGGTACTGCGGACGTTGATGCTTCAGAAGCCCCGGTTGCGAATGTCGTGGAGCGGCCTGCCATCGGTCCTGATGAGGATGGGCAAGCTCGCCCTGCCTCCGCAGCTGACGCAGAAGGCGGTGAACACCCAGGCAGGGTTGATCTTCCCTCTGGCGCCGGGCGTTTGTCTGGCGGACACAGTGATGAGGCACAGCTTTCCGCATCCGTATCTGCGGGGGCAAAACCGGCAGGCAGTTCCGCACTGGGAGAAAACCAGGCGGCTGAAAACGGTGGCCGGATCGTGACAAACGAAGGATCCGCTCAAGCCCAGGCTTCTGGATCATTTCAGGCGGAAGCTGTCCTTGGCAGCAATGCAGCTGAGCGCAGTATCACCTCTGCGAATCCGCGGGTCGAGGGAGCAACAGAGGCTGCTGGTACCGCCCGCGTTCCCCTGGAAGCGCCGGTCAAAGCAGTTGGTATTGCTCACGCTCAACCCCAAGCTGGGGGGCAGCAATCCAGCGTAGCCCCCGCACAGGGAGGAACAGCCGGAGCGGCGGCTCAGGCACATCCTGTCTTCGCAACTGCGGATATCAAATCTCAAGTCCTGCAGGCAGAAGGCCAGCAAACGTCCGCACGGCCTGACGGATCGGTAAATTCGGGCATGCCAGGTGCGCCAGGCATCATGCAGGCAGCTGCAGCTGGTCAAACTGCGCCAAAGGCGGCCGGGCTGAAAGCTGAAACAGAATCAGCGGTGATTACCAGCGAAGCCCCTTCGGATGCTGAGGCGGCTGAGAGCGGCAGGTTGACTTCCGGCGCGTTCAAGGGCGGAGAAATCCGCTCAGCCCCGGCTATGACAGCGCCGCAGCCGCTCCAGCCGGCCACTGCCATTCTTCAACCGCTGATGGCCGGCGGGCTCGGCACCGCTTCGCTTGGTACGGAACTGCTGTCCGGGTCCGAGGACCTGGCGCCAGGCGCGTTTGGACTGTCCGGTGAGGTTCCGGGGCTGACGCAATTGCTCACGGAGGCCTCCATCGGCACAGGCACGGTTCACCGGCCGGAGACGCCGCGCATGGTAGCGGCGCAGCTGGCTGAGGCTTTTGCGGCCAAAGGCGAGCAGAAAGTTGAAGTTTCGCTGAACCCGCAGGAACTGGGCCACGTGAAAATGCGCGTGGTGGCTAGCGAGACGGGCATCACGATGATCATTCAAACCGAGCGTCCGGAGACCGGCGACCTGATGCGCCGGCATATCCATGAACTGGCGGAGGAATTCCGCCGCATGGGCTATGACGACATCTCCTTTGAATTCAGCGGCGGCCAAACAGGCGGCCAGTCCGCGGATGACGCCGATGGCGGCACCGGTTCAACTGCTGGTGGCGCAGGAACGAACAGCGCCGACGCGTCGGATGGCGCCGCCACTATTACGCAAAACCTCCGGCTGGGTGAAACCGGCGTGGATATGAGGGTCTGATCACATGACAACAGCAGTCACTTCCGCGGGCAGCACCGCAGCACAATCCACCCTTCAGCCGGCGGCTTCCCAGCAGACCTCCGGGCTGACGTCCGATTTTGAAACCTTCGTGAAAATGCTGACGGCACAGGCGACCAATCAGGATCCGCTGGAGCCGCTCGATTCGACCGAATACGCCGCCCAGCTGGCGCAGTTCTCGATGGTCGAACAGCAGACCAAGAGCAACACCTTGCTGGAAGGGCTGCAATCCCAGCTTGGTCTGGCCAACATGGCCGCGCTGTCCGGCTGGGTCGGGATGGAGGCGCGGGGCGTGGCTCCGGGCTATTTCGACGGCAGCAATGAGATCACCATTGCGCCCAATCCGGCTGCTGCCGCTGATTCGGTGACTTTGGTCGTAGAGGACGCCAACGGCACCGAGGTACAGCGTGTCACTCTGCCGGTTTCGGCCGAGCCGTACCAGTGGAAGGGGCTGGATGACGATGGCAACCCGCTGGAGACAGGGGAATACAAGTTCGTCATCGAAAGCAGGAAGGACGACGAACTCATTCTGCAGGA
Source organism: Leisingera sp. (assembly GCF_982940295.1). NCBI lineage: Bacteria > Pseudomonadati > Pseudomonadota > Alphaproteobacteria > Rhodobacterales > Roseobacteraceae > Leisingera > Leisingera sp. Next base: position 107,837 of record NZ_CEYXRG010000015.1, read on the forward strand.
ATATGCCGAGATCTATTTCAAGGTGAACGAAACCCGGATGCAGGGCGGCGATGTGGGCCTGATTACCGAAGGCGGTTCTGTGGTCCTGGCGTCTTCGGTCAGCGCTCTTCGCGATCCGCAAGGGTGATCCGGCAGTATCCGCAGGCAATAAAACTGGCTAAGAACAGGGCGGCATAACACCGGAGACCGCCCTGCAACCGCTTCCTGACACGTTCGAAGCCCGCTTCTTTGCGCATTTGTCCGCAACGGGCCTGCATGTTCCCGCCCCCCGGCGTCTGGCCGGGGGGCGTTCGAACCATGTCTGGCGGGCCGGCGGGCTGGTGATCAAGCTTTTCGCGGCGGATGGCAGCAACCCGTTGTTCGCCAATGACCCGGCACGGGAAATCGCGGTGCTGACGGCACTGTCGGGAACCGGGATGGTGCCGCCGCTGGTGCAGTCTGGTGTTTTCGAAGGACGCAGGTGGCTGGGCTATGCCCATGTCAACGGCAGCCCCTGGCAGCAGGATACAGGCCATGTTGCGCAACTGCTGGGGCGTCTGCACGATCTGGCGCCGCCGCCAGGGTTACCGCAGGGCGTGAACGGCAGCGCGGCGCTCGAGATCCAGACCGTTGAGATTCTGAAAAACTGCCGGGACCGGGATCAGCTCGCGGAATTGCGACCTCTGGGGCAGGTTCCGCCGCTGCCGCAGCCGGTGCTGATCCACGGCGACCCGGTGCCTGGCAACCTGCTGGCGCATGACGGCACGCTGACGCTGATCGACTGGCAATGCCCGCAGATCGGTGATCCGGCGGAGGATCTTGCACTGTTCCTGTCACCCGCCATGCAGCTGATGTATCGGGGGGCGCCCTTGTCGAAGGCGGAGGAGGACAGCTTTCTTGAGGCCTACCCGGATCCGCGGATTGCCGGCCGGGTTCTGGCGCTGAAACCCTGGTTCCATTGGCGTATGGCGGCCTACTGCCTGTGGCGGGCCGAACGCGGCGGCGGAAGGGACCGGCAGGCGTATGAGCTGGAGCGCGCGGCGCTTCAGTCCATCAGGCCAAGCAGCGCATAGGCAGGTGGCATCAGGACCCTGCGGGCACGGCCCAAGGGGAAGCGGGCCATTTTCTGCATCACGGGGGAATAGGGCAGGTCCGGCGTCCGTCCTTGCACCAGATCGCTCAGCAACCGCCCGGCATAGCTGCCCATGGCAACACCGTTGCCGTGATAGCAAAGGCCCGCATACATGCCCGGCATTTCTGGAACCGGCCCGACGTAGGGAACCAGATTTCGGGACAGGCAGACCATGCCGGACCAGCAATGGGTGGTTTCCACAGCATGCCACGCCGGGAACATAGCCTCGAAATCCCGCCGCAGATTGCGCCGGATCGCGGCCTCGGCCCGGGGCGAGGCCAGCAGTCCGCCGCGCATTCCGAACAGGAAACGCCGGTCCGGCATCAGCCGGAAATAATGCAGCAGGTTGCGGGTGTCATAGGCCATCTGATGCGAGACCCAGCCCTGCGCCTGCAGCTCGGCCTCCGTCAGCGGACGGGTCACCATGACAGTTGACTGCGCAGGCATGTAACGCCCGGCCAGCCAGCCGGGCAGGTCCTCGGAGGAGTAGCCATTGGTGGCGATAATGACCTTGGCTGCCCGCAAAACGCCTTGGCTAGTCACTATTTGGTATTCGCCGCGGTCCTCCCGAACCGACAGGGCAGCGCTGCGCTGGTAGAGGTGCGTCCCGGCACGTTGCGCGGCCTTTGCCAAGCCGAAAAGGTATTTGCGAGGATTCAGGGCAAAGCCAACCGGCGTTGTCAGCGCGGCATGGAAATTGCCGTTCAGGCCGTTCTCCGCCAGCTGGTCCCGGGCCAGAAAACCAGGCTCATCTCCAGACGCGCGCATGGTTTCGGCCTGTGCCCGCAGGCCGCGTGCGGCCTTTTCGCTGTGCGCCAGCTGGGTTTCCCCGTCCGAATGCGTGTCGGCATCTATGCCATGGGTCTGCAGCAGCTCCCGCACCAGATGCACGGCAGCTTCTTCGCCGGCGTCATAGGTATCTGCAGCCGGTTTTCCAAACAGGCGGCGCATGGCAGAGCCGGAGAGTTTGGACCCGCCAAGACAGCAGAACCCGCCGTTGCGGCCAGAGGCGCCCCAGCCGGGAGTTTCAGCCTCCAGCACCGCGACGGACAAGCCGCTTTCCGCCAGATGCAGGGCCGCTGACACACCGGTAAAGCCGCCGCCGATGATCGCCACATCGGCGGACCCCTCCCCCTGCAGCACCGGCCAGTCTGGTGCTGCGATGGTCTCGTCCCACCAGCAGTTGCTGCGCGGGCCGGGACCATAGGCGTAATCCGAGAAGATCCTGCGCATCAGGCGCGCACCGCGGCCTGTTCCTCCCGTTTCTGACGCGCCACCTGGTGCTTGGTTACCAGCGAGGCAGTGATGACGCCGATAGTGACGATGCTGATCATGATCGTCGACAGCGCGTTGATCTCAGGGCTGACGCCCAGACGCACGGCAGAGAAGATCTTGATCGGCAGGGTGGTCGCCGAGGGGCCGGAGGTGAAGGAGGCAATCACCAGATCATCAAGCGACAGGGTGAAGGCCAAGAGCCAGCCGGAAATCACTGCAGGGGCAATGATCGGCAGGGTCACCAGGCGGAAGGCCTCTGCCGGAGAGCAGCCGAGATCCAGCGCAGCTTCCTCCAGCGAGCGGTCAAAGCTCACCAGGCGGGAGGACACCACCACCGAGACATAGCACATTGAGAATGTGGTATGGGCCAGGACGATGGTGAACACGCCGCGGTCCAGGCCGATGCCGATGAACAAAAGGAGCAGCGACAGGCCGGTGATCACTTCGGGCATCACCAGCGGCGCATAGATCATGCCGGAAAACAGCGTCCGACCCATGAACCGCCCGCCGCGCACCAGGACGTAGGCTGCAATGGTGCCCAGCACGGTTGCCATGGTGGAGGAGAACACGGCCACCTTGATGGTCACCCAAGCCGCATTCAGGAACGCCTCGTTCTGCAGCAGCTCGCCATACCATTTGGTTGAGAATCCGGCCCAGACGGTAACCAGCTTGCTTTCGTTGAAGCTGAAGATGACCAGAATCACCATCGGGATGTAGAGGAAGGCAAACCCTAGAGTCAGCGATACGGCGTTAAACCAGCTCATACGGTTCATTGCTCTGCCTCCTGCTGTTTCTGCTGATTGCGCTGGAACAGCACGATCGGAATGATGAGCAGCAGCAGCAGAACCACTGCCACGGCGGACGCCACCGGCCAGTCTCGGTTGGAGAAGAACTCTTCCCACAGCACTTTGCCGATCATCAGCGTGTCCGAACCGCCCAGAAGCGACGGGATCACGAACTCACCCAGAACCGGGATGAACACCAGGAAACTGCCGGCGATGATGCCGTTTTTCGACAACGGCACCGTCACCAGCCAAAAGGCGGTGAAGCGCGAGCAGCCGAGGTCCTCGGCGGCTTCGATCAGCGAACCGTCCAGCCTTTCAAGCGCCGAATAGACTGGCAGGATCATGAACGGCAGGTAGGTGTAGACGATACCGATATAAACTGCGGAGTTGGTGTTGAGGATCGTCAGCGGCTCAGAAATCACCCCGGTCCACATCAGGAGCTGGTTGAGGAAACCTTCGTTGGACAGAATACCCATCCATGCGTAGACGCGGATCAGGAAGGACGTCCAGAACGGCAGGATCACCAGCATCATCAGCGTTGGCCGCCATTCCTCTGGCGCCCGCGCCATGCCGTACGCAATCGGATACCCCGCCAGCAAGGTGAAGAAGGTAGAAACCGCCGCGATCTTCAGGGAGCTGAGGTACGCCTTCCAGTAGAGGTCATCCTCGGTCAGCCAGACGAAATTCTCGAAATCGAGTTCTGCGAGGAAGGCGGCAATCCCTTCGGCCCAATCGAACTGCGGGAAGTAAGGCGGACGGGCAACCGCCGCGTCCGACAGTGAGATTTTCAGGACGATGGCAAATGGCACCAGGAACAGCGCCAGAAGCCAGACATAGGGGATGGCGATCAGAACAAAACGGCGCATCATTCTGCCAGCAGAACGCCTGCCGTGGCGGTCCAGGACAGCCAGACAGTGTCTTCCCAGGTGAAATCGCGGCGGGCGATGCGGCGGGTGTTGGCAGTCTGCGCCTTGATCACCGCGCCGGTCGGGAGCTCAACGTGATAAGTGGAGATATTGCCAAGATAAGCGATGTCGAGGATGCGGCCCTGCACAGCATTGTCCGCCGCGGCCGGCTTCTCAGCGCTGATCGAGACCTTCTCCGGCCGGATCGCCAGATGGCATTTCTGGCCGTCGGAAAACCCATTGGCTGACTGCACGTTCAGCGGCGGCTGGCCTTCGTGCCAAGACATTGCATAGGTGCCGCCGCCATTGGGCTTGGCGGTGCCTTCGATCAGGTTCACATCGCCAATGAAGTCAGCGACATAGACCGAGTTCGGCGTTTCATAGATCCGGTCCGGCGTGGCCACCTGAACAATCTTGCCGTGATCCATAACCGCCACGCGGGAAGCAACCGTCATCGCCTCTTCCTGGTCGTGGGTCACGATCACAAAGGTGGTACCGGTCTTTTCCTGAATGTCCATCAGTTCAAACTGAGTGTCCTGGCGCAGCTTCTTGTCGAGCGCGCCCAACGGCTCGTCCAGCAGCAGCAGCTTCGGCGCCTTCGCCAGCGACCGCGCCAGCGCCACCCGCTGCCGCTGGCCTCCGGAGATCTGATGCGGTTTGCGGCGGGCGAATTTTTCCAGCCGTGTCAGCCGCAGCATCTCCTCGACCCGGTCGTTGATATCGTGCTTGGGCATCCCCTCGCGCTTCAGACCAAAGGCGATGTTCTCCCAGATCGACAGATGCGGGAACAGCGCATAGGACTGAAACATCATGTTCACGGCGCGCTTGTTGGGGGGCACCGGGGCAATATCCTGACCCGCCAGGAAAATCTTCCCCTCGGTCGGCGTTTCAAAGCCGGCCAGCATCCGCATCAGCGTGGTCTTGCCGCAGCCTGACGGTCCCAGAAGCGCGTAGAACTCCCGCTCGTAGATGTCGATGGTCAGATTGTCGATGGCAGTGAACTCACCAAATCGTTTGGTGACGTTCTGGAAGTGGATCAGGGGCTTAGCCTCAGGATCGTTCCAGGGTTCGAATACGGAAGCAGTCAAGCCGGGCCTCTTCTGCGAAGTGTCGCGCGGATGTATTGGTGGGCCGCGCGAGGGAAACCAGGCGCGTCAGGGTTTGCGGGGCGGTATATGCGCGCCCCGCGGGTCATGTGCGGCAGATCAGGTGCCGGATTTGACCTTGGTCCACATGCGGGTGGCCTTGCGCTGAACCTTCGGCGGGTAGCCTTCCTTGATGTACAGGTTCTTGACGGTTTCTTCATTGGGGTAGATCGCCGGATCGCCGATCACATCCTCTTCCAACAGCTCCTGGGACGCCTTGTTGCCGTTGGCGTAATAGACATAGTTGGACGCCGCCGCCATGTTCTGTGCATCCATGATGAAGTTCAGGAACTTGTGCGCGCCCTCGGGGTTCGGGGCATCGACCGGGATCGCCATTTGGTCGAACCACATCAGCGCGCCTTCTTTGGGGGCGTTGAATTCGATCTCTACACCGTTATCCGCTTCGTCCGCGCGGTCACGCGCCTGCAGGATGTCTCCGGACCAGCCGAAGGCCACGCAAATATCGCCATTGGCCAAGGCGTTGATGTATTCGGAGCTGTGGAACTTGGTGACATAGGGGCGTACGGCCATCAGGACTGGCTCGGCTTTTGCCACAACGTCAGCATCCATGCTGTTGGGGTCTTCGCCAATATACTTCAGGGCTGCCGGGATCATCTCGTCAGGGGCATCCAGGAAATGCACGCCGCAGCTTGCCAGCTTTTCCATGTTTTCCGGGTTGAACACCAGCTCCAGCGAGTCGATGGGGGCGTCCTCGCCCAGCACTTCCTTGACCTTGGCGGTATTCACGCCGATGCCAGTCGTGCCCCACATGTAGTTGATTGAAAACTCGTTGCCGGGATCATAGCGCGCGGTGCGCTCCTCGATCGCGTCCCACATGTTGCCCTTGTTGGTCAGCTTGGACATGTCCAGCTTCTGGAACGCGCCGGCTTGGATCTGGCGTGCGAGGAAAGAGCCCGTCGGCACCACCACGTCATAGCCTGAGCCGCCCGCCAGCATTTTGGTCTCCAGAACCTCGTTGCTGTCAAAGACGTCGTAGATCAGGTCGATGCCGGTTTCGGCTTCGAACTTTTCCAGCAGGCTTTCATCAATGTAATCGGACCAATTGTAGACGCGAACCTCTTCCGCCGCGGCTGCGGCAGCCGAGCCGAGGGCAATGACGGCGGTCATGGTCATCGTTTTCAGTGTCATGAATTTCTCCCTGTGGTGCCGGCTTCAGGGTCCGGCTGTAAATGGATTTGATCAAGTTTTGCCGCGTTCGGCAATACTCTTTATGTTTTCACTTGGCTCAGGATGGTGCAAGCTGGCCAAAATCGAGGAGGAAACCCCCAGGTGACAGAGACGACTTCGCCACCCGCAACGGCGCAGGAAAACCCGGCGAAACTGCCCGCGCATGAGATCGTTTATCAAAAGCTCAGGGCGCAAATTCTGTTCGGCGAACTGGTGCCCGGCCAGGCGGTGACGATCCAAGGCCTGGTGGAGACGCTGGAGGCGGGAATGACCCCGGTGCGCGAGGCGATCCGGCGGCTGATCTCGGACGGGGCGCTGATGTTCCAGGGCAACCGCCGCGTGTCAGTGCCTCTGCTGGGGCCCGAAGATCTGGAAGAGCTTATTTTTGCCAGAAAAACAATAGAATGCGAACTCGCACGCCGTGCCACACAGCAAGTCTGCCCGGCGGATATCGAGGAGTTGGCGGCAATCGACAATGCGCTCGACAAGGCCATCGCAACTGGTGATGTCGCGGGCTATCTTGTGCAAAACTACAGCTTTCACACAGCGCTCTATGCGCATGCCAATGCGCCAATTCTCAGCGACATCGCCGATCGCCTGTGGCTGCGCTTCGGCCCCTCTCTGCGGGTTGTCAGCGGGCGGCTTGGAACTCAGAGCTTTCCGGACCGGCACAAGGACATCCTCGACGCGCTGCGGCGGAAGGACCCGGAAATGGCTGCTCTGGCGATGGAGCGGGATGTCTATGAAGGAATGGAGCATGTGGTTCAGGGGCTGCAGGGCGCTAACTGATTCGATTGACACTTGAGAATTTGATCATATTCTGGGGCCAATCAGTTATTCTCAGGAGCGAGTCTCATGACCGTGATCACCAACCACATGCCGACGGCCGAGCTGCAGGCGCTGGACGCGGCCCATCACATGCACCCGTTCACCGCCAACGGCGAACTGTCGCAGAAGGGCGCCCGCATCATTACCCGTGCAGACGGCGTGCATTTGACCGACAGCGAAGGCCATCAGATCCTCGATGCGATGGCTGGCCTGTGGTGCGTCAACATCGGCTATGGCCGTGAGGAGCTGGCCGAGGTCGCAGCCCGCCAGATGCGCGAGCTGCCCTATTACAACACCTTTTTCCAGACCACACACGTGCCGGCGATTGCCCTGGCGGCGAAAATCGCCGAGCTGGCACCGGGTGATTTGAACAATGTGTTCTTTGCAGGGTCCGGCTCCGAGGCCAACGACACCAACATCCGCATGGTGCGCCATTACTGGGCGCTGAAGGGCAAGCCGTCTAAGTCCGTGATCATCAGCCGCAAGAATGCATACCACGGCTCCTCGGTCGGCAGCGGCTCCCTGGGCGGGATGAGCGGCATGCACGCACAGGGCGGCATGCCGATCCCTGACATCCACCACATCAACCAGCCGAATTGGTGGGCCGAAGGCGGAGACATGCCGCCGGAAGAGTTCGGTCTGCAGCGCGCCCGTGAACTGGAAGAGGCGATTCTGGAGCTGGGTGAAGACCGCGTCGCCGCCTTCATCGCCGAGCCGGTGCAGGGCGCTGGCGGCGTTATCGTACCGCCGGACAGCTACTGGCCGGAAATTCAGCGCATCTGTGACAAGTACGAGATCTTGCTTATCGCGGATGAGGTGATCTGCGGCTTCGGGCGCACCGGCAACTGGTTCGGCAGCGAAACCCTGAACATCCGCCCCGACATCATGACCATCGCCAAGGGCCTCAGCTCCGGCTATGCGCCGATCGGCGGCTCCATCGTCAGCGACGAGATCGCCTCCGTGATCGCGGGTGATGAATTCAATCACGGCTACACCTATTCCGGCCACCCGGTGGCTGCAGCTGTGGCACTGGAAAACCTGCGCATCCTGGAAGAGGAGAACATTCTCGGCCACGTGCGCGATGTGGCGGCACCGTATCTCAAGCAGAAATGGGAAGCACTGACCGATCACCCGCTGGTCGGTGAAGCCAAGATCGTCGGCATGATGGGCTCCATAGCCCTGACGCCGAACAAGGAAGCCCGCGCCGCGTTTGCATCAGAGGCGGGCACTGTCGGCTACATCTGCCGCGAGCGCTGTTTTGCCAACAATCTGGTGATGCGCCACGTGGGCGACCGGATGATCATCTCGCCGCCGCTGGTTATCACGCCGGAGCAGATCGACGTGCTGATCGAGCGTGCCACCAAGTCGCTGGATGAATGCTATGCCGAGCTGAAGGCGCAGGACCTGCTGCACAGCGCCTGATTCTCTTCCCTGGCGCCGTGGCCGCGCCGGTTCAGTCAGCGACTCATCACGGCCCGGCAGCTTGTCTGCCGGGCCGTTTCCTTCGGTGAGGGTCTGAAAAGCGTCGTTTTTGGGCCGGTGAATTGCAGGGTGCGGCGCAAAATATCCGAAGGGTGTCGCAAAAGGTCCGATCCTGTCTTGCGGAACGGGACTAGGGTTCCGTAAGGATATTCTTACCTGCAGCGGGAGGGTGCCGAAGTATGAATTTCGTACCTCCGCCATTGAAAGAATATTTTTTTCATACCTAGCGCTTGATAGCTTTGGTGTGATTAACTTCGAACAAGCGCAGAGAAAATCTGCCGGATGACAAAACTACGGGGAGCCTGCTTTGGCTGATGCGTCAAACGTTGATGCGTTCGTTGAATTCGAACGCGTCCAAAAGAGCTACGATGGCGAAAATCTCGTTGTCAAAGATCTCAACCTCACCATGCCCAAGGGCGAATTTCTGACAATGCTTGGCCCGTCGGGGTCCGGGAAAACCACCTGCCTGATGATGCTGGCCGGGTTTGAGACCGCGACTCATGGCGACATCCGTCTGGACGGGACCTCGATCAACAACATCCCGCCGCACAAACGCGGCATCGGCATGGTGTTCCAGAACTACGCCCTGTTTCCGCATATGACGATTGCGGAAAACCTCTCCTTCCCGCTGGAAGTCCGCAACATGGGCAAGTCCGAGCGCGAGGAGAAGGTGAAGCGGGCACTGGACATGGTGGAGATGGGCGCATTCGGCGGCCGCCGCCCGGCCCAGCTGTCCGGCGGCCAGCAGCAGCGGATTGCCCTAGCCCGCGCACTGGTGTTTGAGCCCGAGCTGGTGCTGATGGACGAACCGCTTGGCGCGCTCGACAAGCAGCTGCGCGAGAAGATGCAGTTTGAAATCACCCACCTGGCGCACCGTCTGGGCATCACCGTGGTCTATGTGACCCACGACCAGACCGAGGCGCTGACGATGTCGGACCGGGTCGCCGTGTTCGATGACGGCCGCATCCAGCAGATCGCGCCGCCGGACCAGCTGTACGAAAGCCCGGAAAACAGCTTCGTTGCCCAGTTCATCGGCGAAAACAACACGCTCGAGGGCACCGTCAAGGAAATCAAAAACGGTATTGCGCTGGTCCAGCTGGACGATGGCGAGCTGATCGACTGCAAGCCGGTCAACGTGTCCCAGCCGGGTGAGCGCACCCGCGTCTCGATCCGCCCGGAACGGGTGGAATACAACAAGGACCGCCTGCAGGCAGGCGTCCACACACTGAAGGCGGAAGTGCTGGAGTTCATTTATATGGGCGACATCTTCCGCACCCGTCTGCGGGTGGCCGGCAATGATGAATTCATCATCAAGACCCGGAACGCCCCGGACCAAATCCGGCTGCAGCCCGGTCAGCAGATCGAAATCGGCTGGCTGCCGGAAGACTGCCGCGCGCTGGACGCCTGATCCGCGCGCGCCGAACCCCCGGCAGAATAACGATCGGGGGCTTCACATCTGTGAATTTCAACAAGGAGAGACTCTCTATGAAACTCAGCAAAATGTCTGCACTGGCGGTGACCACTGCCCTTTGCGCCCCTTCGGCCTTTGCCGAGGAAATGGCCAATGAGCTGACTTTGGTGTCCTGGGGCGGTGCCTACCAGGCCAGCCAGCACAAGGCCTACGTCGAGCCCTACCTGGCACAGAACCCCGACGTGAAAATCATCTGGGATGAAAGCTCGGCCGAGGCCGTGGCCAAAATCCGCGCTATGAACGAAGCCGGCAACGTGACCTGGGATCTGGTGGATGCCGTGGCCTCCGACTCCATGCGCCTGTGCGACGAAGGCCTGGCGGAAGAAATCGACCATGACGAAGTTCTGGCTGCTGCACCCGACGGCACCCCGGCGTCCGAAGATTTCGGCGACCTGATCGTCAGCGATTGCTTCGTGCCGCAGATCGTCTATTCGACCACCTTCGGCTACCGCACCGACCTGATCGACCAGCCGGACTCGGTCTGCGCGATTTTCGACACCGAAAAGTACCCGGGCAAGCGCTCGCTGCAGAAACGTCCGATCGACAACATGGAATGGGCGCTGTACTGCGACGGCGTCGCCAAGGACGAGATCTATGACGTGCTGGGCACCGACGAAGGTGTTGACCAGGCGCTAGCCAAGCTCGACACCATCAAGGACCAGGTGGTCTGGTGGACCGCGGGCGCCGAAACCCCGCAGCTGCTGGCCGATGGCGAAGTGGTGATGGGCTCGACCTTCAACGGCCGCCTGTTCTCGGCAATCGCCGAGCAGAACCAGCCGATCGGCATGCTCTGGGACATGCAGTCCTTTGACCTCGACGGCTGGGTGATCCCGGCAGGCCTGCCCGCAGACCGCAAGGCGCGCGTGATGGACTTCCTGAAGTTCGCCACCGACACCCAGCGTCTGGCTGACCAGGCCGCCTACATCTCCTATGGCCCGGCGCGCGCCTCCTCGGCACCGCTGGTCGGCAAGCACGCCGAACTGGGCATCGACATGGCGCCGCACATGCCGACCGATCCGGCAAACGCGGGCAACGTCCACACCTATGACTACGAATGGTGGGCCGACAACCGCGATGATCTGGACGCCAAGTTCCAGGCTTGGCTGGCCAAGTAATCTGACCTCCTGATGAGAGGCCCGGCGGGGGCCGCCATGCGCTGGCCCCCGCCCCACAAAATAAAAGACCCGACGGGGAACCCCATGAGTGACATCACCCAATCCGGTCCGGTATTGGCCGCCGACGGCACGCCGCTAAAGCGCAGCCTCGCCCGGGCCCTCCGGATGCAGAAGATCCGCGCGCTGCTGCTGATTGCGCCGCTTCTGCTCTTTGTCCTGCTGACCTTTATTCTCCCGATCGCGGATATGCTGTTCCGCTCGGTCGAGAACCGCATCGTGCAGGACACCCTTCCGCAGACCGTGGTGGCGGTGCAGGACTGGGACGCCGACAGCGGCGAAACGCCCCCTGACGCGGTTTATGAGGCACTTGCTTACGACCTGGTCGTGGCCGCCGAGCGCAAACAGCACACCCGCGTCGGCACCCGCCTGAACTATGAAACACCGGGCATCTCCTCGCTGTTCCGCAAGGCGGGCCGCCGCGTCGATGACGTGGGCGAGGGTTACCTGAAGCAATTTGAAACCCTCGATCCCGCCTGGGAAGAGCCGCAGACCTTCGTATCGGTGTTTGCCGACCCGGACTGGCTGGCCAGCCGCGCGGACGGCGAGGCTGAACCGCCCTTCCAGCTGTCGGAAACCGCCCGCGAGGCGCTGCCCAAGGCCAGCGACGCTTATCTGAGGTTTGCGCGCACCATCCAGGAAGAGGATAACGACAGCCCGACCGAGGAAGAGCCCTGGGCACCGGTCTACATGGCCCTGCATTCCGACCTGGCGGCCAACCCGCAGGCGGCGCAGGCTTTCAGCGGCGACGCGCAGCGCCTGCTGCAAGACGCCGCGGCACTGATCGAATCCGGCCAGATGGAAACCGAATCCGCCCGCGACGCCTTTGTCAAAATGGACAAGGACTGGGCCGATCCGGAGGTCTGGCGCACGCTCAAGACTTATGCGGGCAAATACACCAATGGCTACTTCCTGAACGCCGCCGACCTGCAGAAAAGCCCGGACGGCCCGGAATTGCGCCCCGAGGACGAGCGCATTTACGGCACCCTGTTCATGCGCACACTGATCATGTCGCTGGCAATCACCTGCAGCTGCATCGTGCTCGGCTACCCGGTGGCCTGGATCCTCGCCAACCTGCCGTCGCGTACTGCGAACCTCTTGATGATCCTGGTGCTGCTGCCGTTCTGGACTTCGCTTCTGGTGCGGACCTCTGCCTGGAAGGTGATGCTGCAGCAGCAAGGCGTGATCAACGACACGCTGGTCTGGCTGGGTCTGGTCAGTGACAGCGACCGGCTGGTGATGATCAACAACCAGTTCGGCACCATCGTGGCAATGACCCACATCCTGCTGCCGTTCATGATCCTGCCGATGTATTCGGTGATGCAAACCATCAACCCCTCCTACCTGCGGGCGGCGAAATCGCTGGGCGCCACCAACTGGACGGCCTTCTGGCGGGTCTATTTCCCGCAGTCGGTTCCGGGCATTGGCGCGGGCTCGATCCTCGTCTTCATCCTGGCCATCGGCTACTACATCACGCCGGAACTGGTCGGCGGCACCAAGGGTGTCTTCATCTCCAACCGGATCGCCTTCCACATCTCGCAGTCGCTTAACTGGGGTCTCGCGGCCGCGCTTGGCACCATCCTGCTGGTGATCGTCCTGGGGCTATACTGGGCCTATGACAAGATCGTCGGCATCGACAACGTGAAACTGGGATAACCGAAATGGCTTTGACACCTGTTGAAAACCAAACCCCCGGCTTCACTGCAGCCACGGCCGCCGCCGCGGGGGCCTTCTTCGGCCTCTTCGTCGGCACCGCCCAGGGCTCCGGCCTGCTGGGGGTGCTGATCGGCGCGGCACTGCTGGGCGTGATCGGCTTTGTCTTTGCCGGCATGACGGACAAGGAAACCCCGCTGCGCTGGCTGCTCATTGCGGTCTTCGCAGCGGCAGGCTTCGTTCTTGGCGGCCTCGTCGCCGCGGTGATCGGCGCGCTGTTCGGCTGGTTCGCCGGCTGGTTCGTGTTCTGGATCGCCACCTCGCGCTACCGCGCCCACCTGGCGCCGTACCTCACTCCGGGCCAGGTGCTGTGGCACTATACCTTCCGGGTGATCTGCGGGGTGATCTTCGTCTTCCTGATCACGCCGATCCTGGTGGTGATGCCGCTCAGCTTCAACGCACAGGACTTCTTCACCTTCACCCCGGAAATGCTGCGCTTCGACCCTGAAGGCTATTCGCTCAAGCACTACCGTGACTTCTTCACCAATGACGACTGGCAGCAGGCGCTGTGGAACTCGGTGAAGATCGCGCCGATGGCGACGCTGCTGTCGGTGGGTTTCGGTACCCTGGCGGCAATTGGCCTCAGCCAGCCGCATGTGCCGTTCCGCCGCGCAATCATGGCGATCCTGATCTCGCCGATGATCGTTCCGCTGATCATCTCGGCCGCGGGCATGTACTTCTTCTACAGCCGGATCGGCCTGCAGGGCACCTACTTCGGCGTGGTGCTGGCGCATGCGGCACTGGGCATCCCCTTCGTGATCATCACCGTGACCGCGACCCTGGTGGGCTTCGACCGCTCGCTCACCCGCGCGGCCGCCAACATGGGTGCCGGGCCTGTCACCACCTTCTTCCGGGTGCAGATGCCGCTGATCCTGCCGGGCGTGATCTCCGGCGGCTTGTTTGCCTTCATCACCTCCTTCGACGAGGTGGTGGTGGTGCTCTTCGTCGGCTCCGCCGGCCAGAAGACACTGCCGTGGCAGATGTTCATCGGCCTGCGTGAGCAGATCTCGCCCACCATCTTGGCGGTGGCGACGATTCTGGTGGTCATCTCTATCGCGCTTCTGACCACGGTCGAGATGCTGCGCCGCCGCTCCGAGCGCCTGCGCGGAATGTCCCCAACCTGATTGTCAGCCACTGGCGGCTGAACATAAAAGGCCCCGCATTGCGGGGCCTTTCCCTTGTTCATCTGGCTGAAAATATCCCGGGGGTGAATTGGCCGTCAGGCCAAG
>NZ_CEYXRG010000016.1:0-73774 GCF_982940295.1 Leisingera sp.
CCAGCAGCCCCACATAAAGCGAAGCCGGGGCGCTGAGCGCCAGGCCTTTGCCAGCTTCGCTTTGAATGTACAATTTTCATTCCTCTCTGGCATTGACGCTAATTCCGGTTGGAGAAAGCGCCCCAATTTCTCCCAAGCGCCGTGTAGGTATCTTCAGCAGGCACCGCAGAATCTTGCAGGCGCTAGAATTGGACATTCCGGTGACCCAACTGCCGCCCCGGCACCCGGAACGGCCTAGTCTTGCGAGCTGCCGTGATGCCGTTCCCTGACCGGCCGTCGGGTCGTGGTCCCCTAACGATCCGGCAGCAATGGATTCATCTCAACTAAATAAATTTCGTTCGTCACCAAGAAAATTACACCGTCGGATTCGGCCGCAGAATCAAATTTGAGGACCCCGCAATTTAATTTGTTTGAGTTCACCCGCCCCCTGCTCGACAGTTTTTCAACCGAAACCTCAGCGACGGCAGGGCGAGCGTAATGGAAACGAAAGCAAGAGTGGTCATTATCGGCGGCGGGGTCGTCGGTTGCAGCATCCTCTACCACCTGGCCAAACGGGGCTGGAAGGATGTGGTGCTGCTGGAACGGCAGGAACTGACCGCAGGCTCCTCCTGGCACGCGGCCGGCAACCTGTTCACCCTGACTGCCCCAGGCAACGCTGCGGTTCTGCAAAAGTACACCATCGACCTCTACCCGGAGCTGGAGCGCGAAAGCGGTCAGGACTGCGGCCTGCACTACAACGGCGAGCTGCTGGTCGCCAAGGACGCCGAAGAGATCAAGACGCTGGCCATCGCCCATGCCTTCGGCAAGCGCTACGGCATCGAATCCGAATTCATCTCCCCGGAGCGCGCCAAGGAGCTTGCTCCGACCCTCAACACCGATGATCTGACCGCGATCCTGCACGAAAAGACCGCAGGTTACTGCGATCCGGCCAGCGTCACCCATGCCTTTGCCAAGGCTGCGCGCAACTATGGCGCCACAATCCACCGCCACACCCCGGTTCTGGAAACCAACCAGCGCCACGACGGCAAGTGGGACGTGGTGACTGAAAACGGCACCATCACCGCCGATTACGTGGTCAATGCCGCCGGCCTCTGGGGCCGCGAAGTGGCGGCACTGGCAGGCATCACGCTGCCGCTGATGCCGGTGGAGCACCACTATCTGGTGACCGAAGAAATACCCGAAATGGCCGACATCGGCAGCGATCACGCGCTGCTCTCCTACGCCGATGCCAACCTCTACATGCGCCCAGAAGGCAAGGGCCTGCTGATCGGCGCCTATGAGAGCAAATGCATCCACTGGGCCGAAGACGGCACCCCGCTGGACTTCGGCCACGAGCTATTGCCCGACGACCTCAGCCGCATGGAGGATGAATTCCTGCAGGCGGTCGAGCTGATCCCCAGCCTCGCCGATGCCGGCATCAAGAGCGTCATCAACGGCCCGATGATCTTTTCCCCCGACCTCGGCCCGCTGATCGGCCCCTACCCTGGCAAGCCGGGCTATTTCTGCGCCAACGGCGTAATGACCGGCTTCAACCAGGGCGGCGGCATCGGCAAGGTGCTGGCGGAATGGATCATCGACGGCGAGCCCTCGCTGGACGTCAGCTTCTGGGACGTGGCCCGCTACGGCGATTATGCCGGCAGCCGCTATGCCAAGCAGATGACCAAATACTGGTACGAAAACCGCTCCAGCCGCATCTACCCCTACCAGACCTTCCCGGCAGCCCGCCCGATGAAGACCTCGCCCATCTACGACCGGCTGAAAGACTCAGGCGCGGTCTTCGGCGAGACCTGCGGCTGGGAAGACGCCTATTGGTTTGCCGCCAACGACGCCGAGCGGCAGCAGAGCTATTCCTACGAGCGCCCCGCCTGGTTCGGAGCCGTGGCCCGGGAGGCGCACGCCGTGCGGGAGACCGCCGGCCTGTTCGAGCTGACCAGCTACGGCAAATACCGCTTCAGCGGCGCCGGTACCGTGGCCTATCTGGACCGCATCATGGCCAACAGGATCCCGGCGATAGGTAAAACAGCGCTCTGCCCGATGCTCAGCCAGCAAGGCAAGGTGATCGGCGATTTCACCGTCACCCGCCTCAGCGCGGACAGCTGCCTGGTGCTGGGCTCCGGGTCGATGGAGAAAATCCACGAGCGCTGGTTCCTGGAGACCATGCCCGAATCCGGCGTCGCTTATGAAAACCTCACCAACCGCTATGCGGGCCTGCATGTGGCCGGCCCCAACGCCAAGGCCATCATGGCTGCCGTCGCCCCGGGCGTCAGCTTCAACAGCGCCGACTTCCCCTTCCTGTCGGGCCGCGAGATGGAGCTGGGCCCCTGCCCCGGCGCCTTTGTCATCCGGGTCTCCTACACCGGCGAATGCGGTTACGAGATCTACATGCCGATGGAATACCAGCGCACGCTGTTCGAGGAGATCCTGGCAGCGGGCGCCCCCCATGGCCTGACCCTCGCAGGCGGCCACGCGCTGATGGCGCTGCGGCTGGAAAAGGGCTTTGCCGGCTGGAACATGGAGCTCACCTCCGACTACTACGCCCACGAAACTGCACTGGCACGCTTTGTCCGCTACGGCAAAGGGGACTTCATCGGCCGCGAGGCTGCCCTGGCCGCCAAGGAGGCCGGGCCGCGGGAATGTTTCGTGCAATTCACCGTCGACGCGGATGAGGCCGACGCCTATGGCGGCGAGCCAGTGTTCCTCAATGGCAAGCTGGCGGGCTACACCAGCTCCGGCGGCTACGGCTACTGCGCGGGCACCAGCCTGGCGCTCGGCTACCTCTACCCCAACGCCATCGACGCAAACGCCGAATATGAGATCGACATCGTGGGCAAACGGTGCAATGCGCGACTGCTGACCGCCCCGCCGGTCGACCCCGAGGGCCTGCGGATGCGCAGCTGACACGCCGCCAATACCGGAAGGGGCTGGGGCATTATCCTCACCGCATCCAGCCCCGCGAACCGGAGCAGCGCCCATCGGGCCTGCTCCGGTTCTTTTCGTTTCCCGACTGCGCGCCTGCCGCCATTTGCACCGCAAAGCGGCGCAGCCGCAGCCTGCGGCTGAGGGCCAAGTCCGGAAGGAGTGCGGAAAGGGAGTGCCAGGCACAGGCAGCCTGCAGCAGCCCATAAAAAAGCTGCCCGGCCATGGGGAAGCCGGGCAGTAAGACCTCATGCAGCTCCGCTGCCGCACAAGGCTGGGAGAGGTGTTCGCAGGTCAGGCCGCGCTGCCGTGGATCTCCTGCTTGCGGCGGGCCATGTAATCCTTCAACTGGTCCTCGATGGCCGCGTCGATCGGCGGCTGCTCATACTGGGCCAGCATCTGCTTCCAGATCCCGTTGGCGCGCTGCGCGCTGTCCTTGCTGCCGCGGTCGCTCCAGTTCTCGTAATTGTCCCAGTCGGACACCAGCGGTGTGTAAAAGGCGCTTTCATAGCGATCCAGCGTGTGCTGGGTGCCAAAGAAATGGCCGCACGGGCCCACTTCGCGGATCGCATCCAGGCCGATGGCGGCATCGGACACCTCGAACGGCTGCTGCGCCGCCGCCATCATCTGCAGCATCTCGGCATCGATGATCAGCTTCTCGAAGGAGGCCACCAACCCGCCGCCCAGCCAGCCTGCGCCCTGATTCAGCAGATGCACATGGCCGCTCATCGCGCCCCACAGCGACATCTGGCTTTCATAGGCCGCCTGCGCATCCACCGCGTTGGAGGCGGTCACATTGCTGGAGCGGAACGGAATGCCGTAACGGCGCGCCAGCTGCCCGGTGGCCTGCGCCGCCAGGGTGTATTCCGGGGTGCCAAAGGCCGGTGAACCGGTTTTCATATCCACGTTGGAGGTGAAGCCGCCATAGATCACCGGAGTGCCCGGCCGCACGCATTGCGCCAGCACGATGCCGGACAGCGCCTCGGCGTTCTGCTGGGTCAGCGCACCCGCAATCGTCACCGGCGACATCGCCCCCGCCAGCGTGAAGGGCGTGATGATCACCGGCTGGCCATGCTTGGCCATCTCGATCAGCCCCTCCCCCATTGGCCCGTCGATCTGCAACGGCGAGTTGGTGTTGATCACGGTGGTGAAAACCGGCTTGCCGATCAGATCCTCGCGCGCGCAGCCCAAGGAGATCGCCGCCATTTCCAGCCCGTCACGGGCACGGTCGGCGCCCAGCCCCCAGGGCTGCCAGTTCTTGTCGGTCAGGGTGATCTGCGCGAAATGCAGGTCCAGGTGGCGGCTCTCCTGCGGCAGGTCCAGCGCCTCGAACGGGCCGCCGCCTTCCTGATGCAGGATGTTCAGGCTCTGCACCAGCCGGATAAAATCACACATCTCCGCATAGGTGCCCTGACGCCGCCCCTTGTCGAGATCGGAGACAAAGGCCGGGCCGCCGACTGAGGCAAAGATCGCGCAGTCATCGCCTAGCTGCACATTGCGCGCCGGGTTGCGGGCGTGCAGCGTAAAAGACGACGGCGGCAGCTTCAGCTTCTCTTCCACCAGCCCGCGGTCGAGCCAGGCCATCTCCTCGCCGTGGTCCACCTTGGCCCCGGCCTCCTGCAGATAGCGCCGCGCCTCGGGGTCCAGCACCTTGACGCCGATCTCCTCCAGGATCGTCAGCGAGGCCTCGTGGATCGCCTCCACCTGATCGGCACTCAGCACATTTGTGGGGGCAGTGCGGTAGCGCACCTGGGTCCAGGGCGACTGGGTTACAGCACCGCCGCTGCGGTCCGGCCGGGCGCCGCCGCGGGCGCGTCTGCGTGCAGTGGTTCGGGTCATGGCTTCCTTCCTGCGGAGAGCTATATACTGTTCACTTGTACAATAAGTAAGCACGAAAATTAACCTCGCGCAATCCTTATTGCTCAATCGTACAGTAAAGCGTCCCGCAGCCTGCCTGGCTCAACCGAGCGCCGCCCAGGATTTCCCGGACTCGCCGCTCACCGTGATCATCCAATTCCGGAAGCGCGGTCCATACGGCAAGCCAGCGCCGCGGGGGGTGGTCACTAGCGCCAAGCACCAGCCGGTGGAAACAACCGCCGGCAATGGCGCCACCAGGAGGCCGGCCGCCAGATCATGATCCAGGTACGGCCTGCGGCCCATGGTGATTCCCAGCCCTTCCTTGGCCGCTTTCAGGCAGCTGGAGCACATGTCCAGCTCCAAGTAGCGTGCATTCCGGTGATCCGCGACCCCCTGCGACTCGAACCAGGACTTCCATTCCTCATCTTCCGACAGGCTGGCGATCAGGGTGTGCTGCAGCAAATCCTTCGGGCCTTCGATATGCCCGTGCGCCGCCAGATACTCCGGCGACGCCACCGGCACGATATCATCGGAAAACAGCACCGCGGCATTCTCCGGCACCTTGTCCTTCGGCAGATAGACCAGGGCAAAATCCGCCTCCCGGTTCAAACCATCCCCCCCCAGCTCGGAGGTGCTCAGCCGGACGGCGATATCGGAGTGCTTCTGATGAAAATCCCCTAGCTGCGGAATCAGCCACACATCGGCCAGCGATGGGAACAGGTTCAGCGTCAGCTGCGACCGCCCGGTTGAACGCGCCAGCGCATCCGTAGCCATCTCGATCCCATCCAGCGCAACACTCAGGCGTTCGAAATAGGCCTGGCCTTCTTCACGCAGGATCAGCCGGTTGTTGCGCCGGATGAACAGTGGCAGCGCCACGAAATCCTCCAGCGCCTTGACCTGATGGCTGACGGCTGAGGCCGAGATGCCCAGTTCCTCGGCAGCCAGCTGAAAGTTGCAGTGGCGCGCCGCCGCCTCAAAAGCCTTAACTGCAGCGAAAGGGGGAAGCCGTCTCTTCATGGTTCTATCCACCGATATTCCGGGTCCGTCCAATTTGACGGCAAGCGACTGATTTCTCAATTGAAGATTTATTTTGTGCCACCACTGAATTTTTTTGCCCTGTCAGCGGCAGCCCCCGCCGCTCCATCATCGTCCGGTAAAATTCCCAGCACAACGAAGCCTGTAACGGGCGCCGGAGACGATGCAGTATTCGATCACATCCTTGGTGAAACAGGCCCTCCGCGGCCATCAGGGCTGGCCCGAGGCCTTCCGCCATCCGGAACCACGGAAACACTATGACGTGGTGATCATCGGCGGCGGCGGCCACGGCCTGGCGACCGCCTATTACCTGGCCAAGAACCATGGCATCACCAATGTGGCGGTGCTGGAAAAGGGCTGGATCGGCAGCGGCAACGTTGGCCGCAACACCACCATCGTGCGCTCCAACTACCTCTTGAACAGCGAAATCCCCCTGCTGGAGTGGTCGCTGAAACTGTGGGAGGGCCTCAGCGAGGAGCTGAACTACAACGTGATGTTCTCCCAGCGCGGCGTGCTCGACATCTTCCACACCGACAGCCAGCGCGACGAGGCGGTGCGCCGCGGCAACGCGATGATCATGAACGGCGTCGACGCGGTGATGCTGGACCGCAAGCAGGTGCTGGAGATGATGCCGCTGGTTGACGAAAACAATGGCCGTTTCCCGGTGCTGGGCGGCCTCCTGCAGCCGCGCGCGGGCAATGCCCGCCACGATGCCGTCGTCTGGGGCTATGCCCGCGCCGCCGACCGCCTGGGCGTCGATATCATCCAGAACTGCGAGGTCACCGGGTTCGAGCGTGACGCCAATGGCCGCATGACCGGGGTGGAGACCACCCGCGGCCGCATCGGCGCGGGCAAGGTCGCCGTCGCGGTGGCGGGCCATACAAGCCAGGTGATGCAGATGGCCGGGGTCAAGCTGCCGGTCGAAAGCCACAAGCTGCAGGCCTTTGTCTCCGAGGCGGTGAAACCCTGCGTCGACACTGTCGCCACCTTTGGCGTCGGCCACCTCTACATCAGCCAGTCCGACAAGGGCGGCCTGGTCTTCGGGGGCATGCTTGACGGCTACAACAGCTTTGCGCAGCGCGGCAACCTGCCGATTGTCGAGGACGTGGCCGAGGCGATGATGATGTTCCTGCCCAGCCTGGGCCGGGTGCGCCTGCTGCGCCACTGGGCCGGCGTGGTCGACATGACGATGGATGGCTCGCCGTACATCTGCAAGACGCAGGTCGAGGGTCTCTATCTGAACGGCGGCTGGAACTACACCGGCTTCAAGGCAATCCCCGGCGCTGCCTGGTGCTTTGCCCATACCGTCGCCAACGACGCGCCGCATAAGTACAACGCGCCGTTCCACCTCGGCCGTTTTGCCGAAGGCCGCCCGGTGGATGCCACCGGCGGCGGCCCCTTCCCCAACCATCACTGAGGAGGGCTGACACCCCATGCGCATCCCCTGCCCGCTGTGCGGCGACCGCCCGCTGGAAGAATTCACCTACCGCGGCGACGCCACCCTCACCCGCCCCGCCGCAGACGCCCCGATGGAGGCCTGGGTGAATTACGTTTACCTGCGTGACAACCCCAAGGGCCCCCACCGCGAACACTGGCGCCACGCCCAGGGCTGCGGCAGTTGGCTGGTTGTCGACCGCAACACCGTCACCCATGAGATCACTCAGGCCATTCAGACCCGTCCCGGCGGGGAGGTGCAGCGATGACCCGCCAAACCCACCGGCTGAATGGCACAGGCCGCCGCCTCGACCGCAGCAAGCCCATCAGCTTCACCTTCGACGGCAAGCGCTACAGCGGCTTTGAGGGCGACACCCTCGCCTCTGCCCTCCTGGCCAATGGCGTCCGCCTGGTCGCGCGCAGCTTCAAGTACCACCGCCCGCGCGGCATCTTCACCTGCGACCCGCATGAACCCAGCGCCCTGGTGCAGCTGCGCAGCGGCGCCCGCCAGGAACCCAACATCCCCGCCACCATGGTGGAGCTCTTTGACGGGCTGGAGACCGCCAGCCAGAACCGCTGGCCCTCGCTGCGCTATGACCTGTTGTCGGTGAACCAGCTGTTTTCACCGTTCTTTGCCGCGGGGTTCTACTACAAGACCTTCAAATGGCCCGCAAAATTCTGGACCGGCCTCTATGAGCCGGTGATCCGCCGCGCCGCAGGCATGGGCCGCCTGTCCGGCAGCATCGACCCCGACACCTATGAGAAGATCCACCACCACTGCGATATCCTGGTGATCGGCGGCGGGGCCGCAGGCCTCAGCGCCGCCCGCGCCGCCGCCCAAGGCGGCGCCCGGGTGACCCTGGTGGAGGAACACCCCCGCCTTGGCGGTTTTGACAGCACCGGCCTGGAACAGGACATCGCCGAACTGGAGGCGCTGGAGAACGTCCGTATCCTGCCCCGCACGATGGTGTTCGGCTGGTATGACAACAACACCTTCGGCGCAGTTGAGCAGGTCTCCGACCACCTGCCCGTCCCCGCCGCCCATCAGCCGCGCCAGCGGATGTGGAAGATCGTGGCCTCCCAGGTGGTTCTTGCCACCGGGGCCCATGAACGCTCGCTGGTCTTTGGCAACAACGACCGCCCCGGCGTGATGCTCGCCTCCGCCGCCGAGCGCTACTTGCGCGACTACGGCGTCCGCCCCGGCAGCCGCGCGGTGATCTTCACCACCAACGACAGCACCGCAGGCCTGGCCAAGGCGCTGGGGGCGGCTGGCGTGACCGTCGCCGCGGTGGCCGACGCCCGCAACGGCGATGAGATCGAAACCGTGCATGGCCGCACCGCGGTCACCGGCGTCACCCTGCGCCACAAGGACGGCAGCCGCCGCAAGCTGGACTGCGACGCGGTCTGCGTCTCCGGCGGCTGGAACCCGGCGGTGCAGCTGCTGGCACAACGCGGCCAGAAACCGCGCTGGAGCGACGGCCTGCAGGCCTTCCTGCCGCAGGACATGGCGGGCGCCGACTTCCTCTGCACTGGCAGCCTGGCCGGGCTGGACGACCGCGACGATTGCCTGACCCACGGCCGGATGGCGGGTGAGGCCGCCGGCAAACGCCTTGCCGCCCCGGACAGCGCCAATCTGGCGGACTACCACAGCTATCTGGAGGCCAATGAAGCGCGCGCCGCCAACTTCGCCTATTTCGAGACCAGCGCAGGGAAGTCAAAGAAATTCATAGACTTGCAGCATGACGTGACAGCGGCAGACGTCTCGCTGGCCACCCGCGAGGGCTACCGCTCGGTCGAGCATGTCAAACGCTACACCACCCTTGGCATGGCCACCGATCAGGGCAAGACCTCCAACATCCACGGTATCGCCGCCATGTCCAAGGCGCTGGACAAGCCGATGGGCCAGGTCGGCACCACCGGCTTCCGCCCGCCCTACCGCCCGGTCAGCCTCGGCGCGCTGGCGGGCCGTTCCCGCGGCAGGCACTGGCGCCCGATCCTGCGCACCCCGCTGCATGGCTGGGTCGAGGACAAGGGCGGGGTGTTCATCGAATCCGGCCTCTGGCACCGCAGCCAGTATTTTCCCAAACCCGGCGAGACCATGAGCCAGGCCATCAGCCGCGAGGTTCAGGCCGTGCGCAGCTCGGTCGGTTTCTGCGATGTCTCCACGCTGGGCAAGATCGACCTGCAAGGCCCCGATGCTCCGGCATTTCTCGACGGGGTCTACAGCAACGGCTTCGCCAAGCTGCCGGTGGGCAAGTCACGCTACGGGCTGATGCTGCGCGAGGACGGCATCGTGATGGACGACGGCACCGTCTCGAGGCTGGCTGAGGATCACTACTTCATCACTACCACATCGGCAGAATCCGATAGTGTTATCAGCCATCTGGAATACTGCCTTCAGGTACTCTGGCCGGAGCTGGACGTTGTTTTTGCCGACGCCGGCGAGGACTGGGCCGGCATCACCTTGGCAGGCCCCCGCGCCCGTGACGTGCTGGCCCGGATCGCCCCGGAACTGGATGTGAGCAATGCCGCCCTGCCCTTCCTGGCGGCGCGCGAATGCACCGTGTTGGACGGCGTGCCCGCACGGCTGTTCCGGATCTCCTTCTCGGGCGAGCTGGCCTATGAAATCTATGTGCCGTCCCCCTATGGCCGCCCCTTGGCCGAGGCGCTGGAGCGCGAAGGTGCGGAGTTCGGCATAACGCCTTATGGGGTCGAGGCGCTGGACGTGCTGCGCATCGAAAAGGGCCATGTCAGTTCGGAGCTGAACAAATTCACCACCGCCGCGGACCTGGGCCTTAGCATGATGATGTCCGCCAAGAAGGACTTTGTCGGCCGCGCCCTCAGCAGCCGTCCGGGGCTGACCGATCCGGACCGCGAAGTGGTGGTGGGGCTGAAACCCCTGGATCCCTCGCACAGCTTCCGCCAGGGCGCCCATATCACTGCAAGAGGCGCCCCCCTCGTGCCGGAAAGCGACGACGGCTATATCACCTCCGCCGCCTGGAGCCCGACACTGAAGAGCCATATCGCCATCGCCCTGGTGCGACGCGGGCGCGAGCGGCTGGGCGAGGTGGTTGAGATCATTGACCCCTTGCATGGCGAAGACCCCGTCCCGGCCACCATTGTGTCCCACCATTTCTATGATCCGGAGAATGCCCGTGTGCGCAGCTGAAGCCAGCCCCCTGTTCTGCCTCGAAGGCCTGGACCTGGCCGGAATTCCCGCCGCAGGCCCTGCCGGGGTGAAGGTCCGGATCGTGACTGGCACCACCGTGCTGCGGATCATGCCCTTCCGGGACCAGGCAGCGGCCGCCGGCGCCGCGCTGGCACCTTTCGGTTTCAACTACCTGCCCAGCCCCGGACGCAGCGGCGTGGCTGGCGGCAACTGCCTGGCCTGGGCGGCCAGCAACTGCTGGCACCTGATCAGCCCGCGCCCTGCCCCTGCGCTGGAGCAGGAGCTGAAACAGTCGCTTGGCAGGCATGCCGCCGTCAGCAGCGCCGGCGGCGGCATGCTGCGGCTGCAGATTGGCGGCGCGGCCTCCTGCGCACTGATGGCCAAGGGATGCGTTCTGGATCTGGACCGCTTCCGGCCCGGCCACAGCGCCGTCACCCTGATGGCCCACACCAGGCTGCACCTGCGCCGCTGTTCCGCTTCGGAGTTCGATCTGCTGATCCCGGCCAGCCATGCCGCCAGCCTCTGGGAGTGGCTCGCCCTGTCCGCCGCTGAATTCGGGCTGGCGGTTGAGATAGTTCCGACCACGCAGGAGGACAGCTGCCCAGTATCGGTGGCCCTTTCCGCATAGCCCCCGGCCTTCCACCAGTCGCCGTGCTAACGCAAAAAGGCCGCCGGAGAAAATCTGGCGGCCCTTGGGCGTTCGCTGAGTCTCCGGGGCTAAACTTCGAACTCCTCCAACGGGTAGCCGGGAGAGTCGATGGCATAGGTGCCATCGGTGTGCGGGCCGATCTCCACTGTCGAATAGGCGGTATCAGCAAAGGCCTTGTTGGCGGTGAAGTCCCAGAAGCCGCTAAAAATGGTTTGGCGGATATAGCCCACCCGCTTCAGCAGTTCCTCGGTGGCCTCCGGAGTGGCAGGGACGCCGGTCACCAGTGCATTCCCGTGGCGGTCGACGAGATCCAGCCACTCCGCCAAGCCGCTGCTGTCCTCCGCCATCACCGCATCGTTGGACATCGCCCACAGCCCATCCTCCAGATCCGCCGCCATCCACAGGCTCTTCGGACGGTCCTCCTGCCACAGGCCCGGTCCTGCCATAGCCTCCAGAAAGGATACCGGGTACTCGCTTTCGTCAGCCTCCTGCGGTCAGGCCACGTCAACCGTCCCGGCCTCCAGCCGCGCGGAAACAGGTGCCAGATCACCGGGAATTGCAAAGGTGTCAACTGACCGCTGCAGCGATTCCGGATTCATGCTGCGGGCACTATGGCAGTGGTCGCGCAGCCAAACCGCCGGATAGCGGGCGACCCGGCCGGTGTCGGCCCAGCAAATCTCCAGTTGCGTGCCAGACACCTGAAAAGATTCGATTTTGGCAGACATCCCCATGCTCCTGTTTGCGATTCCAACTGTGCTGCCACAAACTATTGGACACATGCACAGCTAACGTGAAGGCTTACTACTCAGTTGTACAATTGAGTATTTTCAGTGACGGGCAAATGGTTTGCACTTCCCGCCGGTTGCTGTACAAGTATACAATTACCCGAAAACAGGCAGGGATGGATCAACCTTGGCCAACCAGAAGAGACAGCGCCTAAACCCCGAAGACCGGCGTCGGCTGATGCTGCAAGGAGCCAGGGATTCGCTTGCGAAATACGGTGCCCAAGGCACTGGCGTCCGGGAAATCTGCAAGGACCTGGGGGTTTCCCCGGGCCTGCTCACCCACTACTTTGACGGCAAGGACAGCCTGTTCCTCGAGGCCTACCAGGACATGGCAAAGCAATACCTTGCCGAAGTCCGCGCAATCACCGGCAACACAGAACTGAGTGCCGAAGAGCGGCTGAAACAGCTGTTTCAGCTGTACTTTTCAAACGAATGGTCAAACGACGGCGTTATTGGAACCTACACAGGTTTCTGGAGCCTTTCACAGACAAACCCGGCTCTAAAATCTGCTTTTGAGGAAACGTTTCAGGAGCAGCGGGCAGCCTTCGAACTCCTTATTCAAGGCCTTATCGAAGAACGCAAAATATCTGTAGATTCGCATACTTTCGCTACTTTCCTCTTGGTATTCCTCGAAGGTGTCTGGTTTGAAAGCTGCTTGAATCCAAAGGCTGTCGACAAGGCAAGAATTCAGGTTTTCTGCTGGGACTGGCTAGAATGTTACTTGGCCGCTAAAAGCACAGCCCCTGCCTGACGTGTTCCATCGTCTGGACCTGTTTTGGTGTCACGGTTGTGCAGCCGGCTTAGTACTAATTGGTTCAGGTTCAACAATGCCAATCGCTGCGACGTAGAGAATTACCAGACTTTACCTGCTTGCAACTAGTCTGGTCTTCCAATTGGCCGCTTGCTCCGCGCCTCGTTTGTCTGAGATGACTGCAGCGAAAGGCGGTTTGCGCTCCGCCGATTTCCGCGGACCCGAATGACCGCAAACGGGAAGTTCGCCGCGCGGCCGGAAACCTCGAGCTGCGGGAGCGAGGGGTTTCTGCGGTAGCAATAGCTGCAAGGGCAAAAGGCGGGTCTGGCCGACAAGCACATCAACCTGCCGCAGCTTCCGAACTATTTCCTCCGGCTTGTGTCGCTTGTTCGCCATTCTCAGTCCTCCGTTACCTAAACATAACAGTGGGCCAGTTCAGATGGGGCACTCCAAGCCTCTGTCTTGGCCCAATTTCAGGGACGGACATGGGAAGTTAGCTGAAGGGGACCAAATCAGCCTAGGTTCAGGTTGGATCAGCCAAGGAACTGTCTGTCAGGGTTGTGAAGGAAACCCAGGAAGCTCCCTAGAGCCCTACCGCAGCGGTGTACGGCGTTCTTTGTCTATTTTCGATCAGACTTCTAAATCTGCAGTGTGAGCGTTCCATGCTGACACGCATTTCACAGCACCTTCGAATAGACATAACAGACAGACTTCAATTTCAGTCGTAGGAATGCTGCCCGCGCCATCCAGTCCCAACGCTTTACGAAAGAAACCGTACCAACCAGCAAAGACCACATCACAACCAAAATGACGCAATGATCTATCTAGAGCAGACCTTACTTCTTCCGGCGCCGAAGGCGCCAAAACAAAAGTGCGGGCCTTAAGGAGAGGATCTGCCTTTTGTTGCTTCTACAAGCGCGTCAGACATTCCCCGGTGGTACCCGCTTAGTCGCGAGTAGCAGCCAGGGTTTATCCCTCAACACATAACTTGAGTGTTCGTTGCCCGCTCGCCCGGAACAACTGCGCCATCTGTGGGCGACGCTATTCCGGGCCAGCTGTCGACATGAACCCTCTTACCGAGAACTTGTTCTTAAAAGCACGTGTAAGCGCTTTTATTTCATGTCCAAGGCTTCCTTGTACATTTCCAGCACCGCCTCTTCTTCGGCGATGTCGTTCTCGTCGCGCTTGCGCAGGGCGATGATCTTGCGCATCACCTTGGTGTCATAGCCGCGCCCCTTGGCTTCGGCCATCACTTCCTTCTGCTGCTCGGCGATGGTCTTCTTCTCTTCGTCCAGACGCTCGAACCGCTCGATAAACTGGCGCAGTTCGCCAGCGGTCACACGGTAGTTTTCGCTCTTTTCGTCTTCGGTGATGTCCATCTGCGGCTCCGTCGGCACATGCTGTCTGTTGCTGTCGGAGCAAGGGGATAGCGTCCCGCCCGCCGCGCCGCAAGCCGGGAAAGCGGCAGAGCCGCGCCAAGCGGCAAATTCCGGCACCCGCGCCTGCACGGCTTGCACGCGCGGTCCGGATCAGCTAGGCGCGGCGCAGCGAAAAACCCGCAGGAGCACGCCTATGTTCGATCTAATTGTCTGGACCGGAGCCGCCTTGTCCGTTGCCGGGCTGCTTGGGCTGGTCTGGTGCATCATCAAGGTCGCACGCGCCCGCCGCCAGAACCTGGATGACGACGCGCTGCGTGCTGTGGTGCAATCGGTGCTGCCCTATAATCTGGGTGCCCTGTTGTTGTCGGTTTTGGGCCTGATGCTGGTGATGGTGGGAATTTTCCTGGGCTGAAGCCTGGGTCGCCCCTGCCGTCAAACCGGCATATTGTCGAACATCTCTTCCACCGCCTCTTCGCACAGCGCGGCTTCCAGCCGGCGGAACCGGCGCGGGACCTCTGCGCCCTTTTTGCGCATGTGATCCAAAAGCCGGATGAATTCGGGCCGCATCGCCAGCCGGGTGGCTCCGGTCTCCCGCTGAATTCTGCTTTCCAGCTGTTCGACGGTGTGAAACAGATCGTCCATTGTCATAAGCAGTCCTCCCTACGTCCTGCGATTTTGACAGTATTTCGCAACAGGAATACGAAATCCCGCAAAAATTGTTCTCCATGCCGTAAATTTGCGCATCTTTTACGGCCTGCTGCCGCTTTTGCGGCTTTACTAAACACCCCGGGATGCTAGCGCCGCGCCGCATCGCCTACCTTGACACACATCAGACTGCTGCGATGATTTGAAGGGCACCTGCCGCTCTCAGCACTGGCGGCCTTGAAACACATTCTCAAATCAATATATGATTTCCCATCATCCAGGGAGACTGACAAATGACCCCCGCCGTCAAAGCTTTTTTCGACGAAGCCACCAACACGGTGTCTTATGCAGTGCGCGATCCGGAAGGCACGGCCTGCGCCATCATCGACTCAGTCTTGGACTTTGACCACGCGGCCGGGCGCACCAGCACTGCCTCCGCCGACACCATCATCGCCTGGGTCAAGGCCGAGGGGCTGCGGGTGGAGTGGATCCTGGAAAGCCACGTGCATGCCGACCACCTGTCCGCCGCCCCCTATCTGCAAGAGCATCTGGGCGGTAAGATCGGCATCGGCGACCAGATTACCGTGGTGCAGGACACATTCGGCAAGGTGTTCAACGAAGGCACCGAGTTTCAGCGCGACGGCAGCCAGTTCGACCAGCTGTTCCGCGAAGGCGACAGCTTCATGATCGGCCAGCTGCGCGGCGAGGTGCTGCATACACCCGGCCATACGCCGGCCTGCCTCACCTATGTGATCGGCGATGCCGCCTTTGTCGGCGATACGCTGTTCATGCCCGACTTCGGCACCGCCCGCTGCGATTTTCCAGGCGGCTCCTCTGCCGACCTTTACAATTCCATCCAGAAAATCCTGGCGCTGCCGGATGAAACCCGGATCTTCGTCGGCCATGACTACAAGGCACCGGGCCGCGACGACTATGCCTGGGAAACCACCGTGGGCGAGCAGAAAGCGCTGAACGTGCATGTGGGCGCGGGCCGCAGCATCGAGGAATTCGTCGAAATGCGCGACGCCCGCGATGCGACGCTGGGAATGCCGCGGCTGATCCTGCCTTCACTGCAGGTGAACATGCGCGCAGGCCAGATGCCTGAGCCGGATGACCAGGGCGATGTGTTCCTGAAGATCCCGGTGAACAAGATCTGACCGGGCCAGACGGAGAAAGACAATGCAAGCAGACTGGATTTGGGGACTGGGCGGCGGCCTGCTGATCGGGCTTGGCGGCGCAGTGTATCTGCTCGGCAACGGCCGGATCATGGGTGCCAGCGGCATCCTGGGCGGGCTGCTGGATGGCAGCGGCCGCAACACCGCGGCAGAGCGGATCGCCTTCATCGCCGGAGTGATTGGTATGCCGCTGCTGATCGCATTGCTGACTGGCGGCACTCCGGATACCCATGTCACAAGCAATGCTGCGGTTCTGGTGCTGGCCGGCCTGCTGGTGGGCATCGGCACGCGCGTTGCCAATGGCTGCACCTCCGGCCACGGGGTCTGCGGCATTTCCCGCCTGTCCCTGCGCGGGATTGCGGCCACTGCGGTCTTCATGCTGGCGGGCGTCCTCACACTCGCGGTGCTGCGCCAGATGCTGGGGGTGATCTGATGCTTCGTATTATCCTGGCTTTGCTTGCAGGCAGCCTGTTCGGGGCAGGACTGATGCTGTCCGGGATGACTGACACCGCCAAGGTGCAGGGCTTCCTGGATATCTTCGGCCATTGGGATCCCACCCTGGCCTTTGTGATGGGCGGGGCGCTGCTGCCGATGGCGCTGGCATGGCGGTTGACCGCAGGCCGCAAACCCGCCGCCGGCGGAAGTTTCCCCTCCCCGCCCTCTGCAGAGCTGGACCGGCGGCTTGTCCTTGGTTCGGTGCTGTTCGGCATCGGCTGGGGCCTGGTGGGCCTCTGCCCCGGCCCGGCAATGGCCTCGCTCAGCTATAACAGCTGGCAGGGCGCGCTATTCCTGGCGGCGATGGCCTGCGGCATGATAGCCGCCCCTGCGGTCAGCCGGCATCTGGACCGGGGCGCCGCAAACGCGTAAGGACTCACCCATGGAAGCACGCGTAATCACCCCCCGCTATTCGGTCTCGCCGCAGATCTCGGCTGAGGATCTGCCCGCCATTGCCGCCGCCGGTTACAAGACTGTGATCTGCAACCGCCCGGATGAAGAAGTGCCGCCCAGCCATCAGGCCGAGGCGATCCGTGCCGCGGCAGAGGCCGTGGGGCTGCGGTTTGAGGTTCTGCCTCTGACCCATCAGACCATGACGCCGGAAAACGTGGCGCTGCAGCGGGAGCTGTATGAGGGCGGCGAAGGCCCGGTGCTGGCCTATTGCGCCTCCGGCACGCGCAGCTCTGTGGTCTGGGCCCTGAGCCAGGCAAGCGACATGAGCGCGGACGATATTCTGGAGAAAACCGGCGCGGCTGGCTATCAGCTGGATGGGCTGCGCCCTGCGCTGGATTCACTGGCAAGCCGCTGAGCCGTGGACCGGAAGTGTGCCTGCCCCAGCATGGCAGGCGCTTCCAAGCACTCAGCTCTTTGACCCAAAGTGGACACCGCGCACCGAGCGGCAATGAAAGGGGCGCCTCCTGTCAGCGCTGATGGGTGCGGGCGGAAGGCGCCGCGATCGTTTAGAGGAAGGGACTGAACGTCTGGCATCGCTTCGGGCGCGCCATGCCTCAACCGCTTCCGGGCTGCCGGCCGGTGCGGGGGACCGTATCCAGGACTTTTACTGGTCTGGCGTATAGGGCTGCGGGCCATTCGCCTGAGCAAGGCCGCGACCAGGCAGTTCCAGCTGTTTCAATCAGCCGTTTTCCGTCAGCGCGCTGTCCAGGCCGGCCAGCTGCGAGATTTCTGCTGCCGCATCGCCCGACTCGAAATCGCCGAGGTCGGCGGCAGGCAAGTCAGGCAGATCCGGCAGGTCGGGAAGGTCCGGCAAGCCGCCGTCCAGGCCATCCATGCCCAGCCCGCCATCGCCGTCGAGGCCGGACAGGTCCAAGCCATCCAAGCCGGCATCCATTGCCCCCATACCGCCGCTCATTCCGCCGCCATCCAGCGCCGGGGCTGCCTCCAGCGCGGGCAGTCCGTTATCTTCCATCGGGTCCTGCAGCCCCTGGTCGGCGATGCCCATGCCGAGCGCCGGCGGGCCATCCGGCATCGCTTCCATGCCAGCGCCGTCGGAGAAGGCCATATCGTCCGCGCCGGCATCGCTGACCAGCGTGGTTCTGGGCTGGTTCAGACGGACCGCACGGGCCCCGTTCATCTGCCCCAGCCGCCCCTGCGCAACAGGCTTGCCGCCGATGGTCAGCAAATCGGTTTCATAAAGGTAGGCTTGATCCAGCGGCAGCGTGTCGCCAACCTTCAACCCGGCAAAGTCGCGCAGCGGCACGCGCATCTTGCACAGAACCGCCGTCAGCTCAGCGCGGATTGAATCGAGGTTACGGCCCAGTGACGGCCCCTGGGAGCCGCCGCCCTGACCGTCCTGCAGTTCCTCAGCGGTGGGTTCCGGCAAGATCAGCTTCATCACGCCCTGCATGGCGCCGCAGGCAAGATCCAGGTTCAATTCGATCACCCGGTAATCCTCAGCCTCCAGCCCCAGCACCAGGCTGCGCACGTTGTCAACCTGTGCGCCAAAGCGGTATCCGGAGAAGATGGCCTGATCCGCGTGGCCGTCCAGCATCGACATGACCTTGGCAAAGGTGCGTTCCAGAAATTCGGCGGTCATGGCAGCATCGGTGGGGGTATAGACGCGTTCAGCCGGCGCCTTGCCGATCACCGCGCCAATGGTCTGCTGCTGGATCAGCGCGGTCACGGTGGCCGCGTCCATGCTGGCCGCACCGATCCGCCCGTTCGGGCAATCCAGCACCACCAGAAGATCCTTGTCGGACAGGTTTTGGGCAAGATCCTCAGGGATGCGATTGCACTGGCGGGCCGCCAGCACCGCCATCGGCAGCTCGCACAGATCCGCAGCCGCGCGCGCGACAGAACGGCGCAACGCCTTCAGCGTCAGGGAGCTGTTGATCGCCCCGGCGCCTTCCTTGGTTGCTGCCAGCTTGCGTGCAAGCACACTTTGCTTACCGCTGCCCGCCTGTGCTGCTTCTGTCTCAGACATAGGCTGTTTAACCTGCCCCATACGCGTCCCGTTTCCTTGGTTTTACCCGAAAGGAGGTTAACAACTTCTGTATTCCCGCGCAGGTTACGCCGCCTTTTCGCCCGCGGCGGGTAAGGAAACCCGGAAAGCGCCGCCGCTGCGCCCAGGCAGATAGCGGATATCGCCGCCAAGCCGCTGCATGACCTCGCGGCAGATCGCCAGACCCAGCCCGGCCCCGCCCGCGCGTTCAGGGCTGACGCGGGAGAATTTCTCGAAAATCATCTGCTGGAAATCCGCAGGCACGCCGCTGCCATTGTCCGTGAAATCAATATGCAACCGCCCGCCGGCGGCGGTGGTGGAGATGGTCAGCTCCGGGTCGTCCGCGTCGCAGTATTTCTGAGCGTTGGCGATCAGGTTGATGAACACCTGCGCCAGCCGGTCGAGGTCTGAGGAGATGCGGTATGCCTCTGCCTCGGGGCTGCGGGTCACCTTGAGCGGCCTGTCTGACCCCGCCAGAGCAGCGGCGACCGCGTGGTCCAGCACTTCCGTCAGGGTGCCTGCCGTCATGTTGAGGCTCACCTGGCCGTTCTCCAGCACGCTGAGGTCCAGAAGGTCGTTGAGCAGCCGGGTCAGCCGCAGCGTCTCGTCATGGATGATGCCGGCATAGTGGCGCTGTTCATGCGGGCTGAGCTGGGCGTCATCGCGCAGGATCTCAGAGAACGCCCGGATCGACGTCATCGGCGTGCGCAGCTCATGGCTCACCTGGCTGAGGAACGCGTCTTTCTGCTCTGAAATCTGCGTAAGTTTCTCGTTTGTTTCCCGCAACTTGCGAGCCGTTGCCGACAGCTCCGCAGATTGCGCCTCAAGGCGGCTGGAGTATTCCAGCATCTGCGCCGTCTCATCCGCCACTGCCAGCAGATCCTGCACCGAGACGGACGAGCCGCCGACGATCTGGCCGATCATCGCGTGCGCCGCCGCCGCCCCGATAGAGGCGCTGAGCTCGCGCTCCAGCCGCTCCAGGAAGGCAGGCGTCGGCTCCGGCAGCGGGCCGCGGCCGCCCTGACGCAAACGTTCCCGCTGGAAGAAGGCCTGCGCCTCGGAGGCCCCGAGGATCCGCTGCGACATGATCATCAAGTCCTCGGATTGCGCAACCGAACCGGTCCAGCCGCGCGGGCCCGCGGAATGGTCAAAGACATTGACGAATTGCGCGCCCTGCAGCCGCTCCAGCGGGCTGGGGAAGCTCATCAGCGAGACCAGGCAGAAGGCCGTGGCATTGAGGCTCATCGACCACATTACCGCATGCACCGTCGGGTCCATTCCCTCGATCCCGAACAGCGCTTCGGGCCGCAGCCAGCTGAGGCCGAAAAGCCCTTCGCGCAGTATGTGTTCCGGCAGCAGCCCGCCGCCCAGTGCGGGCAGCAGCATGGTATAGAGCCAGATGGCAAATCCCACGGTGAGACCGGCCAAGGCACCGCTGCGGGTGGCGCCGCGCCAGAACAGCCCGCCAACCAGCGCCGGCAGGATCTGCGCCACACCGGCAAAGGAGATCAGGCCGATGGCCGCCAGCGCCGCAGCGCCGCCCGAAAGGTGATAGTAGAAATACCCGAGCGCCATGATCACGGCGATCGACACCCGGCGGGAGAACAGCACCACGTCGCGCACATCGCCGGAAACCGAGGCCTGGCGGCTTTGCAGCCGCAGCCAGACCGGCATCACGATATGGTTCGACACCATCGTCGACAGCGCCATCGCCGCCACGATCACCATCGACGTCGCGGAGGAAAAGCCGCCGAGGAAAGACAGCACAGCCAGCCCCTGCTGCCCCTGCTGCAGGGGCACCGTCAGCACGAACATGTCCGGGTTGGCACCCGCGGGCAGCAGTTCCAGTCCGACAACGGCGATCGGCACCACGAACATGGAGATCAGCAGCAGATAGAGCGGGAACGCCCAGGAGGCGATGCGCAGGTGGCGCTCGTCCTCATTCTCCACCACCATCACCTGGAACATCCGCGGCAGGCAGACAAAGGCGGCAGCGGCCAGGAAGGTGATGGTGGCCCAGCGGCTGCCGTCGACGTTCCACTGGCCGATCTGCGACGCGTCGATACGCTCCAGCGTCTCGCCGACACCGCCCGCCACACCCCAGACCACAAACACCCCCACTGCCAGCAGTGCGGCCAGTTTGACGATGGCTTCCAGCGCAATGGCGGTCACCACCCCGTGGTGGCGCTCATTGGCGTTGAGGTTGCGGGTGCCGAACAGGATTGCGAACACCGCCAGCCCGGCGGCCACCCAGAACACGGTCGAGGTCTCGTTATAGCCGCGTATGGGATCGGCCTCGGCGAAGATGGCAAAGGACAGGGTCACCGACTGCAGCTGCAGCGAGATATAGGGCGTTACACCAATCACCGCGAGGATAGTCACCCCGGTGGCCAGCAGGTTCGACTTGCCATAGCGCGAGGATATGAGGTCGGCGATGGAGGTGATCCGCTGGCTGCGCCCGATCCGCACCAGCTTGCGCAGGCCCCACCACCAGCCGATCATGACCAGCGAAGGGCCGAGGTAGATGGTCACGAACTCCAGCCCGGAGCGCGCTGCGTAGCCGACCGCGCCGTAAAAAGTCCAGGCGGTGCAATAGACCGACAGTGACAGCGTGTAGATCAGCGGCGAGCGCATCCAGGCCGCACTGCGGCCGCGGGAGGCCATCCGGTCGGCCCAGAAGGCGATGAAGAACAAAAACGCCACATAGGCAAGGCAGACAAAGGCCAGCACGTTGAGGGAGGCCATCAGCCGTCCTCCCCGTGATCCGGCCGGTCACCGGGCAGCCCTGCCCCGTCCGGCCCTCCGCCGGTCCAGTGATCGGCCCATCGCTGCACCGCCATGCTGAAGACGAAACAAGCGCCGATTAGCCCGATCCAAACCGAAAACACATAGATAACGGCCGAAGACATGCTGACCCCGTCCCGGGCCGCCGGATGGGTGGACGCCTCAGGCCACAACAGCGGCAGCGCCAGCAGCAGCGCCCCCAGCACCGGCAGCAGCCGGGCGATATCCATCAGGCGGCGGCGGCGGTAAGTCTGGCGCTCCGCGCGGGTGCCCGTTTGCTCTTTGGCGCCGCCCTCCCGGGTCATCCCTGCCCGGCCTGGGCGTGCAGGTCCCGCACTGCGGTCAGCACCTCGGCATTGGAAAAGGGTTTGGTCATGAAACGGGTGACGCCCGCTTTCTCCGCCATCTCGCGGTCGCGCATCTGGCCGCGGGCGGTCAGCATCAGCACCGGCAGCGTCTGCATGGCGCTCTCGGCGCGCAGTTCGCGGACAATCTCCAGCCCGCTCTTGCCCGGCAGCATCAGATCGAGAATCACCAAGTCGGGATCGGCATCCCGGATCACCTCGACAGCGGTGGCGCCATCAGTGTGCGCATCCACGCTCCACCCGTCCCGGGTCAGCAGAAACCGGATGGCCTCGGTGATATTCGGCTCATCTTCGATCAGTACAACATGCCTGCCCATCAGCAGAATTTCCTCCCGGCGCGCCCTGCCGGACAAGCCGGTGCGGGTACGCATTCCTTTTTGCGCAGGTTAGCCCCGCGGCCATACGGCTGTCAAAACTCTTCCTTCAGGATCGACGGCTCGCGCCGGGCCGGACAGCCCTGACGCGGGCAGACCCGGCAGCTGGCGCCCACCGGCTGCGGGTCCTGTGCCTCCTGGCCGCCGGGCAGAATAAGCATCACCGCCCGGTACAGCGGGTCAGCCCCGAAATCCGGTATCTCCAGTGGCCAGGCGACCGCCATGCAATCAAAGGCCGCCGCATTGCGCCCCTGCTGCACCACGCTGCGCCGCACCGGCACATGCGGGCGCACCAGCGCAGTATAAAGCGGCCACAGCGGACAGGACGCCCCGAAGCGCGGCATGGCAAAGCCAGTGACCGGCTTGCGGAACAACAGCGTGCCGGAGGCATCGCAGATCACCAGCCCGGCTTCCCGCCCCAGCACCTCCTCCGGCAGCGCGGCCAGACGCCGCAGCACCACTGGCAGGCTGCAACCGAACTGCCGCGCCAGCGCCACCGGGTCGAGCCCGCCCGAGCGTATCTGGCGCGACAGTGCCGGCAGCGGCATGGCGCGGGCATCTGCCTGGTATTGCTCCAGCGCAGCGCGGGCCAGGCTGCGGGCGGCTTCGCTTACCAGCTCGGGAGCGTCCCGCACCAGATCCTCCGGTGCAGCAGCGTCCTCCTCCAGTGCCGGGAAGTGGAAACGGCTGGCCTGCAGGAAGGCTTCGGCCTCCTCCTGCGGCATGCCACGGCGGTCCTCGCCGGTATCCCCCTCATCCAGAAAACTCACCAGCGCCCGGCTGCTTTCCGACAGCCGCAGCGAATCCTCGTTGAGGTTTTTATGAAAGCGGTCGCGCCATTCCGGCTCCAGCTCACCGGTTTCCGCCAGGATCGACGCGGTGGAGCGGATCGCGGCGGCGGTCGACAGCACCTCATGCACCGAGGCCGCCAGATTGGGGTCATGGGTCAGCCGGTCCGACAGGGTTTCCACCGTCCGCTCCAGCGTGGCGATACGGCGGTGGCCGGAGGCCAGCACCTCGGCCCAGCCGGGAAAGCGGCCTGCAAATTCGTCCACCCGGTCCAGCTCCGCCACCGGCACGCCGCTGTCTGCTGCCGCCTCCCGCAGGGTGGAGATCAGCGCCGCCTCCGCCCCCTCGCTCAGCATCGAGGGCTCGACCCCCAAAACCCCGGCAATGCCGACCAGAAGCTTGCCGCCGATTCTGCGCCGGTTGTGCTCAATCAGGTTGAGATAAGAGGCTGAAATCCCTGCCTCCCGCGCCAATTCGGCCTGGCGCAATCCAAGGATGAGCCTGCGCTCGCGGATCCGGCTGCCAGTGAGGGTATCGCGTGCCATTCAGGCGGGCCTCCCAAAACACTTCCAATTCAAGGGCTTTCTGCAACGCAATATAACTTTGTTTACAGTATGCCGCGGAATATTGTTCATTTATTTACAGAATTTTCAAGCTGCAAAAGGGTTTTATTGCTTGGGTTTACATGACGCTCTCATACTGATTTTGCACGAACAGTGCTGGTACCGCGCAGAAGTGAGGAGCTGCAAGGCACCAATCATATTAGGGAGGAATACATGTCTAAATTTGACGTTTCGCGTCGTGGTGTCCTGAGGACCGGCGCACTCGCAGGCGCCGGTGTGGCACTGCCGACGATCTTTACCGCCTCTTCCGCCGCCGCTTTCACCAATGAGCCGACCGGCGGCACCGTCACCCTGGGCTTTAACGTGCCGCAGACCGGCCCCTATGCCGACGAAGGCGCAGACGAGCTGCGCGCCTATGAGCTGGCGGTCGAGCATCTGAACGGCGGCGGCGACGGCGGCATGATGAACACCTTCAGCTCCAAGGCGCTGCAGGGCAGCGGCATTCTGGGCAAGAAGGTGGAATACGTCACCGGCGACACCCAGACCAAATCCGACGCCGCCCGCGCCTCCGCCAAGTCGATGATCGAGAAGGACGGTGCGGTGATGATCACCGGCGGCTCCTCCTCCGGTGTGGCAATCGCCGTGCAGGGCCTCTGCCAAGAGGCAGGCGTGATCTTCATGGCGGGCCTCACCCACTCCAACGACACGACCGGCAAGGACAAGAAGGCCAACGGCTTCCGCCATTTCTTCAACGGCTACATGTCGGGTGCAGCGCTGGCGCCGGTGCTCAAGAACCTCTATGGCACCGACCGTATCGCCTATCACCTGACAGCCGACTACACTTGGGGCTGGACCCAGGAGGAATCGATCGCCGCCGCCACCGAGGCGCTGGGCTGGCAGACCGTGAACAAGGTCCGCACACCGCTGGCCGCCACCGACTTCTCCTCCTACATCGCTCCGGTGCTGAACTCGGGCGCCGACGTGCTGGTGCTGAACCACTATGGCGGCAACATGGTGAACTCGCTGACCAACGCGGTGCAGTTCGGCCTGCGCGAAAAGGTGGTGAACGGCAAGAACTTCGAGATTGTCGTGCCGCTCTACTCCCGTCTGATGGCCAAAGGCGCCGGTGCCAACGTGAAGGGCATCCATGGCTCCACCAACTGGCACTGGACGCTGCAGGACGAGGGTTCCAAGGCCTTCGTGAAGTCCTTCGGCACCAAATACGGCTTCCCGCCGAGCCAGGCCGCGCACACCTGCTATGTGCAGACCCTGCTTTACGCGGATGCGGTCGAGCGCGCAGGCAGCTTCAACCCCTGCGCCGTTGTGGAAGCGCTGGAAGGCTATGAGTTCGACGGCCTGGGCAACGGCCCAACGCTCTACCGTGCCGAAGACCACCAGTGCTTCAAGGATGTTCTGGTGGTGCGCGGGAAAGAGAACCCGACCTCTGAATTCGACCTTCTGGAAGTGGTCGAAGTCACCCCGCGGGCACAGGTGGAATACGCACCGGATCACCCGATGTTCGCTGGCGGCAACCTGGGCGCCTGCAACCCGGGCGCATAAGCCAGCCACAGGGCGCCGGAATTTTGAAAAAATTCCGTGCCGGATTCCGTACCGGAATCCGGCTGCCCCAACCGGCCCGTCCGCTCCCCCGCCGGACGGGCCATCCCGAACCTGACGCACGGTGGGACCCATGGACGCCATTCTCCTGCAAATCCTGAACGGGCTCGACAAGGGCTCGGCCTATGCGCTGATCGCGCTGGGATTGACACTTATCTTCGGCACGCTGGGCGTGGTGAACTTTGCCCATGGGGCCCTGTTCATGATCGGCGCCTTCTGCGCCGTTACCCTGCAACGCATTCTGAACCTCAGCTATGAGGTGGTCGACGAGACCCAGACCGACTTCCTCGGCAACCCGCTCAAGGTGAAGACCCCCTATGTCGAGGCCTGGTTCGGCCCCGAGTTCGGCGGTGCCATCATCGACTGGGCGGTGCCGCTGGCGATCCTCTTTGCCATCCCGATCATGATCGGCGTCGGCTATGTGATGGAGCGCGGGCTGATCAAGCATTTCTACAAGCGCCCCCACGCCGACCAGATCCTGGTGACCTTCGGTCTCGCCATCGTGCTGCAGGAAGTGGTCAAGTATTTCTACGGCGCCAACCCGATCCAGACCCCGGCGCCGGACGCGCTGAACGGCGTGGTGAACCTGGGTGCCGTGATCGGCATGGACATCATCTATCCTGTCTGGCGCGTGGTCTATTTCTTCTTTGCCGTGCTGATCATCGGCGGCATCTTCAGCTTCCTGCAATTCACCACCTTCGGCATGGTGGTGCGCGCGGGCATGGCCGACCGCGAGACAGTGGGCCTTCTGGGCATCAACATCGACCGCCGCTTCACCATTATGTTCGGAATCGCCGCCGCCGTCGCCGGCCTGGCCGGTGTCATGTACACGCCGATCAATTCGCCTAATTACCACATGGGCATGGACTTCCTGGTCCTCAGCTTCGTGGTGGTGGTTGTCGGCGGCATGGGCTCCCTGCCCGGCGCGGTGCTGGCGGGCTTCCTGCTGGGCATTCTGGAGAGCTTTGCCTCGATGAACGAGATCAAGTCGCTGATCCCCGGCATCGACCAGATCATCATCTATGTGGTCGCAATCATCATTCTGCTGACCCGCCCGCGGGGCCTGATGGGCCGCAAAGGCGTGATGGAGGACTAAGACATGTTCGGACTGGACAAAAGAGACACTTCCCTGCTGATCATCGTCGCCATCCTGACGCTGTTTGCACCCTTCATCCTGAACCCCTTCCCGGCCGGCAGCGCCATGGCGCAGTTCAACGCGGGCTATCCGGACCTGATGCAGCGCTTCGTGATTTTCGGGATCTTCGCTATCGGCTTCAACATCCTGTTCGGCCTCACCGGCTACCTGTCGTTCGGCCATGCGGCCTTCCTCGGCGTCGGCTCCTACTCCGCCGTCTGGATGTTCAAGCTCATCGGCATGAACGTGATCCCGGCCATCGTTCTGTCGGTGATCGTCGCGGGCCTGTTTGCGCTGCTCATCGGCTTCATCAGCCTGCGCCGCTCGGGCATTTACTTCTCGATCCTGACGCTGGCCTTTGCGCAGATGTCCTTCAACCTCGCCTATTCGGTGCTGACCCCGATCACCAACGGCGAAACCGGCCTGCAGCTGACGCTGGAAGACCCCCGTATCCTGGGCGTCTCCGCCACCGCCGACGGCTCGATCCCCGTGACCAACCTGTTCGGGCTGGAGATGCGCTCCACCTTTGAACTCGCCGTGGGTCCCTGGGCCTTCCAGTTCAACGCTGGCTACTACCTCTGCGCGCTTGTCATGCTGGCCGCCTTCTACCTGGCGATCCGCATCTTCCGCTCGCCCTTCGGCATGATGCTGCGGGCAGTGAAGTCGAACCAACAGCGGATGAACTACACCGGCCTCAACACCCGGCCCTACACCCTGGCGGCCTTTGTGATCTCCGGCATGTACGCGGGTCTTGCAGGCGGGCTGATGGCCTCGATGGACCCGCTGGCAGGCGCTGAGCGGATGCAGTGGACCGCCTCCGGCGAGGTGGTGCTGATGACCATCCTGGGCGGTGCCGGCACGCTGATCGGTCCGGTTCTGGGCGCAGGCTTCATCAAGTACTTCGAGAACATCTTCTCCAAGATCAACGACAACGTCCTGCACACCTGGTTCAGCTTCCTGCCGGACGGAATGGAGGACGCGGTGGTGTTCCTGATCCACCCCTTCATCGGCAAGGGCTGGCACCTGACCCTCGGCATCCTGTTCATGCTGGTGGTGATCTTCCTGCCCGGCGGCCTGGTCGAAGGCGGCCAGCGGATCAAGGGCTGGCTCAGCCGCCGCAAGGCCAAAGACAGCAACGCCTCTGGCGAAACCAACCCCGCGGAATAAGGAGACAGAACAATGGGTATCCTTGAAGTCAAAGACGTGGGGAAACGGTTCGGCGGCCTGCAGGCGCTGTCCGATGTGAACCTCAGCGTCCAGGAAAACTCGGTCCATGCGATCATCGGGCCGAACGGTGCAGGCAAGTCCACCCTGCTCAACTGCCTGGTGGGCAAGCTGATCCCCGACACCGGATCCGTCATGTTCGACGGCCAGTCGGTGCTGGGCCGCGCGCCGTATGAAATCAACCAGATGGGCATCAGCCGCGTGTTCCAGACGCCTGAGATCTTCGGCGACCTGACGGTGCTGGAAAACATGATGATCCCCTGCTTCGCCAAGCGGGACGGCGCGTTCGAGCTGAACGCACTGTCCGCGGTGCTGCGGCAGAAGGACATTCTGGAAAAGGCCGAGCACATGCTGGAAGAGATGAACATGGCAGACAAGCGGCACATGCACGCCGCCGCCATGTCCCGCGGCGACAAGCGGCGGCTGGAGATCGGCATGTGCCTCAGCCAGGAGCCGCGGCTGCTGCTGCTGGACGAGCCGACCGCGGGCATGGCGCGAGCCGATACCAACAACACCATCGACCTGCTGAAACAGATCAGCGACGAGCGTGACATCACCATCGCCATCATCGAACACGACATGCATGTGGTGTTCAGCCTCGCCAACCGGATCACGGTTCTGGCCCAGGGCACGCCGCTGGTCGAGGACGATCCGCAAAACATCCGCGGCAACCCGAAGGTGCGTGAAGCCTACCTGGGCGAGAGCGCGTAAAGGAGAAACACCATGAATGTGAAACCCGATTTCTCCAAGAACGCCAATGTGGCATCCACCGCCCCGGCCTTCCTGTCGGTCTGGGATGTGCACGCCTACTACGGCGAGAGCTACATCGTGCAGGGCATCAACTTCAACGTCCACGAGGGCGAGATCCTGGCGCTGCTGGGACGCAACGGCGCGGGCAAGACCTCGACCCTGCGTTCGATCGCGCGCACCGGCTCCCCGATGGTGACCCGCGGCGAGATCTGGCTGGACCACAAGCCGCTGCACAAGATGACGTCGTATGAGGCCGCCGCCGAGGGACTGGGCCTGGTGCCCGAAGACCGCCGCATCATTCCCGGCCTGACGGTCGAGGAAAACCTGCAGCTGGCGCAGATCGCGCCGCCCATCGGCTGGTCGCTGGAGCGCCTCTATGACCTGTTCCCGCGCCTTGGCGAACGCCGCAAGCAGGAGGGCGTGACCCTGTCAGGCGGTGAGCAGCAGATGCTGGCGATTGCCCGGGCGCTGGCCCGCGACATCAAGGTGCTCTTGCTGGATGAACCCTACGAGGGCCTGGCGCCGGTAATCGTCGACGAAATCGAAAAGACCCTCATCCACATCAAGGAACAGGGCATGACAACCATCATTGTCGAGCAGAACGCAGTCCGCGCCCTGGAACTGGCGGACCGTGCAGTGATCCTCGATACCGGCGGCATCGTCTTTGACGGCACCGCCGCCGAGGTCCTGGCCAACGAAGAGCTGCGCGCCGAATACCTGGCGATCTGAGGCGCGCGCCAAGCCATACATCTCCGTCTTGCCGGCCACCCGCGTGCCGGCATTGGCAGACTGAGGCCGGCTCTCCCCTGAGCCGGCCTTTTTTGCAAACTGCTGCGCCTAAGCCGTAAACATCAGTTTTTGCCGCAATAAACCCCGGTTATACGGCCCCGGTTTCTGCACCCTTCCAACTTGGCGCCTATTCTTCGCAGCCGCTCCGGACGCGATGTCTCTGCCACAGCCCGCGCCACTCCGGCACGGCACCTGACAGGACACAGAAAGGACACCCCATGCGCCACTCGCTGAAACTCCTCGCCCTTGCCCTCGCCCTGCCCGCCGCGGCGGCATTTGCTTCCGACGGTACACCCAGCGCCGAAACCCAGGCCAAGATCCGCGATCTGCTGACCGCGCAGGGCTATGACGTGCGCAAGATCGAAAGCGAAGACGGCCAGTACGAAGCCTACGCCCTGAAGGACGGCAAGAAATACGAGGTCTACCTGAACGGCAAGCTTGAGGTGGTGAAGATCGAAGAAAACGACTGAGCCCTACAGACCAGCACACCGGGCGCCAACTCCCGGCGCCCGCTTTGATAGGAGGGCTGAAATGCGCCGCACATACGTCTGGGACCCTGTGGTCCGGCTGTTTCACTGGTCGCTGGCCGCGGGCTTTGCCGCCAATGCGCTGTTCACCGATCCGGAGGGCGATCTTCATCTTTACATCGGCTACGCCATTGCCGCGCTGATCGGCATCCGGGTGATCTGGGGGGTGATCGGCAGCCGCTATGCGCGGTTCTCCAGCTTTCCGCCTGATGCCGGTGCTGCGGCCGGCCAGCTCAGCGATATCGCCACGGGGCGGATCCGGCGGCATCCCGGCCACTCTCCGCTGGGCGCGCTGATGATCTACAACCTGCTGCTGACGATCAGCGCCATCGCCTTCACCGGCTATCTGATGACGACCACCCCATTCTGGGGCGTCG
Organism: Leisingera sp.; assembly: GCF_982940295.1. Taxonomy (NCBI): domain Bacteria; kingdom Pseudomonadati; phylum Pseudomonadota; class Alphaproteobacteria; order Rhodobacterales; family Roseobacteraceae; genus Leisingera; species Leisingera sp. The sequence continues at coordinate 30,043 of NZ_CEYXRG010000016.1, forward strand.
AATGGCCGGAAGAGCTGCACGAAATGCTGGTCTCCTGGGCCGAAATCTCCATCGTTCTGCATGTGGCAGCGATGCTGTTCGAAAGCCGCCGGACCAAAGTCAATCTGGCGCGTGCGATGGTCACTGGCTACAAGGAGATGCCCGGCACCTCAGCGGAGACCTGACAATGCGCCAGAACCGGCAAGACCCGGCCAAACCCTGGATCCTGATTGCCGTCATCGCCGTGCAGGCCCTCTGCGCGGCGGTGTTCCTTGGCGATGTGATTGCGGATCTCAGCGGACTCGAGGCAGGCGAGACCGACGACGGCGAACGCAGCCATACCTATATCGAAGGGCTTGCCGCGCTGGCGCTGACCGCAGCCATCGTGATCGAAACCCGCATTCTGATGTGGCTGCTGCGGCGCAAAGCGCATCTGGAGGAAAGCCTGAGTTCGGCACAAGCCGCGATTCAGGAGGTGATCGACACGGAGTTCGCCACCTGGAAACTGACGCCTGCCGAGCTGGATGTTGCGACGTTCCTGGTCAAGGGCCTCAGCACCGCCGAAATCGCCGCCATGCGCGGCAGTGCCGAAGGCACCGTCAAAGCGCAGCTTAATGCGATATACCGCAAGTCCGGCACCGCCAACCGGGCCGAGCTGATGAGCCTGCTGATCGACACCATGATGGGCCAGCGCCAGACCGGCCGCGGCGAAGGCACCGCCGCTGCCCGGCCGGCCTGATCCAAGGTCAGACCAGCTTCCGCAGTTCCGTCTTCAGCACCTTGCCGTAATTATTCTTGGGCAACGCCTCAATCCGCAAATACGCCTTGGGCCGTTTGAACCGCGCGATCCGGCTGTTGCATAGTTCATCCAGTTCCGCATCAGGCGCATCCCCAACGACAAAGGCCACCACTTCCTCGCCCCAGTCTGCATGAGGCCGCCCCACCACCGAGACCTCGCGCACCTGCGGGTGCATCAGCAGCACCTCCTCCACCTCGCGCGGATAGACATTGGAACCGCCAGTGATGATCATGTCCTTGGACCGGTCCTGCAGCGTAAGGTAGCCGTCTTCGTCCAGCACCCCCATATCGCCGGTCATAAGCCAGCCGTTGACCAGTGTTTTCTCTGTCGCCTCCGGGTTCTGCCAATAGCCCGGCATCACAGCATCCCCGCGCACCATGATTTCGCCGTGGCTGCCTGCGGGCAGGAACTCCCCCTCCGGTGTGCCGATCCGAACCTCCACCACGCTTTGCGCCCTGCCGACGCTGGCCAGCCGCTCGCGCCAGCGCGGATGCGTGCGGTCCTGCACGTCATGGCGCGGCAGCGCGGTGATGGCCATCGGGCATTCACCCTGTCCGTAGACCTGCACAAAAACGGGGCCGAAATGATCCACCGCCTCGATGATATCAACAGCATACATCGGCCCGCCGGCATAGACCACGGTCCGGAGCCCCTCCCCCTTGCGGCCCAGCCGTTTGGCTTCCGAGGTCATTCTTGTGACCATCGTGGGTGCTGCAAACATGTGGACGCGCCCGAAATGAGCGGCGAGGCCGAAGATCTCAGTTTCATCAAATGCGCCCGACTCGGGACAAACATGGCGGGCGCCTGCCAGAACATGCTGGAGCGCATAGATCCCCGCCCCATGACTCATCGGCGCAGCATATAGCGCGTGATCATCGGCGCTCACCTGATCCACATCGGCGAAATAGGCGATGGCCATGGCCGTCAGAATCCGGTGGGTGATCATCACCCCCTTGGGCCGCCCAGTGGTGCCCGAGGTATAAAACAGCCAGGCCAGGTCCTCCGGCAGACGCGAGGCAGGCTCCGCCACCGGTCCGGCATCCAACGCTGCCGCGTATTCAGCGCCGGCAATATCCACGCAGCGCACAGCGGCACCGGTTTCCGCGACCGCCTCGGTCAGCCCCGGAGAGGTGAACACCAGTTTTGCACCTGAGTTTTGCAGGATGAACTCTGCCTCCTTGCCGTGCAGCTTGGCATTGATCGGCACAGCCGCCGCCCCGGCATACCAGATACCGTAAAGCGCACTCAGGTAGTCCGGGCAGTTCTTCATGAAGATGCCGACCCGGTCGCCGGGTGAGACGCCCTGCGCCAGCAGCCAGCCCGCCACCGACGCCGCCCGCGCATGGAACTCTGCATAATCCGCCACCAGCTCCTGCCCCAGAAACAGCGCAGGCCGCCCGCCCTCCGCCGCTGCCATCCGCTGCAGCCACACTGCTATGTTCATCTGCTCCTCCCGGTGCCCAATTGCCCGCCACAAGGCGCGTCACGGCAACCCCTTCAATTTACCGGAATAACCGGGCTAAGAATACCATATGAGCGATCTTGCCTTTGACCATGCCCCCGTGGGCCTCGCCGTGCTGGAACGCCGCGTCATCACGCGGTGCAATCTGCAGTTTGCCGCCACCTTCGGCGGCGCTCCCGCGGACTATACCGGGATGCTGGTAGCCGGACTCTACCCCAGCCAGGAGGATTTCAACCGCATCGGCGCCCTGCTGCAACAGCCTGAAGCGCAAAGCGGCAGCTACAGCGACGAGCGCATCATGCGCCGCCGCGCCGGGGAGCTGTTCTGGTGCCGGGTGCGCGGCCGTTCGGTCACGCCAGGGGCGCCGTTCCAGACCGGCATCTGGTCCTTTGCCGATATCTCCGAGGACCGCCCGGTGGTCTCCCTCACCCCGCGGGAGCGCGAAGTGGCGATCCTCACCTGCAAGGGGCTGTCGGCCAAGGAAATCGGCAAGCAGCTGGATCTGTCCTACCGCACGGTGGAAACCCACCGCGCCCGCCTGCTGCAAAAATTCGGCGCCCGCAAGCTCCCGGAACTGGTGGCTAAACTGACCGGAATGCCGCTGTAGGGCACAAAAAGCGGCAGGCAATTGCAAATCCGTCAATCCGCCTCCATGTTACGGCAAGCATCGACAGCGCTTTCCTTGCGGTAATCCTTGCCCTATAAGCGCGCTAATTTCCTGCCTGCCGGGCCTCATGGGCCTGGGCGGGCGTGTCGGAACCGGCTTGAGGACAAAATGACGAACAAATCTCACGAAGCGGATGTGGCATTCATCAAGGCGCTGGCGGAACTGCTGCGCGAAAACGATCTGACCGAATTGCAGGTCAAGCGGGAATACGGCGAGGAGGACAGCCTCAATGTCCGCGTCTCGCGCCAGACCGCGATGGCTGCCGCGCCGGTGCAGATGGCAGTGCCCGCCGCCGCCCCCGCCCCGGTTGCTGCCGCTGCAGCTCCGGCTGCCGCAGCCGCGCCTGCCGCCGCCAACGACGATCCGGCCAGCCACCCCGGCGCCGTGACCTCGCCGATGGTCGGCACCGTGTACCTGCAGGCTGAGCCGGGCGCGCCCGCGTTTATCTCTGTGGGCAAGCAAGTCAGCGAAGGCGACACCCTGCTGATCGTCGAGGCGATGAAGACCATGAACCACATCCCGGCGCCCAAGGCAGGCACCGTGAAGCGCATCCTGGTCGAAGATGGCGCTGCCGTTGAATTCGGGTCGCCCCTGGTCATCATCGAATAAGGATCTGCCATGTTTGACAAGATCCTGATTGCCAACCGCGGCGAGATCGCTCTGCGCGTGATCCGTGCCTGCCGGGAAATGGGCATCAAGTCGGTCGCGGTGCATTCCACCGCCGACGCCGACGCGATGCACGTGCGCATGGCCGATGAATCGGTCTGCATCGGCCCGCCGTCCGGCGCGCAAAGCTACCTGTCGATTCCCGCCATCATCTCGGCGTGCGAAATCACCGGCGCCCAGGCGATCCACCCGGGCTACGGCTTCCTGTCGGAAAACGCCAACTTCGTGCAGATCATCGAGGACCACGGGCTGACGTTCATCGGCCCCTCGGCCGAACATATCCGCATCATGGGTGACAAGATCACCGCCAAGGAAACCGCCAAGAACCTCGGCATTCCGGTGGTTCCCGGGTCCGACGGCGGCGTGCCCGACATTGCCGCGGCCAAAAAGGCCGCCAAGGACATGGGCTACCCGGTCATCATCAAGGCCACCGCCGGCGGCGGCGGCCGCGGCATGAAGGTGGCCAAGGACGAGAAAGAGCTGACCTCAGCCTTCTCCACCGCCCGCTCCGAGGCCAAGGCCGCCTTCGGCAATGACGAAGTCTACATGGAGAAATACCTCCAGAAGCCGCGTCACATCGAAGTCCAGGTCTTTGGCGACGGCAAGGGCACCGGTATCCACCTGGCTGAGCGCGACTGCTCCCTGCAGCGCCGCCACCAGAAGGTGTTCGAGGAGGCCCCCGGCCCCTGCATCACCCCGGAAGAGCGCGCCAGGATCGGTAAAATCTGTGCCGACGCAATTGGCAAGATGGGCTATTCCGGCGCCGGCACCGTCGAGTTTCTGTATGAAGACGGCGAGTTCTACTTCATCGAGATGAACACCCGCCTGCAGGTGGAGCACCCGGTGACCGAAGCGATCTTCGGTGTCGACCTGGTGCGCGAGCAGATCCGGGTAGCCGAAGGCCTGCCGATGTCGTTCACCCAGGACGACCTGGAGATCAACGGCCACGCCATCGAAGTGCGGATCAACGCCGAGAAACTGCCGAACTTTGCCCCCTGCCCGGGCAAGATCACCCAGTACCACGCCCCCGGCGGCCTGGGTGTCCGGATGGATTCGGCACTCTATGACGGCTATTCGATCCCGCCCTACTACGACTCGCTGATCGGCAAGCTGATCGTGCACGGCCGCGACCGGACCGAAGCACTGGCGCGCCTGAACCGCGCCCTGGGCGAGCTGATCATCGACGGTATCGACACCACCGTGCCGCTGTTCCATGCGCTGTTGCAGGAGAAAGATATCCACACCGGCGACTACGGCATCCACTGGCTGGAACGCTGGCTGGAAGAGAACACGCCGGCCTGACATCTGACGGGGCGCGCCATTGGCGGCGCCCCGTTTTACTTTTCCCTGCATTTTCCCGTTATACTGCCAGCACCATGAGCTTGACTGCGGACCTTCTGCTGCACGCCTATTCCGCCGGTGTTTTCCCGATGGCCGAACACCGCGACGACCCGGACGTGTTCTGGGTCGATCCCAAGCGGCGCGGGATCCTGCCACTGGACGGTTTCCGCATCTCCCGCTCCCTGGCCAAGCGCATCCGCAACGGCGGCTTTGAAATCACTGTGAACCGCGACTTTGCCGGGGTGGTCGACGGCTGCGCCGACCGGGCCGAGACCTGGATCAGCGCCGAAATCCGTGACCGCTATCTGGAACTGCACATGATGGGCAACGCCCATTCACTGGAGGTCTGGCATCAGGGCGTGCTGTCCGGCGGCACCTATGGCGTCTCGCTGGGCGGTGCGTTCTTCGGTGAAAGCATGTTCTCGCGCCGCCGCGACGCCTCCAAAGTGGCGCTGACCTATCTGACCGACCGGCTGGTGCAGGCGGGATTCACCTTATGCGACACCCAGTTCCTGACCCCGCATCTGGCCTCGCTCGGCGGTATCGAGGTCAGCCGCGCCCGCTACCGCGCGCTGCTGCGGGAAGCCTTGTCTCAGGATGCGGATTTCACCCGCCCCGCGGTGCCTTCGCCTCAGCTGCTGCTGCAGCGGATGACCCAGACATCGTAACGGCTGTGGTCCAGCGCGTTCAGCGCCGGGCTGGAGGCGATCATCCAGCCCTCGAACTGCACCGCGCCGTCATCGGGGTTACGCACGGTGAGATAGGCAAAGGCGTCCCCTGTCGGGTTGTCCGCCGGATACCGGCATTCGGACACGGTGACCAGAACTCCGAACATCTCCGCACTGGCGCCAACGGCGACTTCGGCATCCATGCTGTGGCCGTTGACCTTGTCCAGCGCCCGCAGCACCGCTGCGGTCCCTTGCGCCGCCTGCTCCTGCGCCACCGCAGGCAGCGCCAGCACAGCGGCTGTCAGGGCTGCGGCCAGGCGTTTCACGACTCTTCCCCGCCGCCTGCGACGAATTTGACCAGCAGCGAAATCAGGCTGACCGCACCTTGCGTGTCCTCGATCTCGTCGCCTGCCTCAAAGGCAAACTGAGAGCCGCCGGGCATAATCTCGACGAAATTGCCGCCCAGCAAACCTTCGGAAGAAATCACCACCGCGCTGTCATCAGGGATTTCGATCCCTTGCTTCACCGAAAACCGGGTATCGGCGCGGAAAGTCTCGGGGTTCAGATCGACGCCGGTCACGGTGCCGATCTTGACGCCCGCCAGCCGCACATCGGTGCCGACGCTGACGCCCTCCAGCGATCGGAAAGACGCGCTCAGGTCATAGGTGGCGCCGGCGCGCGACAGGCCCGCCGCCTGCCCTGCATAAACGGCAAACGCAACCGCGGCGGCCAGCACAACACCGCCGGCAAAAACTTCAGTAGGATTGTGGGACATGTAACCAGCCTTCTGGCAGATGTTTATTCAGGCACCCAGGCCTCGTAATCGCGGCGCTCCTTGGGCTCGCCGCCCGCGCGGATAGAGCCAGCCGGCGCATAGGCCATCATGGTGCCGGTCAGGTTTTCCTGGTGCGGCTTTTCCCAGGCCTTGTGTTTCAGCGGCTTCTCGCTCGGCACCTCGTCAAAGGTACGGTGCAGCCAGCCGTGCCAATCGGGGCTGACGCGCGAGGCTTCCACTTCGCCGTTGAACATCACCCAGCGCTTGCTGTCGTCCGCATTGCGGTAGAACACGTTGCCCTGATCGTCTTCCCCCACCTTGATGCCCTTGCGGGCGGTGAAGATCCGGGTGTTCAGGGTGGAGCCGTTCCACCAGGTCACAGCGCGCAGAAGAGTGTTCAGGATTCCCATGGATGCCTCCGGAGTTTTCCGACCTTGATATGGCCCAATTTCCCGCCAAGGTCCAGTGGCTTGCGCCCTCGCTGGAGCAGTCCCGGCGGGAAGGGGCAGTTTTGCCTCAGCCCCGTCTGCGGGGCATCCGGCGCCTCAGATTTCCGCCGGTGCCAGCGCTGTCACCTCGATCTCGATGCGGAACTTGGGATCGATCAGGTTGCACTCAATCATCGTTGCCGCCGGCGGGTTGGCGCCAAAGGTCTCAGCCAGAACCGGCCAGCAGGGCTCAAACTCTGCCGCGTCCGGCAGGTAGTAGTTGACCCGCACCACATCCGCAAAGCTGGCCCCTGCCTTCTCCAGCGCCGCAGCGATGGTGTCCAGTGCCGACCGGCACTGCGCCACCACATCCTCGCCCTGCCCTACCGTTCCGGCCACATGCACAAAACCGCCCGCAACTACGGCGCGGCAATAGCCGATCTTGGCCTCGAATTCACCGCCGGAGGAAATCCGTTTGATCATAGCCCTTTACCTTCTTCTGGCTGAAAATATCCCGGGGGAGCAGCGGCGTGCTGCTGCGGGGGCAGAGCCCCCAAGCCAAGCCGTCCTCCAAAAAACAAACGGCGCGGAAGAAACCGCGCCGTTTGAACCAAGCTCTATCCGGTTACCCGGCCGATGCCGGCTCTTTCTCGGCATCCGCGTGGATCATCAGCGGCTGCGCTTCCGAGGTCACCGCCTCTTCGTTCACGACCACCTTGGTCACGCTGTCCATGCCCGGCAGATCGAACATTGTATCCAGCAGGATGTCCTCCATGATCGAGCGCAGGCCGCGGGCGCCGGTCTTGCGTTCGATCGCCTTGCGGGCAATCGCCTTCAGCGCCTCGTCGGTAAAGTCCAGCTCGGTGTCTTCCAGTTCGAACAGGCGCTGGTACTGCTTGACCAGGGCGTTTTTCGGCTGGGTCAGGATGGTGACCAGCGCGTCCTCGTCCAGGTCCTCCAGCGTCGCCAGAACCGGCAGACGGCCGACGAATTCCGGGATCAGGCCGAATTTCAGCAGGTCTTCCGGCTCCAGGTCCTGGAAGATCTCACCAACGCCGCGGTCGTCGTTGTCGCGCACATCCGCGCCAAAGCCCATCGCCGAGCCCTTGCCGCGCTGCGCGATGATTTTGTCGAGGCCGGCAAAGGCGCCGCCGCAGATGAACAGGATGTTGGTTGTGTCCACCTGCAGGAACTCCTGCTGCGGATGCTTGCGCCCGCCCTGCGGCGGAACGGAAGCCACTGTGCCTTCCATCAGCTTCAGCAGTGCCTGCTGCACACCCTCGCCCGACACGTCGCGGGTGATCGAGGGGTTTTCCGACTTGCGGGTGATCTTGTCGACCTCGTCGATATAGACGATGCCGCGCTGCGCGCGCTCGACGTTGTATTCCGACGCCTGCAGCAGCTTCAGGATGATGTTCTCCACGTCCTCACCCACGTAACCGGCCTCAGTGAGCGTGGTGGCATCCGCCATGGTAAAGGGCACATCCAGGATCCGCGCCAGCGTTTGGGCCAGCAGGGTTTTGCCGCAGCCGGTGGGGCCGATCAGCAGGATGTTCGACTTTGCCAGTTCAATGTCCGAACCCGCTTTTTGCGCATGATTCAGACGCTTGTAATGGTTGTGCACGGCAACAGACAGCACCCGCTTAGCGGTGGCTTGGCCGATCACGTAATCATCCAGCACCTGGCAGATGTCCTTGGGCGAAGGCACCCCGTCGGTGGCTTTCAGCCCGGAGGCCTTGGTCTCTTCACGGATGATATCCATGCACAGTTCAACGCATTCATCGCAAATGAATACGGTGGGGCCTGCGATCAGCTTGCGCACTTCATGCTGGCTCTTGCCGCAGAAGCTGCAGTAGAGGGTGTTTTTGCTGTCGCCGCCTGAATTCGTCGCCATGGTCTACCTTTCAGTCCGCCCGGTCCGCTGCACCCGCGCTGCGGGGCATTTCATCTTTCTGCCAGCTTAAGCCAGTGCTTAGGCCGCCACAATGTGAAAGTGCGCCCCAAATTCACCGCGGGGCGCACCGCTGTTCACAAGATCAGGCGTCAGGCCTGCTCGTCATCGCCTTTGGCTCGGTTTTCAACGATCTCGTCGATCAGACCGAATTCCTTGGCCTCTTCCGGCGACATGAAATTGTCGCGCTCCAGCGCGTTCACCACGGTGTCATAGTCCTGGCCGGTGTGCTTGACGTAGATCTCGTTCAGGCGCTTCTTCAGCTTCAGGGTCTCTTCGGCGTGGATCATGATATCGGTCGCCTGGCCCTGGAAGCCGCCGGAGGGCTGGTGCACCATCACGCGGGAGTTCGGCAAGCTGAAGCGCATGCCCTTTTCGCCGGCGGTCAGCAGCAGCGAACCCATCGACGCCGCCTGGCCGATCACCAGGGTCGAGACCTTGGGCTTGATGTACTGCATGGTGTCATAGATCGACAGGCCGGAGGTCACAACGCCGCCGGGCGAGTTGATGTACATCGAGATTTCCTTGGACGGGTTTTCCGCCTCAAGATGCAGCAGCTGCGCCACGATCAAAGAGCTCATGCCATCGTGAACCGGCCCGTTCACAAAGATGATCCGCTCCTTCAGCAGGCGGGAAAAGATGTCATAGGCCCGCTCGCCCCGGCTGGTCTGCTCAACCACCATCGGGACCAGGGTGTTCATGTATGTTTCTCTGGGATCAATCATTTCGACCTGCCTGCTTTGAATTATGTCCGGCACCATACCCGACAGAGTGTTACCCGAGTCTTAGTATCGCCCCATTTGACCTGCAAGGGGCGGCGGGCATTTTACGCTGCCGCAAACCTGCGTGCGGTGTCGCAATCCGCAGGAACGCTGTCGCTATTCTCGGGCTGCGGCCAGCGGCAGCGCCTTAGGTAGCAAAACCAAGTCCGAATTCCACCCGGCTGCTGTGCTGCCCGGGTGCTGCGCTGGGGTCCCGTCATGGCCGATGACAGTTTCGTTCAGAAAGGCGCCGCCGCCAATCTCGCCATCCCGTTCGAGGGCGAGCCGCAGGATTTCTATTTCCTGCTGCTGCCCAAGGCGACGATGCTGCCCGTGGCCGCTGCCATCGAACCTTTGCGCATCGCCAACCAGGTGACCGGCACCAGGCTGTACCGCTGGTACATCATGACAGAGGACGGCCAGCCGGTGCGCTGCTCCAACGGCATGGTGGTGACGCCGGACACCCCGCTGCAACCGCTGCCTTCGGATTCGCTGGGTTTTGTCTGTGCGGGCGTCGAGCCGCACGCCGCCGCCAGCGAGGTCACCCTGAACTGGCTGCGCCGCGAGAGCCGCTTTGGCCGCTCCATCGGCGGCATCTGCACCGGCGCCTTTGCGCTGGCCCAGGCCGGGCTGATCAAGAATCACAAGTTCACCCTGCACTGGGAAAACCAGCCGGGCTTTCTGGAAAGCTATCCGAACCTGGAGCCCTCGCCCAATATCTTCGAAATCTCCGGCCCACTGATGACCTGCGGCGGCGGCAATGCCGCAACCGACATGATGCTGCACCTGATCGAAGAGCGCCACGGCAAGCAGCTGGCGATCATCGTCGCCGACATGTGCCTGCACGTGCGCTCCGGCGGCCAGGCGGCGCCGCAGAAATCGAACTATGCGGTGGCCATCGGCAGCCGCAACCAGCGCCTGCTGAATGCGCTGCAGCTGATGCAGGAATCGATCGAGGAACCGCTGTCCATCGGCGAGCTGTGCGACCGGCTCGACATCTCCCGCCGCCAGCTGGAACGGCTGTTCTCACGCTATCTGAACCAAAGCCCGATGCACGTCTATTTCGACATGCGCCTGAGCCACGCCTTTGCGCTGATGAATGAAACCTCGATGTCCGTCACCGAAATCGCGCTGGCCTCGGGCTTCAACTCCGCCACCCATTTCTCGCGCCAGTTCAAGCGCAAGTTCGGCGCTTCCCCGCATTTCTTCCGCAAGGGCTGGAGCTGAGCGCCGTTCTGCCCGAAGAAACGGCTGAGCTTGAGGCGCCCCGCCCCGGCGGCGCACTGCAGTGATGCCGCGGTGCAACGCTTACTTGCGTTCTCAATCCACGGTAGCACCAGCCACATATTTGCCTGATTTTTCCTCTATCCCCAGCCACACGCCAAAGGAGATCAAGAAGAAGACACCACACCTGCTGGAATCTGCAGTCCGGCACAAGCCCCCAGCAGCCGGATCGGCCGGATAGTACTTTTTAGCTGCCCTTTAATAACCCCGCTCCCCCTCCACCCATTTCAGGAAACGGAGCGACTTAATTTCATTAACCAATCAGGTATTCCATGCGCCGTTTCCCAGTCACCGACCTGCCGCAAGACAGACGCGCGGCGGGCAGCAGCATAAGCACGTTCTTAACTGCTGGTGCCGTGGCGGTCCCGGTGCTGCTCGCCGTGTCGGCGGGGAACCTTGCGGACCCGATAGTCCGTTACGACGACTATCCAGCCCTGTTGGCCCAGCCCGAAGGGTTTTGGCAGAAAACTCTGACCGAAGGCCGCTGGCTCAACTACCTGTGGCACCTGCGCGGCGTCGTCACGCCGGCCTGGCTGAATTTCGTTCTGTTCCAAATCCTGTGGGGTGTGACCGCCGCCGCTATTGCCACCGCCGCAACCCCGCCCGGCAACCGCAGATGGTTTACCATTGTCCTGGCTCTGACTCTGCTGCCCGCTCCACCGGTGTTTCTGATGGCGCCCTGGTCCAGCACTCTCATCCCCGGGTTTGCGGTGCTGGCGCTGTTTGCCTGCCTCGCCCTTGTGCTGTCACAAGCCGCGCTGCGCTGGCTGCTGCCGCCGTTCACGCTGCTTGCGTTCACCGCCTACACCACCTTCCCGCTGATCCTGTTCGCGATCTGCCTGATCAGCACCCGTCAGCGCTCGCTGCGGGATCTCACCGGTCTGGTGATCCTGTTCGGGGCCAGTTTCGCCGCTGCCGTGCTGGCGGTCTATACCCTGAACTGGCAGGCTCACGGTGTCTTTGGCATCCCGCTGGACCCCGCCCGCAGCCCCGACCCGGCGCGGGATCTGGCAGGGATGTGGCCGCATCTGCCGCTGCTGCAAGAAACACTGTCGGTCCTGCTCGGCAAGCTCAGCTTCCAGTCCACGCCGGTTCTGCTGTTTCACCTGTGCCTGATGAGTGCTGCCACAGCAGTGCTGCTGCGCCGCCAGCCGCTCGAAGCGCTGTACCTCTGGACCGCGCTTGCGGCAGGGATGGCCCTGATGGCCCTGCAGGTGCTGAAACTGGGCGTGACAATCCCGGTGCGGGCCTTTCATTTCACTTGGATCCTCTATGCGGTTCTGATCGTGCGCGCCGCGCAGGAACTCAGCCGCGGCCCTGGCCTGCCGGGGCGGCTGGCGCGCAATGCGGTGCTGCTGGTTGCGCTCAGCTACCTGGTGCAGACCGCGGTGCAATTCACCCGTTTTCGCGACTGGCAGCACGAGACCCGCGCGATGGCCGCCGCCATTGCCGCGCAACCGGGGCCGGTCTACGCCACTGGCAGCATTCTGGACCACCCGGCAGCGCGCAAGGCAGGCCTTCACCGGGCCAGCAGCCTGGCCAGCCGGCTGGAGCTTCTGACCGGGCGCCAAGTCTCCCTCTGCGGGACAGCTCCCGAAACCTGCGCCCATCTGCCGCCAGACCTGCGCAGCCCCGCGCCGGAGCCGCAGCCGCAAGCCCGGCTGGAACGTTTCAAGGGCGCAAGCGTCCTTGTGTTCCCGCCGCAGCAATAAAAGGTCCGGCTCCCAAGTGAAAAAGGGCGCCTTTAGCGCCCTTTTTCAACACCCTTCAGGGCTGCTGCTTACTGTGAATAGGACTGCAGATAGGCGATCACCGCCTCGATATCGCTTTCCTTTTTCAGCCCGGCAAAGGACATCTTGGTGCCCTTCATGTACTTCTTGGGCTTGGCCAGAAAGGCCGCCAGCTCAGCTTCATCCCAGACCAGCCCACCTTCCGCCGCGGCCTTCATCGCCTTGGAATAGCGGAAGCCTTCCTCATGCCCCGCCGGCGCACCGACAATGCCGTTCAGGATCGGCCCGGTCTTGGACTTGGCGCCCTCGCCGACCTGGTGGCAGGCCTTGCACTTCTTGAAGGTCTTCTCACCCTTGGCCACCAGCTCCGGGTCAAGAACCGCAGCAGTTTCAACAGGTTCTTCAACCGCCTCTTCCGCTGCTGCTTCCTGTGCGGCCGCCGCTCCGGCAGGCGCTTCTGCGCTTTCCTCCTCCGGCGTCACATCCAGCACCAGGGCGCGCATGGTGATCTCGACGTTTTCCTTGCAGTTCTCCATGCAAGGCTCCGGGTTCCAGAAGTGCTTCTCCGCCTCCAGCCGGTCATCCAGAATGAAACCATCCGCATTCGGAAGCTCGACCTGCATGAAGGTCTCGTCCGAAAGAACGAACTCGTCATCCACCAGATCGTTGGAATAGAGGATATAGGCCACGATGGCATAGACCTCGTCCGGCGTCAGCGACTGCGCATCGCCGAAAGGCATCGACCGGTTCACGTAATCCCAGGTAGTCGACAAGTAGGGCCAGTAGCTGCCCACCGTCTTCAGCGGGTCCTCATGGTCCAGCGTGCCCTGCCCGCCTGCCAGCTTGGGCCAGTTGCCCACGCCCTCGGCAAAATCGCCATGGCAGACCGCGCATTTCTCGGCAAAGACCTCCTCGCCGGTGAACACATCGCCCGAGCCCGCAGGCAAGCCGGTGCCATCCGGCGCCACGTCCAGATCCCAGGCCGCGATTTCCTCCGGCAAGGCCGGACGGCCCAGGCCGAATTTCTCCGCCGCAACAGGCCCAGCACCCAGAGCCGCCAGCGATACAGCCAATAGAAAGTTCCGCCCGGCCGGCAGGCCGGGCAGCGCCTGTCCGCCCCCATGGGCGGGCGCTTCGCTTTCCGCCCGCGGCCGGGCGCTGCCCTCTGCTCGGTTGTTCAGCCTGTTAGGAAACCTCGACATTTTCCGCCTCCCCGTTTGCCTTGACCCACCAGGTCTGGATGGCGTTGTTGTGATAGATCGAATTCAAGCCCCGCACCTCGCGCAGCTGCGCCTTGGTGGGCTGCACATAGCCGGAAGAATCCTTGGCCCGGCTCTGCAGCAGCATCTCGGAGCCGTCCCAGTTGATATCCAGGTAGAACCGGGTCAGCGCCTTGTCCGTTCCCGGCGCCGCCAGCCGCGCCTCGGCCCAGGTTTTGCCGCCGTCCAGCGACACATCCACTCCGGTGATCGTGCCGCGGCCCGACCAGGCCAGACCGGTGATCACCAGCGGCCCCGCGCCATGCTTGATGGGCGCCTGCGGGCTGGGGCTGGTGACGACGGATTTCGCATCCATCTCCCAGGTCCACTTGCGGCTGACGCCATTGGCCAGCGTGTCGGTGTACTTCGAGGTCTCCTCGCGGCTTTCGACCGGCTGGTCCATGACCTCGACCCGGCGCAGCCATTTGACCCACATGTTGCCTTCCCAGCCCGGCACCACCAGGCGGACGGGATAGCCATGCTCCTTGCGCAGCGCCTCGCCATTGGCCTTGAAGGCGACCAGCACGTCGTCCATCGCCTTCTCCAGCGGGATCGAACGGCCGTTGGAGGACGCATCCGCGCCTTCCACATAGACCCATTTGCCCTCGGGCTTGACGCCTGCTTCCTCCAGCAGCGTCCGCAGGGACACGCCGGAGTATTCCATATTGTGGATCATCCCGTGGGTGAACTGCGCGCCATTGAGCTGCGCGCCGGCCCACTCCATGCCGGAATTCGCCGCGCATTCGCAGAAATAGACGCGGTTCTCACGCGGGAAACGCTCCAGGTCTTCGTAAGTGAACACCAGCGGCGTATCGACCAGACCATTGATCATCAGCCGATAGTCTTCCTTGCGCAGCTCGATGGCGCCCGAATGATGACGCTCGAACGCACACCCCTGCGGCGTGATCGTCCCGTCCAGCGCATGGATCGGGGTGAAATTGATCGAACTGATGGTGTCCGCCGTCAGCCACTCCACGTTGCGGCGCACCACGTCGCTTTCGTATTTGATCGGAAGGCCATAGGGCGTGGCATCCACCCCCTCGCCCAGACCGCTGGCCCACTCCTGCACTTCGGTGATCAGCGGATCGGGTGTTGCTGCCTTAGCAGCCCCGGCCGCCACTGCCCCTGCGCCAGCCGCTGCCGCCCCGGTCAGGAACTGGCGGCGCGAAGGCGCCAGGCTCTTGGCGTCGTCACTCATTTTTCTTTGCCTCCTTACATAGATAAATTCACGTTCGTGAATTCAACTGCGCAAAATTTTTTCGGTCTGCCCGCCGCCAGGGCGGGTGTGATCTGCCCCTGCCGGGGCAGGCGCTGATTAGGCGCCCGCCACCTGCACGGAGGTATTCGGATTCAGGCTCACGGTGCCCAGCTTGCGGATATGGTCCTCGACCACGTCCCAGATCATCGGTCCCTCGGTGCCTTCATTCACACTGGCCCAGCCGGCCACCACATAGGACTTCGCCGGGTCGATCGCCTCGCCCGTTTTCAGCAGCGTCATCTCGCTGATCCGCTCGCCCTGCGGCTTGGTGATGTCGATCCGGTAGCCCATGCCGCCGATCCGCACCATGTCGCCGCCCTGCTGGTAATAGGGATCGGGGTTGAAGATGTTGTCGGCAACGTCCTCCAGGATCACCTTGATGAACTCGCCTGTCATCTCGCTCCGGTAGGCCTCGCCGTAGGACATCGAGGTCACGTTCCAGATATCCTCGCGGGTGATGTCGTCCCCCGGCACCAGCGACGGGCCCCAGCGCACGCCGGGCGACATGGCGATATCCGCTTCGCGCTCGCTCAGCAGCGCATCGCAGATCAGGTCGTCCCAGGTGCCGTTGAAGTTGCCGCGGCGGTACAGCAGCGTATCGGTCTGGCCTATCACCTCCTCCAGCTGCGTCTTGTAGGGCGCGCGTTCGGCCTCGATCAGCTGCGCCACCGCCGGGTCCGGCGCAATCACGTCCGAGAACACCGGGATCAGCTTGTGCCGCAGCCCCATCAGCTGGCCGTCACGCACATCCAGATCGACGCGGGAGACGAACTTGCCATTGGAACCGGACGCGATGATATGGGTTTTGCCCACCAGCACCGGCTCCGGCAGCGCGTCGTGGGTGTGGCCCGACAGGATTACGTCGATGCCCTGCACCTTGCCGGCCATCTTCTTGTCGACGTCGAAACCGTTGTGGCTCAGCACCACCACCAGATCCGCGCCCGCGGCGCGGACCTCATCCACCATCATCTGCATGTTCTCGTCACGGATGCCGAAGGAGTACTCCGGGAACATCCAGCGCGGGTTGGCGATCGGCATATAGGGGAAGGCCTGGCCGATCACCGCCACCTTGGCGCCGCCGCGCTCAAAGAACTTGTAGGGCTTAAACAGCTCTGCCGGCTCATCCCATTCCGCATCAAAGATGTTCTGGCCAAGCGCGGCAAAGGGCAGGCCCTCGACAATCTCGTTCACCCGGTCGCTGCCCAGCGTGAACTCCCAGTGAAAGGTCATCGCATCCGGCTTCAGCGCGTTCATCACGTTGACCATGTCCTGGCCTTGCGTGTGATGGCAGGTGTAGGAGCCATGCCAGGTATCGCCGCCGTCAAACAGCAGCGCATCGGGACGGTCGGCACGGATGGCGTTGATGATCGTCGCCACCCGGTCCATCCCGCCGACTCGGCCGTACATGGCGGCCAGCGCCGAGAAATCATCATAGGTCAGCGCATAGGCCGAGGGGCTGCCGTCAGCGACGCCATAGGCCTTGCGGAAGTCGGCGCCGGTGATGTGGGGCACATGGCCCTTGTTCTCGCCAACCCCCAGATTGATCGACGGCTCGCGGAAATAGATCGGCTTAAGCTGCCCGTGAATATCGGTCACATGGATCAGGCTGATGTTGCCAAAGGTGTCAAACTCCAGCAGCTGGTCCTGGCTCAGCGACTGCTGCGCAGCCAGCCGCGCCCAATTGCCAAAGCCTGACGCCCCCACCATGGCCGAGGCGGCCATGGAAACCTGCAGAAAATCGCGGCGCGAGATCATGTGTACCGGTATCCTGTATGCTCACGCGACATATTCACGTGAATGAATGTTTTAGAAGAGACACGCCCCGCACCTGGAAACAGGCGCGGGGCGCAAAGATCAGTTGCGGACGGAAGGAGCTTCGACCGACAGCCCGTTGCCGCGCGAGGCGACATAGAGTTCCAGCGCGACAAATTCCGCAGAGCCCGGCTTGTAGGTCTCGGCGCGGGTGTCGCGCACGCAGCCCTTAAAGCGCGCATGCGCGGTGTTCAGCTTGGTGTTCTTCAGACGGTACACCGGGAAGCCGTTGATCTGGCCCTGGCTCAGGTGGTCGGCGCGGATCATGTTGCCATAGTTGTCCTCATGGCAATTCGCGCAGGACAGCTCCAGCTGGCCGGTGCGCGTGTAATACATCTCCTTGCCCTTCTCCCAGGTCGCCTGGACCGGGCCGTCGATGGCCACGTTCACCGGCATCCCGCGGGACTGGACCGAAATCAAAGCTTCCATCGCGGCCATCTTGCCGCCGGAGTATTTCCACTTCTCGGCGCCCATCTGGTTTTCGCGGCAGTCGTTGATCTGCATGTTCAAGGTGCGGACTTCGCCTGCCTCTTCGTTCCACTTGGGATAGACCGCGCGGACGCCCGCCATGCTTTCTTCGACATCGCCGTGGCACGACGCGCAGGACTTGCCCTCGGAGCCGTCGGCAGTGTCCCAGGCTTCCTGCGCCTGATCGACAAACACCATCGCCGGGTTCTCGAAGTCATCCATCTGCAGGGCCTGCGTCTCGTCGGAGCGGAAGTGCCAGCCCGACATCACCTCATCCAGCACATCCGCCACATGGGCGGGCGCCGCTGCCTTGGTGACCATCTCGATTTCCTCGTTGACCACCAGCTTGTCGTCATCGGGGCCTGCGCCCGCTGCCACCGGCAGCGCCAGCACCGCGGCAATTGCTGTGATTGCCTTTTTGTTCATTCCTTTTCCTCCCTTGGGTGCCTGCCCTGCCCGGCGCGAACCGGACAGGACGCGTGCCTGAAGATCCGGAACGGATCAGCCGATGGCGATTTTCTTCTTGGTGTCGTAGACGGAGCCGTCGTCGTCATACCAGGTAAAGACGAACTCGCCCGCTTCCGGCACGGTCGCGTCGAACTCGAAATACGGGTTGGTGGAGATCGCGGGCTCCATCGCGACGTCCAGCACCATGGTGCCGTTGAACTCGCAGGTGAAGCGGTTGATGATCGAGCGCGGGATCAGGTTGCCTTCCTTGTCCTTGCGCTGGCCGCTTTCCATCTTGTGGCTGATCAGCGTCTTGATGGTGACCGCCTCACCGGCGGCAGCGGTTTTCGGGACCTTGACGCGGGGTTTAACACCGGATGCCATGTCTTTAATTCTCCTTAGGAATTCCGTTCAGGGAGCGGGCGGCCTCAGCCGCCGCAGCCGCCGATGGTGACTTTGACGGTGGCGCTGGCCTTGGCAAAGGAGCCGTCTGCCATCTTGGCAACCGCAACCACGTCCTGGGTGCCTGCCAGGCGGATCCGGGTCGAGGCCGACTGCTGCGCTGCGCCAGGGCCGAAGTTGAAGGTGGCCACACCCGGTTCCGGGTTGCCGGTGGCCAGCACCAGGATCGCGGTGGCGCCCGGCGCCTCGACCGAAACGGGAACGGTGTTGCCGTTTTCGGCAATCTCGGGCGCGGTCAGGGTCACGCCCCCTTCGGCCATATCGGCACCGCCGGTAAAGGCGGCGATCCGGTCATCCGCCGCCGCAGTCGCACGGA
The DNA here is from genome assembly GCF_982940295.1 of Leisingera sp. Taxonomy (NCBI): domain Bacteria; kingdom Pseudomonadati; phylum Pseudomonadota; class Alphaproteobacteria; order Rhodobacterales; family Roseobacteraceae; genus Leisingera; species Leisingera sp. Next base: position 48,576 of record NZ_CEYXRG010000016.1, read on the forward strand.
ACGGCAGCACGGTAACCACGGCAGCGCCCAGGCCCATCGCCAGGGTCTCACGGCGTGAGAACTCCATCATATCTCTCCTTTGAATTCACATCGGTGCGGAGCGCGGGACGCCCCCCGCCCGTGCCTTACTCTTCTTTCAGCGTCGCGAGGAACGCGACCACATCCTCGATCTCCTGCGCCGTCAGGATCGGCGGCAGCGGCTCAGTCCCGGCCTCGCCGGTATAGGCATCGCCCGGGCGGATGAAGCCTTCGACCTTGTAGAAGGCCGGCATCATCGTGTCCTCGAATGTCATCTTTGCATTGGCGATCAGGCCGCGCAGCTCTTCCTCGGTCCAGCGGTCGCCGGCGCCATCCAGCGACGGGCCGATTTCGCCATGGAACGGCACATCCGCCAGGGCTGTCACCTGGTGGCAGGCCACACAGTTGCCCTTGGACTTGGTGCCGGCAATCACCGCCCCGCTGGCCGCATCGCCAGCCACGCCGGTCAGCGAGGCAGCAACCTCACCCGACTCGCCATACTCCACCGCCTTCGGAGCAACCTCCCCGGCCAAAGCCGCAGTCCCGGCCAGGCTTAGCGCCAGTGTCAGAGATGTAAGCTTCATGTTTCCTCCCATTGGCTGCCGCTTTTACCGGGCGGCTTGCTTAGCTTTGCATACCGTAGGGCACAGCGCCCCCGCTACGCAACAACAAATTCATTATTGTGAATTTTTGTAGATGATGCGCAAATCGTCAGTCTGTGGACCCATTGTTGCGCTCCTGAATGCGGCGCGCGTGATAGCGCTGGAAATCTTCCCCGTTATCAAGCGCATAGCGCTTTTCATTGACCCATGTAAACATGTCCTGCGTGGTTCCCGCGCCAAATGCGCCAGGCATGATCGCCACCGCGGCCTCGGGTGCAGTGGCATTGTCCCCCACCTCTTCGGGCAGGAACAGAATCGTCGGCGTGAACAGCACCCCCCATTTGCGGGCCATGTCCTTCTCCGCCAGCGTCTCGCCATCAAAGTCGGTGACCTCCACGTCGCCGTAAAGGTTCAGCTGCACGACAAAGAAATTGTCCTCAATATACTGGTTGATCTCCGGCCGGGGAAAGATCTCCTCATGCATCTTGGTGCAGTAGACGCAACCGCGCTGCTCAAAGATCAGCGCCAGCCGTTTGCCCTCGCCGTTGGCCTCCTCCAGGTCCTCGCGCAGGTCCTTGAAGGTGTCCCGCATCCACGACGTCTTGTGCAGCCCGTCGTCGCCCAGCTCCGCCGCTGCCAGCGGCCCGGCCAGAACCACGGCCATTAACACTTTCGCAATATTTCTCAGCATGTTGACCTCCAAACCTCACTTAACCGATTGCGCTGAACCCCGGCACCCAGCGGATCATCGCCTCAGCGATCAGCCGCACCCCGCCGGTGGCGATCAGCACCGCAAACAGAACCAGCATCGCGCCCATGCCCTTTTCCACCCAGGCAAAGGCGCTGCGGTGGCGCGCGACCCAACCCAGGAACGGTTTGGCAAACAGCGCCGCGACCACAAAGGGCGCCGTCATGCCCAGCCCGTAGACCAGCAGCAGCACCCCGCCGCGCCAGATGTCACCCATGCCGGAGGCGATCATCAGGATCGACGCCAGCGCCGGCCCGACGCAAGGCGTCCAGCCGAACCCGAACGCCAGTCCCATCAGATAGGCACCCAAAACTGTGGACGGCTCCGCGCTGCTCTCCATCCGCGCCTCGCGGTACAGAAGCGGGATCTTCACCACGCCCAGAAAATGCAGCCCGAACAGCAGCAGCAGCGCCGCCGCGCCGTAGGACAGAACCTCCAGATACTGCCCGAACAATTGCCCCAGCGCGGTTGCCCCCATGCCCATCAGCATGAACACGGTCGTGACCCCGGCGGCAAAACACACAGCCGACACCAGCAGCCGCCGCTGCGCACCCACGGCGATCGCGCCGTCTCCGCGCAGCTCTGCCATCGACAACCCGCCCATGTAGGACAGGTAAAACGGCACCATCGGCAAAATGCAGGGGGTGAAAAAGCTCAGCAAACCTGCGATCAAGGCGCCAAACAGGGTAATTTCGAGCATCGCACCCCCAAAAGGCCCTACGCGAACGTTATCCGGGCCCGGCTTGTGTCATTCACATATTCGAATTATGTTGTTTCTAACGGTACCGTCAACAGATGGAATGAAACGCATGCGCTCCTTCCGGCATTTGGCTGCAGCTGCGGCCATAGCCTTTGCAACGCTGCCCGCCTGGGCGGCGGAACTGGTTATGGTCGAACAGCCGGGCTGCGAGTGGTGCGCCCGCTGGAACGCGGAGATCGCCCCGATCTACCCCAAAACGGCTGAGGGCAAATACGCGCCCTTGCGCCGGGTGGATCTGCGCGCCCTGCCCGATGATCTGCAAGTTACCCGCAGGGTCATGTTCACACCGACCTTCCTGGTGGTCGAAGACGGACAGGAGCGCGCCCGCCTCGAAGGCTACCCGGGTGAAGATTTTTTTTGGCCTTTGCTTGCAGATTTGCTAAGCGCCCATACAGGGTTTGTTGATAATACGAACTCAAAGGGCGGCAGCTGACCGCCCTGTTGGGGCAAGTGATAGGAGTGCGGCACCGCGGTGCCGCTCAGGAGACGGCACATGGCACTACCACAGTTTACCGCTGACATGGACCCGGAGGAGATGGACCGGATGGTCGAAAACGCGACCAAGGCGTCCAATTTCCTCAAGGCGATCAGCCACGAGGGACGGCTGATGATCCTGTGCCATCTGGTCTCCGGCGAGAAATCCGTGACTGAGCTGGAAGAGCTGTTGTCGGCCCGCCAGGCCGCCGTCTCCCAGCAGCTCTCCCGCCTGCGTCTGGAAGGGCTGGTCATTCCCCGCCGGGAAGGCAAGGCGATTTTCTACCGGCTGGCCGACGACAAGCCCCGCCGGATGCTGGAAGTGGTCTATGACCTGTTCTGCAAGGACGACGGCTGACGCCCGATTGAAATCCTGACATGTTTGACATCCTGACAGAACACCAGCTGGCCGCCTGCATCGGGCTGCTGGGCGGTGTGCTGCTGGGGCTTGCCGCCCGGCTGGGGCGGTTCTGCACTTTGGGAGCTATCGAAGACCTGCTGTATGGCGGCTCGTCCCTGCGGATGCGGATGTGGGGCGTGGCCATCGGTGTGGCGGTTGCCTCCAGCTTTGCGCTGATCGGGCTGGGCCTGGTGGATGCGGGCCAGTCCTTTTACCTGTCGATCCGCTGGATGCCCGCCGCCTCGATCCTGGGCGGCCTGATGTTCGGCTATGGCATGGCGCTCAGCGGCAACTGCGGTTTTGGCGCAATTGCCCGGCTGGGCGGCGGCGACCTGCGCAGCTTTGTGATCGTGCTGGTGACGGGCGTTTCCACCTATGTCGTCCTGGCAGGCCCCCTCGCCCCCGTGCGGAACTATTTCTTTGCCCAGCAGGACGTCACCAATGAAATCCCGCCGGGCCTCGCCCATTACGCCGCCGCCTGGAGCGGGATGCCGCTGGCCGCCATCGGCACCGCCGCGGGCCTGCTGATCCTGCTGCTCTCCCTCGCCAATGCCGAACTGCGCCGCGACAGGCAGGCGCTGTTCTGGTCCGCGGTTGTGGGGCTTGCCGTAACCTCCGGATGGGCCGGAACCACCTTTGTGAACACCGCAGGGTTCGAGGCGCTGCCGGTGGTTTCCCACTCCTTCTCCGCGCCGTTGGGCGAGACGATCCTGTGGACCATGACCGGTTCCCTGCGCCCGCTGTCCTTTGCCGTCGGCTCCATCGCCGGGGTCTGGACCGGCGCCTTCCTCGGCTCGCTGATCAAGGGCCATTTCCGCTGGGAGGCCTGCGAGGACCCGCGCGAACTGCGCCGCCAGATTATCGGCGCCGCGATCATGGGCGCGGGCGCGGTGATTGCGATGGGCTGCACCGTCGGCCAGGGCCTTAGTGCGTTTTCTCTTCTGGCGGTTTCGGCACCGGTCACCATGCTGGCGATCTTTGCCGGCGCCGCCATCGGGCTGCGGCAGCTGATCGAAGGCTTCCGGCCGGCAGAATAATCCGCTGTCCCCGCGGGGACAGGCCGGGGTTTCAGATTGCCCGCGCGAATGTGACGTCTTGGTTAATTTTCATTAACGATTACATACGTGTTACACGCCATTCCTAAGACATCCGGGTGTATCCGCCCTGCATCCACCGCATAGACGCCCCTTAACACTCCGGAGACCCCCGTGAACCGTGAGCAGATCATCAAAGACCCGCAAAACGGAAACAAGGCGGAAGCTTTTGAAGCCTCCGACGACATTCCGGTGAACCCGGCCCCCAGCCGCACCATCGGTGATGTGATCGCAGCCCGCTATGGCCGCCGCGCAATGCTGAAAGGCATGCTGGGCACCTCTGCCGCAACCGCGCTGTTCGGCACCTCCGCCCTGACCGCTCCGCGCCAGGCCAGCGCTGCGTCACCTGCGGCCCGAAGCCGCTATGCCTTTGACGAGCTGGCATCGGGCAATGACGAAACGCACCATGTAGCGCCGGGCTATGACGCGGACATCCTGCTGCGCTGGGGCGATCCGATCATGGCCGGCGCGCCGGAGTTCGACGTGATGAACCAGACGGCAGAGGCCCAACTGCAGCAGTTCGGCTATAACAACGACTACGTCGGCTTTGTGCCGCTCAACGCTGAGGGAACCCGCGGCCTGCTCTGCGTGAACCACGAATACACCAACGAGGAGGTCATGTTCCCAGGCCTCGGCCGCCAGGACAAGGCGGAGTTCGCCGGCATGACCCGCGAGCTGGCCGAGATCGAGATGGCGGCGCATGGAGGCTCCGTTGTGGAGATCACCCGGGACCCGGAAGGAAACTGGGCCGTTGTGCGCGACGGCGCGATGAACCGCCGGATCTCGCCTTTGAACACGGTGATGGCTATCGACGGCCCCGCCGCAGGCCATCCGCGAATGCAGACCAGCGCCGATCCCAGCGGGCGCGAGGTTATCGGCACCCTCAACAACTGCGCCGGCGGCATGACACCCTGGGGCACCTGGCTGATGGCCGAGGAGAATTTTCACGGCTATTTCTGGACCGACAGCCTCGACGCCGAAGGTGAGCCGGACCTTTCCGGCCAGCCGGAGGCGGCGCAAATGGCGCGCTACGGCGTGCCCGGCATGTGGTACGCCTGGGGCAAGTACCACGACCGCTTCAATACCGGCAAAGAACCCAATGAAGCCAACCGCTTCGGCTGGGTTGTTGAGGTCGACCCGATGGACCCGCTCTCCAAACCGGTGAAGCACACCGCCCTGGGCCGTTTCGCGCATGAGGGCGCGGAAACCACCCTGTCCCAGGACGGCCGGCTGGTGATCTACATGGGGGACGATGCGCGGTTTGAGTATGTTTACAAATACCTCTCCCAAGGCACGATGTCAGAGGACCGCGCGGCCAACTCCCGGCTGCTGAGCGAAGGCACGCTTTACGTGGCCCGGTTTGAGGCAGACGGCACCTGCCGCTGGCTGCCGCTGGTGCATGGCCAGGGCCCGCTGACGGCAGAAAACGGCTTTGCCAGCCAGGCGGATGTGCTGATTGATGCGCGGCTTGCGGCGGATGCGCTGGGGGCCACTCCGATGGACCGGCCCGAGGATGCCTCGCCGCGCGGAGACGGCACAGCCTATGTGATGCTGACCAACAATTCCAAGCGCAAGGCCGGCCAGACCGATGCCGCCAACCCGAGGCCGGAGTCGCGGTTCGGCCATATCATCGAGATCCGGGAGGACGGCGGCGACCATGCGGCTGCAAGCGGGCGCTGGTCGGTCCTGGTGAAATGCGGCAACCCGGAGATTGCTGCAGTGGGTGCCGAGTGGCACCCGGAGACGTCGCAGCACGGCTGGTTCGGCTCCCCCGACAATAGCGCGATGGACGCAGCGGGGCGGCTGTGGGTGGCCACCGACCAGGGCAGCAAATGGGGCAAGACCGGCAAGTCGGACGGGCTTTACGGGCTGGAGACCGAAGGCAGCCTGCGCGGCCATTCCAAGCTGTTCTTCCGCTGCCCGGTGGGGGCTGAGCTGTGCGGCCCTTGCTTTACCCCGGACGGTGAGACGCTGTTCCTGGCCGTGCAGCATCCCGGCACCGACGGCACCAAGGACCTGAAGGGCTTCGGGCGCGCTTCGACGTTTGAGGATCCGGCCACCCGCTGGCCGGATTTTGATCCGCAAATGCCGCCGCGGCCCTCGGTTGTTGCGGTGACCAGACAGGGCGGCGGCAAGATCGCGGTCTGATCCGGAAATCGCCGTTATCAAGCGGAGCGCGCCCCGCCCGGGGCGCGCGCAGGGTTCAGCCCTGGCGGGCCGGCTGCCGCCTGATGCACGCGATTGTGAGCAGCAAGGCCGCCGGCGTGCTTTAATAGCGGGAGAAACACCGTGGAGACCTGCCATGTATGCCAAGCGCCTGACAGCCGTCCTGTTCCTTGCTGCCTCTTCCGCAGCCGCCGGAAGCATCGCGCCGCGCGACGGCTGGGCGGTGCATGAAACCGCAAAACCCTATGCGCAGCTGATCGAAGACGTCAAAGCCGCCGCCAAGGCCGAAGGGCTGGGGGTGGTCACCCAGGCGGGCCCCACCCAGGCGGCAGCGGCCCGCGGCATCACCATCCCCGGCAACCGTGTCATTGGCCTGTTCAACAATGACTTCGCGGTGAAGATCCTCGCCCTCTCCACCGCCGCGATGATCGAGGCGCCGGTGCGGATGTATGTGACCGAGGAGGCGGACGGCAGCGCCACCCTGTCCTACAAGCTGCCCACCCATGTCTTTGCGCCTTACGCGGACGAAGGCGGCGCAGGGCTGGCGGCCCTCGCTGGCCAGCTCGACCGCCGCTTTGCGCTGATCGCCGGACGGGCGCTGAAATAACCGCTCCGGGCTGTTGCCGCGATGCTGCCGGCAGCGCAAGGAATGCGCCGGTTTCCGCCGCAGCATTTCTCACACTGGCGTGAGCGGGCTTGCGCACGGGCGCAGCCTCGGCAATCTGGCGGTAATTCAACGGATTGGACGGACAAGATGACAGATCCCTTGCGCGCAGCCGACGTTCTGGCCCGGCGGCTTTACGAGGCGGGCTGCCGCCATGCTTTCGGGATGCCCGGCGGCGAGGTGCTGACGCTGGTTGATGCGCTGACCAAGGCGGGCATCGCCTTTCACCTGGCCAAGCATGAAAACTGTGCAGGTTTCATCGGCGAAGGCGTTCACCATGCGGACGGTGCGCCGGTCATCCTGGTCGCCACCCTTGGCCCCGGCGCGCTGAACGGCATCAATGTGGTGGCCAACGCCCATCAGGACCGGGTGCCGATGCTGGTGCTCACGGGCTGCGTCGACGCGGCGGAGGAGCAGAGCTACACACATCAGGTGCTCGACCACCGCGCGGTCTTTGCCCCGATCACCAAGGCCACCTTCCGGCTGGACGCAGACGCCGCGGACCTGATCGCCGACAAGGCGGTCGCCATCGCGACAGAGCCCCGCAACGGGCCGGTGCATATCGACGTGCCGATCTCCACCGCAGACGCGCCAGCCAGGGACCGAGGCATCCGCCGCGCGCCTGCAAGCGCAACCGCTCCAAGCGGCGAGGCACTGGCGCAGGCGCGTTCCTGGCTGGCAGCCTCGGCACGCCCGGTCGCGGTGATCGGGCTGGATGCGCTGCAGGAGAACGCCGGTACTGCCCTCCGCACCTTCCTCGAACAACACCAGATCCCCTTCGTCACCAGCTACAAGGCCAAGGGCATCATCCCCGAGGATCACCCCCTGTGCCTTGGCGGCGCGGGCCTGTCTCCGCTGGCGGATAAGCACCTGCTGCCGCTGGTGCGGGAAGCCGATCTGGTGCTCTGCATCGGGTACGACCCGATCGAGATGCGCCCCGGCTGGCGCAATGTCTGGGACGTGGAGACCCAGAACGTCATCGACATCGCCCCCGAGGCCAACACCCACTACATGCACCAGGCGGGCCTGAACTTCCTGTCCGCCATTGCCCCCACGCTGGAGGCGCTGTCCGATGGCACCGAACCGCGCGAGACCTGGACCAGCGGCCGCCCGGCCGCTGTAAAGGCGGCGCTGGCAGAGGCTTTCCCGCAAGACGACCAGTGGGGGCCTGCCGGTGTCATCGCCGAATGCCGTGCCGTGCTGCCCCCGGATACCCTTGCAACCGCCGACAGCGGCGCCCACCGCATTCTGCTGAGCCAGATGTGGGAATGCTCCGAGCCGCGCGGACTGATCCAGTCCTCAGCGTTGTGCACCATGGGTTGCGCGGTGCCGATGGCGATCGGCCGCAAACTGGCGCAGCCGGAGCGGCCCGTGGTCAGCTTCTCCGGCGACGCCGGGTTTCTGATGGTCGCGGGCGAACTCTCCACCGCTGCGGAGCTGGGCGCGGCGCCGATCTTCGTGGTCTTTGCGGATGCCAGCCTTGCGCTGATCGAACTCAAGCAGCGGCAGCGCCAGCTTGCCAACGGCGGGGTGGATTTTGCGGAACACGACTTTGCCGCGATGGGCCGGGCCTTTGGCGGCAATGGGCTGACGGTGACCAGCCGTGCCGAACTGCGCGCCGCCTTGCAGGACGCGCTGACAGCAGACAAGTTCACAGTGATTTCGGCAGTGATCGAACGCGGAGGCTACGATGGCCGCATCTGACATGATCCCCCACGGCGCCCTGAACGGGGTCAAGGTTCTCGACCTGTCCCGCATCCTGGCTGGGCCCACCTGCACCCAGCTTCTGGGCGACCTCGGCGCAACGGTCATCAAGGTGGAAAACCCCAAGACCGGCGGCGATGACACCCGCCAGTGGGGACCGCCCTATGTGACCGATGCGGACGGAAATCAATCCGACCTCTCGGCCTATTTCATGGCCGCCAACCGCAACAAACGCTCGGTAGCCATTGATATTGCAACGGAAGAAGGCCAGCAGGCCATCCGGCGTCTGGCGGCCGAGGCCGATATCCTGATCGAGAACTTCAAACCCGGCGGGCTGGCCAAATACGGGCTGGATTACGCCAGCCTCAAGGATGATCTGCCCGGCCTGATCTACTGCTCCATATCAGGATACGGCCAGACCGGCCCCAACAGCCACAAGCCCGGCTATGACATCATGGCCCAAGGCTTTGGCGGCATCATGTCCCTGACCGGAGAGCCGGACGGCCAGCCGATGAAGGCAGGCGTCGGCATCGCTGATGTGATGTGCGGCATGTACGCCTGCATCGGCATCCTGTCCGCCCTCCACCACCGGGAAAAGACCGGCGAAGGCCAGCAGATCGACCTGGCGCTGGTCGATGCCCAGATCGCCTGGCTGATCAATGAGGGCGTCGCCTATCTGAACACCGGCCAGATTCCCAAGCGCCGCGGCAATGAGCATCCCAGCATCATGCCCTATGGAGTGTATGAGACCTCGGACGGCCACGTGATCCTGGCGGTGGGCAACGACAGCCAGTTCCGCCGCTTCATGGAATTCCTTAAGCTTGAGGGCCTGGCCGAGGATGCGCGGTTTGCCACCAACCCGGCCCGTTTGCAGCACCGCGATGCGCTGAATGCGATCCTGATCCCGTCCGTGCAGCGGTTCACCACGGATGAGGTTCTGGCCGCCATGGAGGCCCGCAAGGTGCCTGCCGGTCCGGTGCAGAACCTGGAGACCCTGTTTGCCACCGGCCAGGTCGAAGCCCGCAATATGGCCATCGGGATGGACACTGCCGCCGGTCCGGTCAAGCTGTTGGGCAACCCGCTGAATTTCTCCCGCACGCCGGTGACATACCGGCACGCGCCGCCCCGCTGCGGCGAAGGCACGGAGGAGCTGCTGGGGTCCGACTCGCCCTTCGACGGGTCTTGAGCAGGCAGAACCGCGGCAGCTTTCTGCCAAGTGTTACAGTTTCCGGCAAATCACCGCCAAAACAGCGCGGTATTTGCCGGCTGCTGACCGCGCCTCTTGCAGAAATTTGCCCGGAAAACCTACACATCCGGTGAAATTTCCGGCCAGGCGCACACAGGCTATCACCAAACCGCGAGCAGGGTTCGCCCGGGCCAATCCTATGGCCTACTGTTCAGCAGGACACAGACACTGCGCTCGATTCAGAACAATGATTGGACTCTCATGACGCATGATATCTTCGGCCAAGACAGCAGCCTGACCGATGCAGCCGCACAGCAGAATTGGAACGCCGTGCAGCTGGGAGTTCTGTCCCACGCAGCCGTGACCGCGGATCACCTGGGCGCGGTGCTGAAGGCCGCGCCGGAGTTTGCCCTGGGCCATGCGATCAAGGGGCTGTCGCTGCTGATGCTGGGGCGCTCTGAGCTGGTGCCGGCTGCGCGCGAAGCGCTGCGCGATGCCAAGGCCTGTTACGAGGGCGCCCTGCCGCGTGAGCGCAAATATGTGGATGCGCTGGAAAACTGGCTGGCCGGCCGCCCCACCCTGGCGATCCAGCGGATGGAAGAGGTGCTGGACGTCTGCCCGCAGGACACCCTGGCGATGAAACTCAGCCACGGCATCCGCTTTATCATGGGCGATCCCGCAGGGATGCGCGCCTCGATCGAGCGGGTGCTGCCGGCCTACGCGCCGGACCATGCGGGCCGCGGTTACCTGCTGGGCTGCCATTCCTTTGCGCTGGAGGAAACCGGCGATTATGAGCGCGCCGCCAATGCCGGCCGGCAGGCGCTGTGGATGGCGCCGGATGATGCCTGGGGCCTGCACGCCGTGGCGCATGTGCATGACATGACCGGCAACGCCGAGGCCGGGCTCGACTGGCTGCACGGCCGCGAGGAAGCCTGGGCGCATTGCAACAACTTCCGCTATCACGTCTGGTGGCACAAGGCGCTGATGCATCTGGACCTGGGCCAGATGGATGAGGCCATCGCGCTTTATGACACCGAGGTGCGCAAGGACCGGACAGACGACTACCGCGACATCTCCAACGCGACCTCGCTGCTGTCGCGGCTGGAGCTGGAGGGGGTGGACGTGGGCAGCCGCTGGGAGGAGCTGGCGAATCTCTGTGCCGCCCGGACCGAGGACGGCAGCCTGATTTTTGCCGATCTGCACTATCTGCTGGCCCTGACCGGGCACCGCAAGGAAGACGCTCACCGGCTGGTGCAGCGGATTCACGCCGATGCGGAACGCGGCGGCACCGAGGCGCGGGCGCGCATGGCGGACCCCGGCTGCGCCGCCGCGGACGGGCTGGAAGCCTTCGGAGACGGTAATTACAAGGCCGCTTTCAACCACTTATCCACAGCCCGCGCCACCCTGCAGCTGGCCGGCGGCAGCCACGCGCAACGCGATGTTTTTGAACGCATAACCATAGACGCGGGAATCCGCTCAGGCCAGCTTGACGAAGTCGAAGCAATCCTTGATGACCGCCGCGCCAAGCGGGGCGGCGCAGAGGACAACTATGCGCTTGCCCGCCGCACCCTGATTGCCGAGGCCCGGGATCCGTCCGGGGCCAAAAGCGTACCTGCCGAATAAGACCCTCAAGGACCAAAACCACAGATGTCCAGCGTTGCGCCCTTTCCCGGGCCTCAGAAAGACCCAGCTGCCGCCAACCGCGCAGTGCCCCCGCCGCAGGCGGTCCAGACGCGCGTGCGCGACCCGCGGCTCGACTTCTACCGCGGCATCGCCATGTTCATCATCCTGGCAGCCCATATCCCGGGCAACCGCTGGGCGGGATGGATCCCGGCGCGGTTCGGGTTTTCCGATGCAACCGAGATTTTTGTCTTCTGCTCCGGCATGGCTTCGGCCATCGCCTTCGGCAGCTCCTTTGACCGCCAGGGATGGTGGCTGGGCACTGCCCGCGTCGCCTACCGCTGCTGGCAGGTCTACTGGGCCCATATCGGGCTGTTCTTCTTCCTTGCCGCATCAATGGCGGCACTGGACCTCTATGGCAGCTTCGACAAGAGCTATATCGGCTCCTTGAACCTGCACTGGTTCTTCAACAACACCGTGCAGCAGCTCACCGGCATCTTCACCCTGACCTATGTCCCCAACTACTTCGACATCCTGCCGATGTATCTGGTGGTGCTGCTGCTGATGCCGCTGATGATGGGGCTGGAGAAGGCCGGGGTGTGGGCCGTGGCGATGGCGTCCGTGCTGATCTGGCTGACCGCCAACCCCTACATTCTCGGCCTCGGCCCCAACGGCGTCTCGCTGCCGGCAGAGCCGTGGTCCGACCGCGAGTGGTTCTTCAACCCCTTCGGCTGGCAGCTGCTGTTCTTCACCGGCTTTGCCTTCATGAAGGGCTGGCTGCCCAAGCCGCCGGTTTCCAAGGTGCTGGTTGTGCTCGCCGCCGGTTTCGTCATTTTCTCCGCGCCCTTCGGCTCCGGGAAGGTGCTGGGCTGGGTCGAGTACTGGAACATGGACCTGGCCGATGCCATCCGTGAAACCTGGAAGCCGAGCAGCGAATGGCGCGAAAAAACAGACTTCGGCCTGCTGCGCTATACCCACTTCCTGTCGCTCGCCTATCTGGGCTGGGCTGCCGCCGGCGAGGGTGGAAAGCGGCTGATTGCCACCGGCCAATCACTGGCTGCAAGAATTTGGGGCGTATTGTTGCAGGTCGTGACCAAAGTCGGCCAGCAATCGCTTGCGGTCTTCGTGTTTTCGATGGCGCTGGCCCGCTTCATCGGCTTTGCGCTTGACCAGACCGACCGCGCGGTTATGACCACGGCATTCGCCAATCTTATTGGATTTTTCCTAATCATTGGCTGCGCTTACTGCGCTGCCTGGTTCAAGTCACAACCCTGGAGAGCCAAGAAATGAGCTCTTTTTCCCGCCGTACCTTTCTGGCTGCCGCGCTTGGCAGCACCGCCCTGTCCGCGCTGCCCGGGCTGGCCAGCGACGCCGAGCCCTTCAGCCGCGACGTGGTGGTGGCCAAGGCCCGCGCGCTGGCCGCACAAGACTATGCCGAACGCCCGGCCGTGCCGCAGGACTGGCTGGACCAGTCCTATGACGACTACAAGGCGCGCTGGTTCCGCAGCAAGGACGCGCTGTGGTCCAAGACGGACCGCAGCTACAACGTCGATTTCTTCCTGCCCGGGCTCTATTTCCCGCGTGCGGTTCAGATCAACACCGTGACCGGCGGGCTGGCGCAGCCCGTGGCCTTTGACCTGTCGCTGTTTGACAAGACCGACAAGGCACCAGAGCTGACAACCGAAGGCCACCTCGGGTATTCCGGCCTGCGCCTGCGGACCGTTTTGGACGACCCCACCCAGAAGACCGAGTTCTGCGTCTTCCAGGGGGCCAGCTATTTCCGCGCCATCGGCATCGGCAACGCCTACGGGCTGTCGGCCCGCGGCCTGGCGCTCAAGACCGCCGATCCCGAAGGCGAAGAGTTCCCCGAGTTCATCGAATTCTGGCTGGAGGCCCCTGCCCCCGGCCAGCGCCACATGGTGGTGCACGCGCTGATGGACTCGCCCTCCGTTACCGGCGCCTACCGGTTCACCATCACCCCCGGCAGCAGCACGGTGATGGAGGTGGAGGCGACCCTGTTCGCCCGCGAGGACCTGAACCACGCGGGCCTTGCGCCGCTCACCTCGATGTTCCTGTTCGACGCCACCAACCGCAACCGCTTTGACGACTTCCGCCCGGCCGTCCATGACAGCGACGGCCTGCTGGTGGTCAACGGCAACGGCGAAACCCTGTGGCGGCCGCTGGCCAACCCCACGCGGCTGCAGGTCTCGTCCTTCGTCGATGACAACCCGCGCGGCTTCGGCCTGATGCAGCGGTCGCGCAAGCTGTCGGATTTCAACGACCTGGAAGCGTTTTACCACAACCGTCCCTGCCTGTGGGTGGAACCCAAGGAGGACTGGGGCAAGGGTGCCGTCACCCTGGTGGAAATCCCCGCCGACAAGGAAATCTACGACAACACTGTTGCCTACTGGCGCCCGCGCGAGCCCTATGCCGCCGGATCGGAGATCAGCCTCAGCTACCGCCTCACCTGGGGCGAGGAGCCGGTGCTGCCGATGCCGCGGGTGATCGACACCGCCGAGGGTGCCCGGATCTTTGGCGGGCCGGGCCGGATCGTCACCATCGACTTTGACGCCCATCCCCTGTTCGAGGACGGGCCCGAGACCCTTGACGTGCACATTCACTCTCCCCATGTGGCGACCAGCGAAGGCGTGCTGCAGCGCAACCCGGAAACCGGCGGCCTGCGTCTCGCCTTCTACTTCGATCCTGGCGATCAGGATCACGTTGAACTTCGCGCCCAGCTCAGGAAAGACGGCAGCCCCGCTTCCGAGGTCTGGCTTTACAGGTGGACCGCATGAACATGGACCGCATGACCACATGTGATCTTATGCCCCCGGAACAGCCGCTGGCGATGCCGGAGCAGGATTTCAGCAAGGACTTCAGGGACGCCGCCGCCCCCGGCGACGCTGCGCCCCGCCAGGTGGCGCTGTGGCGCCTGCTGGCGTTTTCGCCGGCGATGGCCGCCACGGGTGTGCTCACCTGGGTGATGCAGGGCTGGTTCGCCGATGATGGCTTTTCCGTGCTGGAAGCCGTTCTGCTCGCATTGATCGCCTTCAACTTCTTCTGGATCGCCTTCACCGTCTCCACTGTGCTGCTGGGCCTTTACGGCCTGTCGCGCCGGGAAAAGACCGTGGCCCACGGCCCCGCGCGCCCGATGAAGGTGGCGCTGCTGATGCCGGTCTACAACGAAGTGCCCTGGTATGTGCTGGGCAACGCCCAGACCATGCTGCAAGAGCTGCACGGCCGCGGCGGCCAGCATGAATACGCGATGTTCATCCTGTCCGACACCCGCGACGACGCGATTGCCGAACAGGAGCGCGCCAGCGTCGAGGCGCTGCGCACCATGCTGCCCGAAGGCGCTGAGCTCTACTACCGCCGCCGCGCCGACAACGAAGGCCGCAAGGTCGGCAATATCTCCGACTGGGTGCGCCGCTGGGGCGCAGGCTATGAGGCGATGCTGGTGCTGGACGCCGACAGCCTGATGACCGGCCGCGCCATTGCCCGCCTTGCCGATGCGCTGGCCCGCGATCCAAGCGCCGGCCTGATCCAAAGCTATCCGCAGCTCATTGGCGCACAGTCGGTCTTTGGCCGCATGCAGCAGTTCGCCAATGGCGTCTATGGCCTCGCGCTGGCCGAGGGCCTGGCCCGCTGGGCCGGGCATGAGGGCAACTACTGGGGCCACAACGCCATCATCCGCACCCGTGCCTTTGCCGCCTGTGCCGGCCTTCCGCTCCTGCGCTCGCGCTTCGGCGGCGGTGAAAAGCTGATCATGAGCCATGATTTTGTCGAGGCCGGCCTGTTGCGCCGGGCCGGCTGGTCGGTGCGCTTCCTGCCCCGCATCCGCGGATCATATGAGGAAACTCCGGCCACACTGATCGACCACATCCTGCGCGACCGCCGCTGGTGCCAGGGCAACCTGCAGCACCTGAACCTGCTGCACGCCAAGGGCTTCCGCGCGATCTCCCGCTTCCACCTGTTTGCAGGCGCGATCGGCTACCTGATGGCACCGGTGTGGTTTGCGCTGCTGGTCCTCTGGGCCATCATCGGCCGCAGCGAAGAGGCGTCCGTCATCAGCTATTTCAGCGAGGCCAACCCGTTCCGCCCCAACTGGCCGGATATGTCGGAGCCCAAGCACGTGCTGGTGATCATCCTGATCTACGCGATGCTGCTGGCCCCCAAGATCCTGGCGGCTGCGGCTCTGCCGCTGACCGGCAGCCGGTTCTCGGAATACGGAGGCCCGGTGCATTTCGCGCTGTCCTTCCTGTCCGAGGTGATGCTCGCGATCCTTTATGCGCCGATCCTGATGGTGCAGCAGATGATCGCGGTGTTCCGCACCGCCCTTGGCCTGCAGCGCGGCTGGGCGCCCCAGGCCCGCGACGGCGGCAGCTACTCCTTGCGCACGCTGCTCACCTGCCACGCGCTGGAAACTGTCAGCGGCGTTGCGCTCTGGGCCGGAATCCTCACGGGCACTGTGTCACTGTGGCTGGCCCCTATTGCGCTGTCCCTGGTTCTGGCGGTGCCGCTGTCGGCGCTGTCCGGGGTCAAGACCGTGAACCGCATCCGCCACTGGATGGCCACGCGCGAGGAGTTCACCGAACCCCAGATCACCCGCGCCGCCCGCGCCGCCCGCGCCGAGCTGAAGGCGCTGCTGGACGGCAGCCCCGTCCGCGGCACCCCGGCGGAGTAAGCCCGGATCGCAGGGGAAAGTCTCCCGCGCCACCAGGATACCCCGGCTGCGCCGGGACATCCTTGGCAGCCTTGGGCCCGGCGCCGCGCTGACGCGCGGCGCTGTTGCGTAAAACCGCAACCGCCTGTCCAAGGGCACTCCGCCGCCATCGCAGAACCACAGCAGCGCGCCCGCAAGGGCGCGCTGCCGGGCCCAACGCTTTGACGGAAATCTCTGATTTACGGGCAAAGGGGCGGGAGACCGCGGCCCGGACCGGGCGCTACGGGATATTCAGCGCACAGCCGGTTCACTCTCGAACCAATCCGCCATCCAGCCCGCCCAGCCCTTTGGCACCGTATGGCCACCGTCAAACAGCACCATTTCGATATCCGCCCCCGGCCCGCAGTCCCAGCGGCGGCGCAGCAGGCCGTCTTCGCTCCATGCTCTGTCCGGCGCATGAGAGGTGCAGCCATTGGCCTGCCGCCACAGTTCCAGCCCGGCAAAGACATCGCCCTGCTCCCAGCGCCCGCCGCCCAGCACACGGCCTTCCAGCGGCACCACCTCGTCGCGCCAGCCATGCACCTGCAACAGCCGCACCGGCCCCTCGCAGCGCTCCGGCTGCGGCCGCCAGAAGCCACCCGACAGCGGCGCATAGGCGGCAAAGGCCCCGGAGTCGCGGCAGGCCAGGTAATGGACCATGAAAGCTCCCGCCGAGAACCCGGCCAGGACGGTCTGCGCCCGGGACGTGCCAAACCGGCCCGAGGCATCTGCCAGCACCGAGGCAAAGAACGCGCCTTCGTCCCGGCCTTCATCAAAAGGGCCGAAGCCCCAGTTCTGCGGCCCGGTGCCGCCGCGTTTGCGGCCCTCCGGTGCAATCACTGCGTAGCCGCGTGCCGTAAGCCCCTGCACAAGCGCCGCGTTCTTCAGCACTTGCGCACCGCTGCCGCCGTAGCCGTGCAGGAACATCACCACCGGCAGCGGCGCAGCGGACGCCTCCGGCAGCACGATGTGATAGCGGCCGTCTTCCACCGCGCAGGGCTCCGGCTCCGCGCTGCAGCCCGCGGCCGCCCCGCTGGCCCATGCCGCAAACAGCGCCGCAGCCGTGGCGCCCGCGCCCAGACCTCGGATCACCCCTGCCACCGGGCCACCGGCAGGTTGCCTGCAATCCACCCGGGACCCGCGGCAGAGCCCAGCATGCCTTCGGGGACGTCGATCACATTGGTGAAGCCCGCCTCCGCCAGCGCCAGCGTCATCCGCGCCGAGCGCACGCCCCGGGCGCAGATCAGCGCCAGCGGAACGGCCCGGTCCGGCCCCGCCACCGCCTGTAAGGCGGCCAGGAAATCTTCGCGCCGCATATCGATCTGGTGGCTGCCCACGGGCACCCCCGACGCGCGCCATTCCTGCGGCGTGCGGATGTCCACCAGGATGATGCCGCCGTCCCGGGCCGCGGCAAAGGCCTCTGCCGCGCTCAGCCGCGGCTGGTCATGCGGAGGCGGCTGCCTGCGGTGCCACCAGTAGCCAAAGCCGCCTGCGGCCGCCGCGCCGCCCAGCAGCATCAGCCGCCGCGTCAGGGTTGCAGTATCCGCCTGTGCTCCGGGCATTTGGCCTCCGCATCTCCGCTTGCCGCCACTGGGCCGTGGTCCTGCCCCCAGATCTAGCAGCTTGAAGCTTTCCAATCACCAGAAATGGAGGGTTTCGGACAGTCAAGTTCTTGTTATTGCGCGCGCAGCCCCCAAATATAGGCGCAACAATAGTATCAATTCCGTCCCGGGGCTGCGGCATTCTTACCGTATCAGGGGCGGCGGGGGTGGTTCTGGGCTGAAAAATTGCTTAGCACTGGACCAAAAAATAACGACGCGCCAACCCGACAGGAGACCTGCACGTGTCCCTTTTCCTGATTGCGGCCCTGCCCTTTCTCGGAGCCGTCTTCCCAGCGCTTTTGATCCGCGCCGGACGCAATGCCGCAGCTTCAGCCGCCGGGCTGACCACATTCCTCGCCTTCACCGGGCTGATGCTGCATATCCCGGCCATCTTCCGCGGCGACACGGTATTTGCCGCAGTGGATTGGCTGCCCGCCCTTGGCCTCAACGCCCATTTCTTCCTCGACGGGCTGGGCTTCCTGTTTGCGGCAATGATCCTCGGGATCGGCCTGCTGATCATCCTCTACGCCCGGTTTTACCTCTCGCGCGAAGATCCGATGGGGCAGTTCTACAGCTATCTGCTGCTGTTCCAGGGCGCCATGGTCGGTATCGTTCTGTCCGACAACATCCTGCTTTTGCTGGTGTTCTGGGAGCTTACCTCGCTCAGCTCTTTCCTGCTGATCGGATATTGGAAGCATCTGCCCGAAGGCCGCCAAGGCGCGCGGATGGCGCTGGCCGTCACCGGCTCCGGCGGGCTGGCGATGATTGCGGGGATGCTGATCCTGGGCCATATCGCAGGCTCCTATGACCTCAGCGTGATCCTGCAGAACAAGGAGGCCATACAGGCCTCGCCGCTGTATCTGCCCGCGCTGATCCTGATCCTTCTGGGCGCCTTCACCAAATCGGCGCAGTTCCCCTTCCACTTCTGGCTGCCGCACGCGATGGCCGCGCCGACGCCGGTGTCGGCCTACCTGCACTCCGCCACCATGGTGAAGGCCGGGCTATTCCTGATGGCGCGGCTGTGGCCGGTTCTGGCAGGCACGCCTGAATGGTTCTACATCGTCGCCACCACCGGCCTAGTGACCATGCTGATCGGTGCGGTGATTGCGCTGTTCAAGGATGACCTCAAGGCGCTTTTGGCGTTTTCCACCGTCAGCCACCTGGGCCTGATCACCATGCTGCTGGGCTTTGGCACCAAGTTCGCCGCGGTCGCCGCGGTCTTTCACATCATCAACCACGCCACTTTCAAGGCGGCGCTGTTCATGACCGCGGGCATCGTCGACCATGAGGCCGGCACCCGCGACATCAAGCGCCTTGGCGGATTGCGCCACCTGATGCCTGTCACCTTCACCATTGGCACGGTGGCAGCGCTGTCGATGGCGGGAGTTCCGCCTCTGAACGGTTTCCTGTCCAAGGAGATGATGCTGGAGGAAGCCTCCCACACCATCTGGAACGGCTCGCACCTGATCGTGCCCGCACTGGTCACGGCAGCCGCGGTGTTCTCGGCGGCCTATTCCTTCCGCTTCATCGCCCATGTGTTCCTCGGCCCCAAGCGCGAGGATTACCCCGGCCACCCGCATGACCCCAACACCGGCATGTGGATCGGCCCGGCCTTCCTGGTGCTGCTGGTGGTGGTGATCGGCCTTGCCTCGGCCAAGATCGCAGGCCCGATGGTGGCCACCGCCGCCAGCGCGGTGATCGGCGGCGAGAAGCTGCCCTATTACTCGCTCAAACTGTGGCACGGGCTGACCCCGGCGCTGTATATGTCGATCTTTGCGGTGATCGGCGGTGCGGTGCTGCTGGCGCTGCATAAACCGCTGGCCCGCGCCTGGGATGCGGCCCCGCGGCCCGAGGCCAAGGTGATCTTTGAGGGCCTTATCGGCGCCTTCACGCGCCTCAGCCAGGCAGTGACCGGCGGGCTGCATAACGGTGCCCTCACCCGTTACTCCGCGGTGATGGTTACCTTTACCGTGGTGATTGCCTACCTGGCCTATCGCGGCGGCACTTTGGGCGCGCCGACACGCAGCTTGCAGGAACCCGGCCTGCTGCCGGTGACCGGCTGGTTCGCCCTGGTTGTTGCAACGCTGTTCATCGTGGTGAAGCACCGCAACCGCCTGCTGTCGCTGGTGCTGATCGGCGTGATCGGCCTGGTGGTGTCGATGTCGTTCAACTACCTCTCGGCGCCGGACCTGGCGCTGACGCAGATCTCGGTCGAGGTGGTGACCATCATCCTGATGCTGCTGGCGCTGAACTTCATGCCCAAGGAAACCCCGGTCGAAACCCCGGTGCTGACCCGTGTGCGCGATGGCGCCATTTCGGTGGTCGCGGGCCTGGGCGCAGGCGGGCTGATCTATGCGCTCTTGATGCGCGATTTTGCCTTCCCGACCATCTCGGATTTCCACCTCGCCAACTCCTACAAGGGCGGCGGCGGCACCAATGTGGTGAACGTGATCCTGGTCGACTTCCGCGGCTATGACACCTTTGGCGAGATCATCGTGCTGGGGATCGCCGCGATGGTGATCTTTGCCCTGACCGAGGCGGTGCTGGGCTCCCGCGTGCGTGCTTACCTGTTGAACCGCGAGCCGGACCTTCCCCAGGCGGGCGACAGCCACCCGCTGATGATGGTGGTGGCAACCCGGGTGATGATGCCGCTGGCGCTGATGGTGGCGGCCTACATCTTCTTCCGCGGCCACAACCTGCCGGGCGGCGGCTTCATTGCCGGCCTGGTCGCAGCAATTGCGATCATCATGCAGTACATGGCCTCGGGCTTTGCCTGGGCGACCGAGCGGCAGCGCTATCCCTACCACGCCATCATCGGCTCCGGCGTGCTGATTGCCGCCTCCACCGGCATGGGCGCCTGGTTCAACGGGATGCCGTTCCTGACCAGCGCCTTCGGCTATATCCACTGGGCTCCGCTGGAGGAGTTCGAGTGGGCCACTGCCGCGCTCTTTGACCTCGGCGTCTTCCTGGCGGTTGTGGGCGCGGTGCTGCTGGCACTGGAAAGCCTGTCGCGCTTTGCCTGGCAGCCGGGGATCAGCTCTGAACACGCGATGGACATCAACCCGGCCCGCGAGGACGCGGCCAAGACCGGGACGGAGGGATAAGCATGGAACTTCTCGTCGCCTCGGCCGTGGGCATCCTGACTGCGGCCGGCATCTACCTGATCCTGCGCCGCCGCAGCTTCCCGGTGATCCTGGGCCTGTCGCTGATCACCTATGCGGTGAACGTCTTCCTGTTTGCCTCCGGGCGGCTGATGACCGCCGCACCGCCGATCCTCAACAAGTACGAGGAGGTGGTCTATACCGATCCGCTGCCGCAGGCGCTGGTGCTGACTGCTATCGTGATCTCCTTTGGCATGACCGCGGTGGTGGTGATGATCGCGCTTGGGGCCTTCCTGTCGTCGCGTGATGACCGCACCGCCCTGCCCGCAGAGCCCGAAGGCGCAGGGGAGGACGCATGATGGAGCACCTTCTGATCGCGCCGGTGGTGCTGCCTGCCCTGGTTGCGCCTTTCATCATCATGGTGCTGCGCCACCACCTGGACCTGCAGCGGATCTTCTCGGTCGCCAGCGCGGTGCTGCTGGCCGGCGTTGCCCTGGCCCTGGCCGCCCAGGCTGCGGACGGCACCGTAAAGGTCTATGAGCTCGGCGACTGGCCCGCGCCCTTTGGCATCGTGCTGGTGCTGGACCGGCTGTCGGGGATGATGATCGTGCTGACCTCGCTGCTGGCGCTGCCGGTGCTGCTTTATGCTATCGGCTCCGGCTGGGACACCCGCGGCAGCAACTTCCACGCGCTGTTTCAATTCCAGCTGATGGGCATCATGGGCGCCTTCCTGACCGGCGATGCCTTCAATCTGTTTGTCTTCTTCGAGGTGCTGCTGATCGCATCCTACGGCCTGATGATCCATTCCGGCGGCACCCGCCGGTTTCAGGCGGGCGTCCAGTATGTGGTGTTCAACCTGCTGGGCTCCACCCTGTTCCTGTTCGCGCTCGGCACGCTCTATTCGGTGACCGGCACGCTGAACATGGCGGACCTCGCCGTAAAAGTCGCGCAGATCCCGGCCGAGGATACCGCCCTGCTGCGGGCCGGTGCAGTGATGCTGCTCCTGGTCTTTGCCATCAAGGCAGCGCTGCTGCCGCTGCATTTCTGGCTGCCCTCGGCCTATGCCAACGCGCCGATGCCGGTGGCGGCGCTGTTTGCCATCATGACCAAGGTCGGCGCCTATTCGATCCTGCGCATGTACACGCTGGTCTTCGGCCCTGAGGTCGAGGCCACCTCCGGGCTGACCGAAAGCTGGCTGCTGCCCGCCGCGCTGCTGACGCTGATTGCAGGCGCGGTCGGGGTGCTCGGCTCCAACAAGATCGGCCGCCTGGCTGCCTTTGGCGCTATCGCCTCAATGGGCACGCTTCTGATTGCGGTGTCGCTGTTCACCCAGACCGCCACCGCCGCCGCGCTTTACTACCTGGTGCATTCCACCCTGGCCGCGGCGCTGCTGTTCCTGGTTGCCGACCTGGTGATGGAGCGGCAGGGCGGCTGGATCCTGCCGCAGCTGCCGATGCCGCAGACCGGGCTGATTTCGGCGCTGTTCTTTGCCGCCGCCATCGCGCTGGCGGGGATGCCGCCGCTGTCGGGATTCCTGGGCAAGCTGCTGGTGCTCGATGCCACCCGCGGCTCCGAACTCGCCACCTGGATCTGGGCGGTGATCCTGATCGGGTCGCTGATCACCATCATCGGCATGGCGCGCGCAGGCTCGCTGCTGTTCTGGAAAGGCCACGGCCTGCCGCAGGAGAACACCGGCACCAGTGAGGAGCCCCCTGTGGAAGATCTGGCCTCCAGACCGGCACCGCTGCCGTTTGTCGCGTGCTTCGGGCTTCTGGCAGGGCTTGTGGCGCTCACCGTCTTTGCGGGCCCCGCCACCCGCTATGCCGAGGCCACCGCTGCGCAGCTCTTTGCGCCTGAAGCCTATATCGGTACCGTGCTGGGGGAGGAGGAGAAATGAAACTGTTCCGGCGGCTGCTGCCGCACCCATTGCTCACACTGCTGCTGACCCTCACCTGGCTGCTGCTTGTCAACGGATGGTCGCTGAACTCGCTGCTCTTCGGCTTTATGCTGGGGGTGCTGATCCCGTTTTTCACCCAGCCCTACTGGCCCAACCGGCCGCGGCTCAGCAAACCGCTGAAGATCGCGGAATACGTCCTGGTCGTTCTGATGGACATCATTCAGGCCAATATAATCGTGGCCCGGATCGTGCTGTTCAAACCCAACGCCGACCGCCGCCCCAACTGGATCACCATCCCGCTGGACCTGAAAACGCCCGAGGCGATCACCGCCCTGGCCGGCACCATCACCATGACCCCCGGCACCCTGTCGGCGGATGTTTCGGACGAGGGCCACGCGCTTCTGGTCCACTGCCTGGACGCGCCCAACCCGGACGCGGTGCGCGACGAGATCAAACAGCGCTATGAGCGCCGGCTGATGGAGATTTTCGAATGATCGAAAACGCTGCCTATTTCGCCTTTGCCTGTTTCGCCCTGGCGATGCTGATGAACCTGTGGAAGGTCGTCACCGCCCCGGATATCGCCGACCGCATCCTGGCGCTCGATACCATGTTCATCAACGCCATCGCGCTTATGGTGCTTTACGGCATGGCGCTGGGGACCGAGATGTTCTTTGAGGCGGCGATGATCATCGCCATGCTCGGCTTTGTCTCCACCGTGGCCTACGCGCGCTTCATCCTGCGCGGCAACATCATCGAGTGAGGGGGAAAGATGGCAAGCCTGTTTGAATTCCTTGTTGCCGCCTTCCTGGTTATCGCCGGGATCTTCGGCATTGTCGGCTCTTATGGGCTGATCAAGCTCGACGATCCGATGTCGCGCCTGCACGCGCCGACCAAGGCCACCACCTTGGGCGTCGGCGGGGTGCTGCTGGCCTCGCTGCTGCATGCGGCAGTGTTCGAGGAATATGTCTCGGTGCATGAGCTGATGATCACCATGTTCCTGTTCCTGACCGCGCCAATCACCGCGAATTTCATTGCCAAGGTGCACATCCACCGGCAAGAAACCCGCGAAACCATGCCCCCGGCGGGCGAGGATGACCATTGGGCCACCCATGACACGCCGGAGGACGAGGAACAGAGAACCGCAGGCCGCCCGGACGCCGCGCAATAAGCGCAGCCGCCCCGCCGGGGCCGGCCCGCCGCAGAGGCAGGACAGCATATGGAACCTTCGCGATTGCCGCTCACCCGCGATCTGGTACTGATCGGCGGCGGCCACACCCACGCGCTGGTGCTGCGCAAATGGGGCATGCGGCCCCTGCCCGGCGCACGGCTGACGGTCATCAACCCGGGTCCCTCCGCACCTTATTCCGGCATGCTGCCCGGTTTTGTTGCAGGCCATTACGCGCGCGAGGAGCTGGACATCGACCTGGTGCGCCTTGCGCGTTTTGCAGGCGCCCGCGTGGTGCTGGGCGCGGCAGAGCATATCGACACCGCAGCCCAGCTGGTGCATGTGGCGGGCCGCCCGCCGATTGCCTATGACGTGGCCTCGATCGATGTCGGCATCACCTCCGCCATGCCGGACCTGCCGGGCTTTGCCGAGCACGGCATCCCGGCCAAGCCGCTGGGACGCTTCGCCGCGCAGTGGGCCGCCTTCCGCGAAGGCAGCGGCCCCGCCCATGCCGCGGTGATCGGCGGCGGGGTTGCCGGCGCGGAGCTGATCATGGCCATGGCCTATGCCCTGAAATCCCGCGGCCGCCTGGCCCAGGCCAGGCTGATCGACAGCGACCAGGCCTTGCGCGCCATCGGGGACACCGCCCGCCGCAAGCTCCTGCGCGCCCTGGTGGAACAAGGCGTCCGGCTGGAGGAGAACGCGCCGGTCGAGCGGATCGAGGACGGCTATATCGTCCTGCAGGACGGGCGCGAGGTCCTGTCGGATTTCACCACCGGCGCCGCGGGCGCCCGCCCCTACGGCTGGCTCGCAGACAGCGGGCTTGACCTTCAGGACGGGTTCATCCGGGTGGGTGAAACCCTGCAAACCTCCGCCGCCAATGTCTTTGCCGCGGGCGACTGCGCCCATATGGACTTCGCCCCGCGCCCCAAGGCCGGCGTCTATGCGGTGCGCCAGGCCCCGGTGCTCTGCCACAACCTGCGCGGCCTCCTGACCGGAGATCCCTTGCGCAAGTACCGCCCGCAGAAGGACTACCTGAAACTGATCTCCATGGGCTCCAAGGAAGCACTGGGGGAGCGTTTCGGCACCACACTGGCGGGGCCGATGATGTGGAGCTGGAAGGACAGGATCGACCAGGCCTTCATGGAGAAGTTCCGCGACCTGCCTGCGATGGACCCGCCTGACCTGCCGGCCGAACACACGCAAGGCATGGAGGAGGCGCTGGGGGACAAGCCCCTCTGCGGCGGCTGCGGCGCCAAGGTCGGCCGCGGCGCGCTGCTGGGCACGCTGGCCGGGC